>JAVVHL010000032.1:0-11052 GCA_032249575.1 Candidatus Calditenuis sp. | reverse complement strand
TACTCCAGCGCGTTCAGGAGCCTCTGCGTCCTCCTCAGTTCCTCGGCGATCCTGAAGATCGCGCTCTCGACGGCCGCCGCCTTGCAGACCTCCGGTATCACGGCCCTCAGCTTCCTGGCAGCCTCGTCGAGCTCCGCCGTCGTCTCGAGGAAACCGTACGGCAAGGGAAACCTCGTCTCCTCCACCTCCACCGTCGGGACCTGTATGCCCATCAGCGTGTATGACCTGACCTTGACCGAGAGGGACTCGGCGAGGGTCTTGGCGATCAGCTCGGTAGTCTCAGGACCGCACTTCACGTAGGCCGTCGAGAGGTCCGAGTAGGCCTCCTCGAGTCTTCCCGTTATCGCCTCCCTGAGCTCCTGGGCCTGATCGATCAGCTCGTTCAACGTCCTCACCAGAACGTCCCTCTTGTCCTCGAGTATCCTGTAGACGCGCTCTGCGGTCCTCAGGGACCTCTTCAGCCTCAGGAGCTCCAGCCTCGTCTTCAGGTAGCCGCCGCCGAAGGAGACGGACATCCGACGGAGTCCCTCAGGGCTCCGGTATTAGTGAATTTGTCGGCCTGTGAGAACGCACCGAAGTCCGCAGAGTCAGGATCTCGAGGGCTAGCCCATCCAAGTGAGGCCGTAGCTGGACCTCCTCACGAGGTCCGAGTCGACGTCCTTGCCCAACACTTCGTTGAGCAAGTAGACCCTGCTGATGGCCGTCGCCCACTCCTCTCCCGAGGACTCGGCCCAGCTTTGGTAGAGGGTGCTTGCAGCCAGCTTGCCCAAGAGGGTCAGGAGCCTCTTCGAGTGGAGCTCGACGCCGTCCCTCATCGCCATAGCGGCCTCCTCCCTCACCGTCTCCAGGACAGCCATGAGCTTACGCCTCACTTCCTGATCGCTCAGCCTCGAGATCTCGGCCTCCAGACGGTCCAACGTCTGCCACCCGGCCTCCTTCGAGAAGAAGGCCTCGGCCATGTCGAGCGAGTGGACGTTGCTCGTCCCCTCCCAGATCGACGTGACAAGGGAGTCCCTGTGGATCTTCGCCAAGGGGAACTCCTCGAGGAAGCCGATCCCTCCCATCAGCTCCATGGCGTACCTCGTCAGGTCTATCGAGGTCCAAGCGGCCATGTTCTTGGTGACGTGCGTCAGCAGCCTCGCACCGTGATAGGCTGGGCTGTAAGGAGGCCTCTCTCCTGAGACGTCGGCGAAGTTCCTCGCTGCAGTCAAAGCCAGCAGCAGGTTGGCCTGGAGCCGCGCCTCCATCTCCACGAGGTCCCGCAGGTAGAGCGGGTGTTCTATCAGGCGCCTCCCGAAGGCCCTGCGCTCCTGTCCGTATAGGTACGCTTCCCAGAGTGCCTTCCGTGCGAGGCCGAGTCCGGCTACGGAGTTGTCGATCCTCGCGATCGTCAATATCTCTAGAGCGATGTAGATCCCCTCTTCCAGCGTGCCGAGCAGGTGGGCCAGCGTCCCGTTCAGCTCGACCTCACCTGTGGGTACCGTGATCGTCCCCAGCTTCTCCTTCAGCCTCAGCAGCCTCCAGTTCGGCCTTCCGTCCGGTCTTAGGGCCGGTGCGAAGAAGGCGGCCACCGCCTTGGCTCCGTACCTGACCGGTGCCGGTTTGGCAGTCACAATAGCAGCGTTCGCGAGGCCCGCGTTGCTGGCGAAGTACTTCAGCCCCCTCAACCTCCACGTCCCGTCCTCTGCACGCTCGGCGACCGTCTCGAGCCCTCCCAGGTCGCTCCCCGCACCGAGTTCCGTGTAGAACGTGGCCCCCATCCACGGCCTCTCCTCCCTGAGGAAGTGGGGGAGGTAAGCGCTCCTAGTCGGGTCGTCGCCGTACTTGCTGAGACCGTAGGCCGTCTGCATGGTCAGCGTGATCGAGCAGAAGAGGCCAGCGTCGGAGATGACGTATCCGGAGACGAAGTGGTACATCAGGTCGGCCTCACCGGTCAAGGCCTTCGCGACGACGCCGAACCTCAGCAGGTCGTAAAGGGTCCTGAGGTGGCCGGAGGAGACAAGGACCTCGTTCAGCTCCTCGCCCCTGACGCTCCACTTGATCAGGGAGGGCCTCGCGTAGCGGTCGATGTAGTAGGCCTCCGGCATCATCCTCGTCGAGACGTAGCTGCCGAGCTCGTCCAAAGATCCCCGATGCCTGAAGCCCAGATGCTCGAGGAAGAGCTGGAGGGGCCTGTCTTGGGAGAAGTAGTTCCTGCCGTGGCTGAGCAGGATCCCCTCCATCCTTAGGGCCCTCTGCCCGCCCGCATAAGAGGCGTTCGTCAACGGAAGGGCTCTGGGTTCGCATCAGGGCTCTTCCCTTCATGGCCAACGTGCTCCCACTTTCGGAAGCCTGAAATCGGGGCCGGACTTTCGGTCAACCCTTCCACATTCGCCGAACTCTCCCTCGATATCAGGAGGTCTTCGAGGGAAGCGGGTGATGGGCAGGAACGTGCCGACCTACAGGCAGAGGCTCGAGGAGGAGCTGGCGCGCTGGTCGAGGTTCAGGGCCGCCCTCCTGAGGTCAGAGAGGGAGGACTTCGAGGCGCTGACCTCTCAGGCGTTCAGGTACGTCCACGCAGGCTCGATGTATCCGGAGCGCGAGGCGTTCGAGGTGATGCTGGTCTCGCTGCTTCTGGCCCACGAGTCGAGGCTCAGGCGGATCGAGAGGGCGCTTGAGGGGCTGGTGGGGAAGGATGAGGGTCAGGGGTAGGCTGCTGGACCTGAACGTCTCTCCCGAAGGCGATGGGGTCGAGCTCTGGCTGAGGCACGACGACCGCCGCGTTACCTCCCACACGGTCAGGTGGAGGCCGCCGATCTACGTCACGGGATCGCCTGAGGCGCTCAGAGAGGTGGTTAGGAGGTTCGAGGGCTGCGGGCTGGTGGAGGTGCGGGAGGAGCCGGGAGGAAGGCCGGCGGAGGCCCTCGAGGTCAGGGTTGGGATCAGGGAGAGGAGGAGGGTAGCGGCGGCGATCGAGGAGCTAGGAGGCTACAGGGCCCTCAGGGTCCACAACGTCGACGTCCCAGTCCTCCAGCAGTTCCTGTACGAGCACGGCGTCTTCCCGACGGCGCTGGTGGAGCTCGACTTCTCGGCCTGCAGGCTCAGGGCCCTCGACTCGAGGGAGGAGCTGGACTACGACGTGGGCTGGATGAGGGTCGCCGAGCTCGAGGTGGTCACAGAAGTGAGGCGCAGGCTTCCCTCGTTTGACGATCCGCTGAGGGAGGTGAGGGTGAGGTCCTGTGGAGAGGAGGCCGTCCTCGAAGGCGACGAGGCCTCGGTTCTGGAGGGACTCAAGGAGTTGCTGGCCAGCTGGGACCCGGACGTGCTGCTGGTCAAGGAGGGAGACTCCTTCGCGATGCGCTACGTCCTCCACAGGTCTTCGGAGCTGGGGATCGATCTGGAGCTCGGAAGGGCTCCTCTCACTAACGCGTCAGGACCTCCGTCGGTCTACTGGAGCTACGGCAGGGTCTACCGGAGGCACAGGCCCTTCAGGCTGAGGGGGAGGGTCCACATCGACCCCGAGAACTCCTTCACGTTTTCACACACGGGGCTGCACGGCGTGATCGAGGTCGCGAGGACCTGCGTTGTGCCCCTCCACGACGCCGCACGTTACACCATCGGCCAGTGCATGACCTCTCTCCAGTTCGAAGTGGCCCACAGGCGACGGGTCATGGTCCCCTCGAGGCCCAGGAGGACGCTCTACTTCCGGCTGAGCGACCTGTTGCTGATGGACAGGGGAGGCCTGACGCTCGACCACAGGCCCGGAGTCTACTGGAACGTGGCCGAGTTGGACTTCCAGAGCATGTACCCGATGATCATAACGCGGTTCAACGTCAGCGCCGAGACGGTGAATTGCGCGTGCTGCGCAGACGACGGCACCCCGATCCCCGAGATAGGAGGGCACACCTGCAGGAGGAATTTGGGTCTTGTCCCCGAGGCCATAGAGCTGCCGCTGAGGAAGAGGCTCGCCTACAAGCGCCTCATCAAGGAGCTGAACGACGGCCAGCGCGCAGGGATCTACAGGGCGAGGGCCGACGCCCTGAAGTGGGTCCTCGTCTCGTCCTTCGGATACCTCGGCTTCAGGAAGGCCAAGTTCGGCAGCAGGCTCGCCCACATGGCCGTCTGCGCCCACGCGAGGGCTGCACTGCTGAAGGCCGTGAGGGTCGCCGAGGAGATGGGCTTCGAGGTGATCCACGGAATCGTCGACTCCCTCTGGGTCAGGAAGGAGGGCGCCGGAGAGGACGAGTACAGGGAGCTGGCCGCTGAGGTCGAGAGGGCCACCAATCTGCCGGTGAGCTTGGAGGGCGTCTACCGCTGGATAGCTTTCCTGCCGTCGAGGCGCGACGGTTCGAGGCCCGTCAACGGCAGGTACTTCGGCGTCACCACCGAAGGCCGGCTGAAGTTCAGGGGGATAGAGGCGAGGAGGAGGGACGTGCCGGAGCTCGTGAGGAGGATGCAGCTGGAGATGCTCTCCCGGCTATCGGAGGCCCGCTCTCCAGAGGAGCTCAGAAGGGCGGCGCAGGAGTGCGTGGAGGTCCTGAGGCGTTACGTCGCAACGCTGGTCCTGGGACGCGTCGATCCGGAGCTGCTGGTCGTCACGCGGGTCCTCTCGAGGGAGCCTGAGGATTACAGGGTGAGGTGCGCTACGGCCCTCGCAGCCCGTTCGCTGGCCGCCATGGGTGCCGAGATCGGTGCAGGGTCATCGGTGAGCTACGTCCTCACCCCTTCCGGGCCCCTCCCCTATCCCTGCTTCAACCCTTCCGCCTTCTCGACCGAGGACTACGTCAGGCTCCTCGTCAGGGCCGCTTCCACGTTGCTCTCGATCGTTCTGGACCCTGTTTCAACGCCCAAATTTAAACATGCTATGGAAAGCCTTATTCCGTGACGCATCTTGCATCAGCCGTTTATGTACAGCATATAAAGTATATGCCAAACTATTAAATTAAGAAACGCCGTCCGGGTGGTAGACATGACCGCGGTACAGCAGGAGGTTCAGGCAGGACAGGTCAAGAAGGAGGTGACCAGGAGGAGCTACGCGGCCGGGTACAAGTACTGCAGCAGGTGCAGGGTTTACCATCTGACCGACAGCGTCAGGTGCCCCTACTGCGGAATCCTGCTCAGGAACTCTCCGAGGAAGAAGAAGCCGGTTGACCCGAGCAAGTACGTCCGGGCATAGCCGGCTGATCCACAGTCCATGCCGAATCTCCTTTCTTGTGCCTTCAGCAGAGGGAATTCTCGATTGGCGACAATCTCATAAGAGAGTAGGAGCAGTTGGTTGACGGAGTGTTCGAGGAGGAGTACAAGCGCCGCTACGTTTTCGGAGCCGACTACGGCACCAGCGACTTCAAGTACGGGCCGATAACGCTAGGAGAGAGGCCCCAGGTCGTCGAGAACCGAGGCTACTTCCCCGAGAAATCTATTGTCTCAGCGATAATGGGCGTCGAGAGGGATGTGGTAGTTGGGAGGGACGTCGCGCTCTTCCTCGAGAGCGGCGCTGACCTCCTGACGAGGCTCGTCTACCCGATGAGGAGCGGCGTGATAGCCAGGGAGGACGTGAGGGCCTGGAGGGTGGTGGAGGAGCTGACGCGGTATGCGCTGAACGAGTTCAGACCCAAGGCCGCCATCGGCTTCGGCGGGTTCTACGTCGTCGCGGCCCTTTCAGCCGTCGCACCGGGCTACATGTACGAGAAATTCTTCGAGATCTTCTCGAGGCTGGCCGACGAAGGGCTTGTCCGCTCTGCTACCGTGATACCCCAGCCCCTCGCTGTCGCGATAGCTCACAGGACGACCTCTTGCGTCGTCATCGAGAGCGGCCACGGCAACACGCAGGTCACGCCGATCTCGAGGGCTCCGATAAGGGGAGCGATGGTGGCGCTGAACAGGGGAGGCGCTGACGCCAACGCGATAACCGCAGAGATCCTGAAGGATGCGGGGTACGGCGACTTGGCGAAGGAGGAGTCCTTCGTGAGGAGGGTGAAGGAGCAACTGGGCCTTCTCCCCTTGGACCTGGACAGAGCGGTCTCGGTCGCGAGGTCCAATCCTTCCCTCGTCAGGAAGCCCATCAAGATACCGGGAACGAGGATAACCGTCGATCTAGGCGAGTACTCATGGGCCAGGTTCCTCATCGGCGAGTACGTCTTCGACCCCAACAAAGAGGTCTTCGAGAGCTACTTCCGTAGAGGGATGCCGAGGCCGAGGGACGTGAAGGTCGGAGACACCGTCTTCCACGGGACGATGCCGCTATCGGAGGCGGTAGTCTCGGCCGTGGAGCGCTGCCCAGTAGAGCTCCAGCCTTACCTCTACAGCCAGGTCCTACTCTCAGGCGGAAATCTTTCATGGACGCCTCCGCCCGAGCTGAAGGGGATAGCCGTCGACTCGGGCACCAGGATCAGGCACGACCTCCAGGCGATGGGCATTGAGAACGTCTCGGTCAAGGTCTCCGAGGAGCCCCAGTTCGCGGTGTGGCGAGGCTGCATCGTCTTCGGCTACTCTGTCCCCCACGACTACCTCTGGAGCTGGGAGAAGATGGAGGGTTGGATGAGGTTCAAGTGACAATTTCTTTTCCCTCAACTCTTCTCTCGGGATCACGGGCCTAAAAAGAGGAACTCGCTGTTCTTTTGTCACCTGATGTGTTTGATTTGTTCCGCAAGAATTATGCTCCAAAAATTGTGAAAGCCGCAACTTTCGACGAATCCGAGTGAAGCGCCGGGGGCGGGACTCGAACCCGCGCGCCCCTCATCGGGGCAGCGGCTTTCGAGCAAGGTCTCCAGGCCGCCCCAATGGCCGCTATGGGACCCCGGCCCATCCGAAGTCCTTCCGAGTCCTATTTTTCCTCACGCGTCCGAGGCCAGGCTCACGGCCCTTACATCCTAAATGGAGATTTACTATGATGCCTCGGCAGGAGGTCGGCCGGATGAAGGGGAGCGCCGAGGTGGGAGGAGCGGTGACGGTGGTCAACGCGATATCGACGGGTAGGGGTGCGGCGATAGGCATATCCTTGAGGCTCAGGGCCACCGCGGAGCTCTCGGAGAACGGGCCCTTCTCGTTCAGGTGCAACAATAGGGAGGTCGACGACTCTGTGGCGAGGACGGCCTTCGAGCTTTTGGCGGAGCGTTACGGCCTGAAGGGCTACGGCTGCAAAATAGAGGTCGACTCGGAGATACCGGTTGCTGTGGGCCTGAAGAGCTCCAGCGCCGCTGCCTCCGCCATAACCCTCGCCCTCCTCGACGCGATAGGTGAGATGCCGAGGTACCAGGACCTGCTCAACCTCGTCACGGAGGTCTCCATTCGCTCCGGAACATCCATCACGGGTGCCGCCGACGACGCATCGGCCTGCATGCTCGGTGGCTTCGTGGTCACCGACAACAGGAGGAGCGCGCTGCTGATGAGGGCAGAGGTCGACGAAGGGTTGAGGGTCGTAATAGCCGTGCCAGAAGGCAGGAGGACCTACACCGCTTCCTTCAAGCGGGAGGCCTTAGCTCCTTTCAGGGACCTCGTCGAGGTGGCTTTCGAGCATGCGATGCGCGGAGACTACCTGAGGGCGATGACGCTGAACGGACTCGTCCACGCAGCGGCCCTCGGCTACGGAACGGAGGTTATTGTGGGCGCCATCAGGAAGGGGGCGTTGGCGTGCTCCATCTCTGGGACAGGCCCAGCGATCGCGGCTCTATGCGCTGAGGAGAGCGTGGAGCAGGTCAGGGAGGAGCTCGAGGCCTATGGGAGGACGACGGTCGTGAGGGTCAACAACTCCCCCGCTCGTTACGGAGGGAGGAGGGTGTCGCTGTGAGCGCGCAGTTCGAGTTCAAGCAGGTCATCGTCGTCAGGACCGACATCAAGATGAGTGTCGGAAAGACCGCTGTCCAGGTGGCCCACGCCTCGGTCTCGGCGCTGCTCAGGGCGATGCGGGAGAACCGGTTCTGGGTGGACCGTTGGCTGAGCGAGGGTCAGAAGAAGGTGGTCGTTAAGGTGAGCTCCCTCGGGGAGCTCGAGGAGAGGAAGCGGAGGGCAGAGGCCCTCGGGCTTCCCTGCGAGGTCGTGTCGGATGCGGGGCTGACGGAGCTGGAGCCGGGGACTGTAACTGCTCTGGGCATTGGTCCTGCGCCTTCCCACCTAGTCGACAAGGTCACCGGCGACCTTCCTCTCCTCTGAGCCGCTTTAGGTTAGGACCTCTTCGAGCATCCCCTGCTCCTGTGCCTCCCTCAGCTCGATGCAGATCCTCCTCCCCATCGAGACCGCCCTCCTCAGGAAGAGCTTCGAGTAGTTCCCTCCGATGCCCATGTGGGCGTTGGTGCCCCCTCCGATCCGGGGCGCGAAGTCGTAGACCACCGACCTCAGGTCTGGCAGAACCATCAGCTGGAGCGTGAAGGGCCCTATCAGCCCCGGTGGCTCTAGCCTCGCCGAAGCCTCCACTACCCTCTTCCCCATCTCGTAGATCTGGTTGAGGAGGCTCTCCCTCAACGTAGCAGGTTCGTGTCCCACCTCGATCATCGACGGCTCCCTTCCCAACTCGAGCTGTTCCCTCGCCGTGAGCCTGAGGTATCCGTCGAGGTCGCTCTGGACCCTCCTGTCGACGCTGACGATCTCCAACCTCCTCCTCACCCTGCTCAGGAAGAAGTTGACGTTGAAATGGGCTCCGAGCAGAAGCTCCTCGATCACGGCCGAACGTAACGTTGCCTCGCTTATCGTCCCTGCCTCCAGCGCCCTCCTCACCTTCCGCCTGAGGTCGTCGCCGTCGGTTGCGACGATGAAGGCCCTCTCCTGCGTCCTCTCCGCTTCCTGAACCTTCAGGACGACGGGCCTGTCCACCTCCTCGATCCCGGAGAAGGTCTTCGGCCTCGAAACCCCCGCCTCGTCGAGCAGCCTGTAGTAGTTCTTCTCGCCTGTCCTCTCCTCCCACCTCAGCATCATCCTGTTCCCGAAGAACGGGACCCTGAGCGACCTCTCGATTCCCTCGTACCCGACGTAGACCGCCATGCTCCTGTTGGGGACGACGACGCTCTCGAGCTCAATGAGCCTCCTCTGCACTGGCTCGCTGAGCATCTCCCTGTAATCCTCAAGGTCGACGTAGTGGTCGATCAGCTCGGAAAGCGCCTTGTAGATCGCATCCCTTCCCCGCTTGCAGACGGCCACGGTCCTGAACCCCTCGTCCTTGGCTCCGTCGAAGACGTCCAGCGCCGAGTGGGAGGCGACGCAGGCCACAGACCCTACCCTCATCGCGCTCTCACCGGAAGCCCCTGAACGAAAAGCGTTCCATCAAGTGAGGACCTCTTCGAGGCTCCCGGTTTCCGCGGCGGTCTTAAGCTCGTGTGCGACGCGCTCACCGACCGTCATCGGCCTACCGAAGTAAAGGGCGAGGTAAGGGCTTCCGTGGACCGAGTAGACGTTGGTCCCTGCGACGATCCTGCCCGAGAACTCGAAGGCTATGACGTTGAGACCGCTGTCGACGACGCACTCGAGGCAGAAGGGGCCAGCGAACTTCCCTCCGAGCTCGCGCCTCACCGTCTCTACGAAGCGCTCGCCGTAATCGAGGAACGTCTCCAGCAGCCTCTCCCTCGGGAAGACTGGTATGTTGCCGACGACGGTAAAGGTCGGTGAGAGCTTTTCGGCGATCCTCACCGGTGCCCTCCTCAGCCCGTCGACGTCGGACTCGTACCTGATGTCGAAGCCCGTGATCTCGGTCCTGCCGTAAATCGGCGAGTGGAAGTAGTGGGCGTACATAGTCGCACCGATGAGATACTCCTGTATCATCAACTCCGACGGGTCGTTGACGATCCCCTTAGAGACGGCCCTGAGCTGCAGGTCGCGCACCTCCTGCGGGTCCTCGGTCACCCTGTAGTCCATGCCTCCCCTAGCGCCGGGGAGCTTGACGATGACCGGACGGTCCACCTCGGAGGGGCCCGCGAAGGTCTTGGGTATCGGTATCCCGGCCTTCTTCAGCAACTCCATCTTCTGGTGCTGGTCCGCCTCGACCCTCAGCAGCTCCCTCGACCCGAAGACCCTGATCCTCGTCCTGAAGAGGTTCTCGGGTCGGACGTACTCGACCACAGAGCCGTTGGGGACCAGGACGAAGCCTTCATCGGCGAGCCTGTCGAGCGTCTCGGGCCCCGAGTACTCGACGAAGTCGCAACGGATCCCGGGGAATCTGCGATAAAGTCTCAAGTGCCGCCCGTGGCCGAAGAGGGCCGTCATCAAGCCCTGCGCCATCCCCCCGAGGACCAGCTGGAGCGCGCTGTGGCTCGCAAAGACCGCCATGCCGACACCGCTTTGCTGCTTATCGTAATTCATTCGGCTATCGTCACCGCATCACTTATTAACCATTGGGCTAAAACTGCAGGCCGTGGAGTCGGGGAGGGCCTCCGGCGACTGGCTAGTTAACCAGGTGGCCTACAAGATAGCGGCCGAGATCGTCTTCTCCAACGAGCCTGGGAGGACGATGAGGAAGTGGAGGCTGATCTTCGGCCTGACGCAGAAGGACGTGGCGAGCGCGATGGGCATATCGTCTCCTGTTCTGAGCGATTACGAGAAGGGGAAGAGGAGGTCTCCGGGTACCAACTTCGTCAGCAGGTTCGTCAGGAGCCTGATCGACCTGGACCTCCAGAGGGGAGGGAAGGTGGTCCACAAGATGTTCGAGGGGACGATGAAGCTCCAGCACTCGGTGATCGACATGGTCGAGTTCCCGGAGCCCGTGGAGCTGATGAGGGTCGTCGAAGCTGTGGCGGGCGTCCCGCTGACGTTGCCGAACGAGGTCTCCGGCCACGTTTACGGCTACACGGTGATAGACAGCCTAGCGGCTATAACGGAGCTGGGGCCCTACGACTTCGTGAACCTCTTCGGCCGCAACTCGATGAGGGCCATGGTCTTCACCAACGTGACCTCAGGCAGGTCGCCTATGGTGGCCATCAGGGTCTTCCCCCTGAAGCCCAAGGCTGTGATCCTTCACGGCCCGAAGAGGCCTGATGCGGTCGACGAGCTCGCCAAGAGGCTCAGCGAGATCGAGAGGATACCTCTGATCCTTTCAACAGCGAACTCCGTCGAGTCGATGATCAAGTCGCTTAGGTCGCTCGTGAAATGAGC
>JAVVHL010000031.1:0-11179 GCA_032249575.1 Candidatus Calditenuis sp. | reverse complement strand
CCCTAACCCGAGGGGCGTCCTCTTCCTCGCAGGCCTCTTGAGGTCTATCCTCTTCAGCGTTACCTCATGATCTGGACGTGCTTCACCCCTCCCACTTCCCTGCAGGCCCTCTCCGGCACAATTCCGTCGCTTATCGCCCTCCCCACGACGCTGTTCCCGACGAGGTTGACTATGGTGACCTGCGCGATCAATGACCTCACCTCCTCCCATTTCGCGAGCCTGCCCATGTAGAAGCTCTCGGAGACGAGGACCTCGAAGCCGTCGGAGACCTTGAGCCTTTTACCGAGCAGGTCCCTGTCGCAGGCAGCCAGGATGACCTCACCGGTGTAGGAGTGGTGGACCTTCATCCAGTACGTCTCCTGGTCCTCGTCCACGTCTCAACTCTCCATCGCCGAGCATTAAACGCTCTTCTGGAAGGGCTCGAAACGACGATTCCGAGACCACCTCTTTTACTCCGCAAAAAGGCAGCGCTTGCGGGCGCACCAACGCTTATCTCGGCTGACATGCATCACTGGGCGGAAGACGCGATGGTCTCACGGGCCAAGGACTGGATGAGGCAGGCCCTCAAGGACCTCAGACATGCGGAGCGATCTCTGGAGTTCGGCGATTACGAGTGGGCCTGCTTCGCTGCACAGCAGGCAGCGGAGAAGGCGGTCAAGGCGCTCTACGAGAGCAGGAACATGGAGGTCTGGGGGCATTCGGTCTCTAGGATGCTTGAGGCACTTCCCGAGGACCTCAGGCCTGACGTCGAGCTGATAGAGAGAGCGAAAGAATTGGACAGGCACTACATACCGACGAGGTACCCGAACTTCCACAGCGAGGGCGCGCCACTAGACTATTATACGAAGAGAGACGCTGAGAGGGCGGTGGAGGTTGCGAGGGAGATCATCGAATTCTGCAGAAGTAAAGGTGTTCAAACTTGATTACCGGAGCCTGATGGAGCGGGTGAGGCGTTACGCGGAGGACCTGGTCAATTCGGGAAGGGCGGAGCTGGTGGTGCTCTTCGGTTCCCTCGCCGAAGGACGCTACCTCCCCTCCTCCGACATCGACCTCCTGATCGTCGTGAGGGAGGCCCCTGAGAACCCCTTGGAAAGGATCTCGGCCTACATCGATCCGAAGCTGCCACTCGACCTGGAGCCGAGGGTCTTCACGGTGGAGGAGTTCTTCAGGTTGGCTAGGGAGAGGAGGAGGTTCGCGCTGGAGGTCCTCACAAAGGGCGTCCTACTAGCGGGAAGGAAGGAGGTCCTCGAGGAGGCTAGGAGGGTTGCGGGGTTGCAACCTTCCTGCTCCTAACGAGGAGGAGGCTGAGGACCACCGCCACCCCCCAGAAGGCTCCCATGACCGAGGCCACCACGACGACAGAGTTCAGCAACGATTGGAAGCTCTCAAGGACCGTGATCGGCACGTTGATGAGGTAGGTCCCGTTGGAGCCGGAGACGGCGATAGAGGCGACATACCTGCCGGGCCTCTCCAGCAGGAGCTCGGCCCTGAAGATTCCGTTGGCGACCCTGACAGGCCTGGTGAAGTTGACGGCTCTCAAACCGTCTGTGACGACGATGTATGCGTTTACGCTCGCAGGCCTTCCGTCGAGCTCGCTGATCACGGCCGTCACCCAGAACCTCTCGCCTGCTTTGGGCTCTGTCGGCTCTATGAGAATCTGGACCCTGTAATCTCCGACCTGCCTCGCGACGCAGACGAGCTGGCTGAACTCGTAGACCTTGAAATCGGGGAGCCTGTAACCCTCCTCCGAAAGGGCTGGCTGGAGCAGCAGCGCAATGAGCACGGCGACCGTCAGGCCGAGTGTCCTCATTGGGATATCAGCCATCTGGCCGCGTCGATGTACTCCTTGTCCTCCATCTCCGGCGTCAGCGCGAGCCTCACGTTGTGGTTCCTGTCGGCACCTATCACCCAGGCGAAGTGGTTTACGAAGTACCTCGTTCCAGGCGGCAGCTCTGCCGGGTTGACAGGGTTGCCCTTCTCGTCAGTGTAGTAAACCGGTATCTTATACTGTAGGATGAGTTGCTCTATCTTCTCAACGGGGCCCGTCAAAGCGATGATCCTGGGGTCGAAGTACTTGTTCACGTACTCCCTCATCGCTTCCGGCGTGTCGCGCCACGGATCGACCGAGACGAAGATGAAGGCGATCTTGTCGGCGTCACGTCCCAGCGCTCTGATGGTCTTGGCGAACTTCTGAAGGACCACAGGGCAGACGTCGGGGCAGTTGGTGTAACCGAAGTAGACGAAGACCGGCTTCCCCTTTACCATCTCGAGGCTGAAGGGCTTCCCGTACTGGTCGATCAGGTCCAGAGGAGGAAGTGTTCCGCCCTCCATCTTTATCGGCGGCTGGTAACCCGACGACGGCCTGATCAGAGACGTAAGTGCGGTGTTCCACAGGACGAGACCGACTACAAGGCCGATGGCTACGGCCACGAGTCCGAACAGATAGACCCGCTGGAGGCCGGTCCTGCGCGGAGCGACCATCCTGCCTGAATTATGGGGTCGAACCTGTTAACGATATCTCAGGTACCCGATTTGCCGGTGGTACCTGTGCTGGCCCGCTCCGTGATCAGCCTGAGGACCAGCTCGACGGCCTCCGACGGCGTGTCTGCAGCGTGGATCAGCACAGTCTTCCTCTGGTCTAGGTACCTGCCCGCGTACTCGTCGGCTACCCCTCCAGACCCCCTAAGCGCCACTATCGGCTTCCCCTCGATGTAGGCGGCCGCGATCTCCGTCAGCGTCCCAGCGCCTCCTCCCACAACTATGACGCCGTCGGCCGAGTAGACATTGATGAAGTTCCTCATGTGGCTGATCCCCGTAGCCACGACGACCGTGCTGTAGGGGTTGGCCTCCCGCATGTCCTTCTGAGGGATGATCGAGACCGTCAGGCCTCCTTCCTCGAAGGCTCCCTTACTGGCGGCCTCCATGACGCCTCCGAGCCCTCCGGTTACGAGGACAGCTCCCCTTCTGGCCACCTCGCGCCCCACCTCGTAGGCGAGCCTCCAGGCCCTCTCGTCGCAGGCGTCTTTGTTGTAACCGATTACCAGTATCTGGACCCTCCGCATCCCGGGCCGCAGATCTGATCCTTGGAGAAAAACCGACAGTCAGCCGGTCTCCTCGGAAGGCTGAGGCACGCGAAACTACTTATCTGCGCCGAGGAGCTCAGGTGGACGGAATGCCGACGAGGTTCAGGAAGGTGAGGAAGCGGAGGGGTTCGAGGACCTACGGATGGGGACAGATAGGGCAGCACAGGAAGCACGGCGCCAAGGGAGGAAGGGGGAACGCGGGGAAGCACAAGCACAAGTGGACCTACGTCCTGAAGTACGAGCCCGATCACTTCGGCGAGAAGGGCTTCGTCCCTCCGACGCGCAGGGAGCTGAGGGAGGTGAACCTGACCGAGCTCTCTGCCATCGCCGAACGCCTCTCTTCCGATCCGGCCGCTCCCAGGGACGAGGAGGGGAGGCTGGTGGTGGACCTGAGGGGCGAGGTGCCTGTTAAGCTGATCGGCTCCGGCGTCCTCTACGTCTCGGGGCTCAGGGTGATCGCCGACGCTTGGACCAAGGGAGCGGAGGAGAAGCTCAGGGCAACAGGCTCAGTAATAGCGGTGAGGTAGAGCTTGGCAGAAGAGAAGGGAGGGATCAGGCGGGTCATAGAGGCTCTGACCTACGCCATACCTGAGATAAAGAAGCCGACGAGGAAGCTCGGCCTCGGAGAGAAGCTGCTCTGGACGGGGCTGGTCCTGCTGATCTACGAGTCGATGGCCTCCGTCACGCTCTACGGCCTACCCAAAGAGTTCACAGGGGGCACGAGCCCAACGCTCCTGAACATCATCTTCGCCTCAAGCGTTGGGACGCTGACGACGCTCGGCATAGGCCCGATCGTCACTGCTGGTCTGATCCTCCAGCTCCTCGTAGGCGCCGAGATCATCAGGCTGGACCTGAAGAAGCCCGAGGACAGGAGGCTCTTCACCTCCGCCAGCAGGCTCCTCACCGTCGTGATAGCGATCTTCCAGGGAGCCGTTTACGTCTACGCCGGCTTCTTCGGCAACGTCGACCCCAGGGTTGCGCCGCTGCTCTTCGCGCAGCTCGTGGCGGCCACGGTGATCATCATGCTCCTCGACGAGACGGTCCAGAAGTGGGGCCTCGGGAGCGGGATATCGCTCTTCATCGCCGCGGGAGTCGCGGGCCAGATCTTCAACGACCTCTTCTCGCCTTTCATACTGCAGGACGGCTACTACCACGGCGTCATCCTGGCCATGGGCCAGGCTATAGCCGAGGGCAAGCCCCTGAGCGAGGTCTTCATCAGGCAGGTCGGAGGGAGGGGAGACATACTCGGGCTGATATCGACCGTCGCCATCATCGCCGTACTACTATACGCCGAGGGCGTGAGGGTCGAGATCCCCGTATCGCACTCGAGGTTCGCCGGCTACAGGGGCACCTATCCCGTTAAGCTCCTCTACGTCTCCAACGTCCCCGTCATCCTGGCATCGACGGTCTTCACCAACATCTACTACCTCGCCTCCATCGTCTGGTCGAGGTTCAACCCCGAGAACACCAATCAGTTCCTGAACCTGCTCGGGACCTTCAAAATCAGCGAGACCAGCAGGACCCCTGTTCCAACTGGAGGCCTCGCGTACTACGTGATAGGCCCCAACTCCTTCACAGACGCTGTTGCAGATCCTACGAGGGCTGCCGTCTTCGCGCTGCTGATGGTGGGCTTCTGCGTCCTGCTGGGCAAGTTCTGGATCTCGGTCGCAGGCCTCTCGCCGGAGAGGATCGCGGACCAGCTCATCAGCGCGGGCATGCAGGTCCCTGGCTTCAGGAGGGCACCGGAGATCGTCGCCTCTATCATCAGGAGGTACATCGGCGTGGTCACCATCATAGGGTCGGTGATAGTGGGCCTCCTCGCGAGCGTTGCTGGCTACGTCAACGCCTTCGGCACCGGTACCGGTCTTCTGCTGATGATCGGCATACTGTACCAGTACTACACGCTGTTGCTGAGGGAGAGGATCGTCGAGATGTACCCGGCGATATCGAGGGTCCTCGGGGAGGCCTGATGCCCCTCCCAACACAGGCCGTCGAGATAATGGCGCTGACCGTAGCGCTCTCGCTGCTCACCTCGCTGATACGCCGGAAGCTCTTCACGAGGGAGGACATGCTCCTGATGGCCGAGGTCCAGGAGTACCAAAAGGAGGTGCTGAAGGCGGTGAGGCAGAAGGACGCCAAGGCCCTCCAGCGCCTCGAGAAAAAGAAGGAGTACTACCAACGGGTCCAGACCAGGCTGATGGGCAAGAACATGATCCTGATGTTCTCGACCTTGGCGATCTACTTGGCCTTCCTGAGCTGGGCCACGGCGCACTACGGGACCAACCCGATCCTCCATGCCCCTCCAGGCTTCTACCTGCCGTTCGTTGTAGCGCAGGGCGGCATCCCGTTCTTCGGCTGGTACATCCTCTCGGCCTTCGCCTTCGGCACGCTCCTCAACAGGTTAATCAATCCGCCGGTCCAACCGGTCCGCAGGCATCCCGGAAGGGGTGAGAGGCTTGCCGACGAGAAGCCAGAGGGTTAGAAAGGGCATCAGGAGGGTCTTCGTCAGGACTCCAGGCGGCAGGACCGTCGTCCACTACGAGGACAAGAGGCCAGGGTTCAGGAGGTGCGGGATCTGCGGCGAGGTCCTCCACGGCATCAGGCGCGACGACGAGAGGCCCATTCCCAAGTCCCAGAAGAGGGTCAGCAGGCTACACGGAGGCAACGTCTGCCACCGTTGCCTCGAGTCGATGATAAGGGAGAGCGTCTTGGCAGAGTGGGCCCTTCAGACGCCGAAGTAGGCCCTCACCGCCGTCAACACGACCCTCAGCACGTCCTCCTTTCCTAACCTCGTCGAGTCGAGGACCAGGTGGAACGGCGCCAAGTCCTCGCCCCACTTGATGCCGTAGAGGCGCATGTACAGCTCCCTGTTCCTCTCCTCCCTCTCCTTCAGCACCTTCAGCGCCTCCTCGTACCCCATCTTCCCCCTCTTCGCCAGCCTCGCGGCCCTCGTCTCGAGGTCGGCCTTCAACCAGACCTTGAAGCCGTCGTCTACGAGCCACGGGATCACCCAGCCGTCGATCACCGCAGAGCCCTCCTTCGCTATCTGGACCAGCTCCTCGTCGACCTTCCGGTCGAACTCGAAGTTCTCCTCCCTCATCCTGAGGAACCTCATGCCCTCCTCCGTGTCCCACCACTTCCTCCCCCTCGCGTTGAACCCCATCTTCCGGGCCAGCCGCATCAGCGCGTCACCGCCGGAGTAGTAGGGTATGCCGAGCCTCTTCGCCAGGGCACGACCCAGCGTGCTCTTCCCGGTCGCAGCATAGCCTGATATCAGCACCAGCACCTTCTTCGTTCTCCGCTTCACGCCCATCACCTCCTCGGGCTTCGTTAAAGCGATGACCGTTCAGGTGAGACGGCCTTATCTCAAGGCGATCTTATGACGTTGAGGATGGGCGATCAAAGGAGGCCGAACAGGCTGATCGACGCGAAGAGCCCTTACCTCAGAAGGCACGCCTTCAACCCCGTCGACTGGTACCCTTGGGGAGAGGAGGCCTTCAGGAAGGCGAAGGAGGAGGACAAGCCGATCTTCCTCAGCATCGGTTACCTCGCCTGCCACTGGTGCTCCGTGATGGAGAGGGAGTCCTTCAGCGACGAGGAGGTCGCCAAGGTCCTGAACAGGCACTTCGTTCCCATCAAGGTCGACCGCGAGGAGCACCCCCACGTCGACGAGTACTACATGAGGGCCGTCCAACTGATGACCGGGACCGGCGGGTGGCCGCTCTCCGTTTTCCTCACTCCCGACCTCAAGCCCTTTTACGGAGGGACCTACTTCCCGAAGGAACCGAGGTACGGACTGCCGAGCTTCAGGCAGGTCTTAGACGCGGTGATCCAGGCCTGGAAGACGAGGAGGGAGCAGGTCCTTGCCGAGGCTGAAAGAATCGACAGGGCAGTCAGGGAGAGCTTCACGCAGTGGCGGAGGCCCGAGAAGGTGGAGCCGTCGAGGAGGACGATTGAGGCGGCCTTCGACCAGCTGGTGATGCTCTTCGACGACGAGTACGGGGGCTTTGGGTCGGCGCCTAAGTTCCCGAACCAGGGATACCTGATGTTGCTCCTGAGGCACCATCACCTGACTGGAGACCCTGTGGCCCTGAAGATGCTCAGGAAGACGCTGGACGCCATGATGAGGGGCGGCATAATGGACCAGGTAGGCGGAGGCTTCCACAGGTACGCCGTCGACAGGGCCTGGAGGATACCACACTTCGAGAAGATGCTGTACGACAACGCGCTGCTGGTGCAGGTCTACTCGGAGGCGTACGCCGTTACCCGGGACCCTTCGTACGCTGAGGTCGTCAGGCTGACCGCAGACTTCCTCCGGAGGGAGTTGAGGTCCGAATGCGGTGCCTTCTGCTCCTCGCTCGACGCCGAGTCTGAAGGGGTGGAGGGCCTCTTCTACACCTGGACCTACGAAGAGATCGTCTCCGCCTTCGGGCCCGACGTCGGAAAAAAGGTGGCGGCCCTCTTCGGCGCGACTCCAGCAGGGAACTTCGAGGGAGGGAGGAACGTCCTCTTCAGGGCAGGGAGGACCGAGGAGCTCACGTCGGCGCTCGGCGTCGAACCTTCCGAGGCGGTCGAGCTGGTGCGGATGAGGCTGATGGAGCTGAGGGGTTCGCGTGTGAGGCCCGAGAGGGACGAGAAGGTCATAGCGTCTTGGAACGGCCTCGCGGTCTCGGCGCTCGTGTCAGCCGCCCTCCATCTCCGCGAGAGGGCATTCCTCGGGATGGCGCTGGAGGTCATGGGTGGGCTCAGGTCGGCAGTGGTGGAGGGCAGCAGGGTCTGGAGGTACTGGCTCAAGGGGAGGAGCGATGTGGAGGGAAGGCTCGAGGACTACGCGGCTGTGGGCAACGCGGCCTTTGACGTCTTTTCTCTCACTGGAGACGAAAAATGGCTCGACCTGGCCGTGAAATTGCTCGACGCTGTGGCTGAGAGGTTCGCATCGGACGACGGAACGCTACAGGCATCGCCCCGCGACGAAAGGGGTCCCCACGCAGGCATCGTGGAGGATTACGAGGGCGTAGTCCCCTCGGGAGCCTCGCTGACATTTCTCCTCGCGGCGAAGGTCTTCCACGCCACCGGAGAGGAGAGGGCCTATAGGTTGGCGGAGATGGCGCTCAGGACCTGCGGTAGGGTCGAGGACGAGCCTCTGGCCTTCCCCTACCTCGTCGCGTCTATGCCGATCCTCGGGAGGGAGTCGAGGGAGCTCTTCGTCGCATACGAAAGCGGTGAGCCCTTTGAGCACGTGACCGCAGCGGTCAGGTCGTTCCAGCCCTACACGGTCTTCATCCCGGTCGACAGGCGCTCGCTACCTGCCCACATCAGCAGCACCGCCCGCGACAAGGTTGTGATATCTCCAGGGCCTACCTACTACCTCTGTGAGGGTTTCAGCTGCAGGATGCCGACGAACGACCCCGAGGAGCTGGCGAGGATGATGGGCGAGGGCGGTTGAGGGCTTAGTCCATATGGAAGGCCTTCCTCAGCGCAGAGACGGCACGTGACGTATGGACGACCTCGAGCACGAACCTCTTCTCGAAGTACTCGTCCAGATCCAGAGAGCCCTCCTCGTACGACCTCCTCAGGGCAAGCACATCTCCAGAGAGCTCGTCGAGCTCCTTCCTGACCGACCTCATCCGTTCCCTCGCGTTCATGCGGGCGCCTGCTGCTCGGCCTTCAGTATCCTGTCGCAGAAGTCCTCCACCAGCTTCCTCCCCTTCTCCGAGAGGACGCGGCCCTTCCTGTCCTGCTTCGTGACGAGTCCGGCCGCCTCGAGCTGCTGCAGCGCCTTCCTGATGATGTTCCCGCTCGCTGGAGCCGAGTGGGGTTTGCCGTGACCTACCCTGTGCCTGTCGCTGTACTCCCTCCTGAGCCTCGAGACGCCTATCGGCCCCTTGAGGTAGAGCTTCCTGAGGAGGGAGGCGCACCTGACGTACCACCAGTCAGGATCCTGGGGAGGTCTCTCCTTGGCCACGCCCGTCTTGACGAACATCGCCCAAGGCGGCGGCGTCACCAATCTGTTCTCCTTCAGGTACCTCGCCAGCTCCCTGATCAGCGCCTCAGGCCGCACCAGCTTCACGCTCACGGGTCCCATCCGATCCCGGTGGTATATCTCCCTGAGGGCATGCCGAGACGGGTTGAGCGTTGCAGCGGGGCCGGTGACCGCAACCCTCCTTTGACGACGAAAACGCCCTCGGGACGCTTCACATCGACGGACCCGAAACTGTCTTGCCGGTCAGCTCACGCTCAAGTACGCGCCCCAGACGTACCGGCGTATCCAATCCCGGGCTACGGGGTGGAGAGGCATGCGGAGGCCGTCCTCTAACTCGCGGATGATCTGCTCCGCTGCCGCGAACCTGTCCATCCCCTTCGCCTTCATCGAGCCGATCCTCTCGAACCAACGCTTGTACAGCTCGAGCTCCTCCTCCATCAGCTCCCGCGAGGCCACGTACCAGCCGTAGTGCGTTATCAGGACGAGCCTCGGGTCCAGCTCGAAGATCCGCCTTATGCTCCTCATGCCTGCCTCGATGTCGAAGCCCGGCGGCACCGTGTCGGGCAGCGGGACCCTGAAAATCGGTCCCCTTGTGGAGACGGCGTCGCCGGCGAAGACGAAACGGTGTGGCTCGAGGAGGTAGGCGACGTGATGGGGCGCATGGCCAGGCGTGTAGAGGGCCCTGACCGTGACCTGACCGAACTCCAGCTCCTCCTCGTCGGAGACCCTCACGATCCTCGAACCCTCCACCGGCTCGAGCCCTCCCATCCTCCTGAACACCGCCTCGCCGAAGATCTCCTTCGTAGCCTCGAGCAACCTCCCCGGATCCTCCAAGTGCCTCGCGCCCTTGGGATGGACCACAACAACGGCGTCCCCGAACTCCCTGAGGAGGAGAGGGGCGGCTCCGCAGTGGTCAAGGTGGACGTGCGTCAGCAGGACGGCCTTCAGCTCGTTCCTTCCGATCCCGATGGCCCTGAGCCCCTGCATCAACCTCCTGTAAGCGATGGCGTAACCTGTGTCGATCAGGAATGAGCCGCTCTCGGTCCTGACGACATAGGTCGCGTTGGTCCTCTCGTACCCGAGCCCTCCGTTGTCGATGACGTAGACGTTCTTGCCTACGTGCGTGACAGGAACCATCCCACTTATACCCTAATCTGCAACGAAGCGCGAAAAAATGAGCTTACTCTAGGACCGGAGAACTAGGAGGTCCAGGATCAGCGCTCGATGGGGACTCCCACGGCGTTGCCCCACTCGCTCCAGCTTCCGTCGTAGTTCCGGACCTTCGGGTATCCCAGCAGGTACTTCAGGACGAACCACGTAACGGAGGACCTCTCGCCGATCCTGCAGTAGGTTATCACCTCCTTGTCAGGCGTGACACCAGCGGACTCGTAGAGCTTCCTCAGCTCCTCGACGGGCTTGAAGGTCCCGTCCTCGTTGAGCGCCTTGCCCCAAGGTATGTTGATCGCTCCTGGGATGTGACCTCCCCTCTGGGCATGTTCGGTCGGATATTCGGGCGGGGCGAGGATCTTGCCGGTGTACTCGTCGGGCGACCTCACGTCGACCAACACAACATTCGGGCTCCCTATTCTGGTCCTCACGTCGTTCATGAAGATCCTGAACTCGTAGTTCACCCTCGTGACCCTGTACTGCGCTGGCGGGTAGCTCGGGACCTCGGTGACAAGCTCCCTCTCCTCGGCTATCCACTTCTTCCTCCCGCCGTCCATCAGGCTAACCTTCTCGTGGTTGTAAAGCTTCATCACCCAGAAGGCGAAGGCGGCGAACCAGTTGTTGTAATCGCCGTAGAGGACGACGTGCGTGTCGTTGGAGATGCCGCTCCTCGACATCAGCGCCTCGAACCCCTCCTTCGAGACGATGTTCCTCTCCAGCTGGTCGTTGATGTCCTTCTTCCAGTCCCACAGTATAGCCCCCCTGATGTGCCCCTGGTAATACGCCGTCTGCGGGTCGTAGTCCACCTCGACGATCCTCACGTTGGGGTTGTCCAGGTTCTTCGCGACCCACTCTGTCGATACCAGTGGAGGAACTGTTTGGGACATTTCTCTCGACTAATTTCCAGCTAATCTCTGGATATAACCGTCTCGTCTCTACGCAGATC
>JAVVHL010000030.1:0-11271 GCA_032249575.1 Candidatus Calditenuis sp. | reverse complement strand
TTACAAGAGCACTCCGAGGACCGTCAACGAGAGGGCCCTCGCGCTCCCAGCCGTGAAACGTAGACAAAAACCCCCTCCGTCAGACGAGGTACCTGAGTCTCCTGACGAGCTCCCTGCTGACCGCCTCCGCCACGTCCTCCCATCCCGTCGTTCCGCTCGGGCCAGAGGTCACGTTGAGCGTCAGGCTGATCGCTATGCTCCTCGAGGACGGAGGGCGAGCGCCGCCGAGGCCCTCGAGCGATCTGGCCAAACGGTCGATGCTGCCGACGACCTCTGAGACGCCCCACTCGGTCCACGAGACCACGCCCTCCCACATCTCAGGGACGATGGAGCCTCCGACCAGCTGACGGTGGAGCCAGGAGAAGGCCTCCTGTATCCCCGAGACGATGGAGTTGACCAGGTCCAGCACTGGCTTGAGGAACGAGAGGGCCGCGTCGTAGATCGCCCTGAAGGCACCTGCGAAGACCTCGGCCATCGCCCTCGCGCCTTCGGAGACCGACCTCAGGGTAGCCAGCACCTGATCGACGAAATAGGCCACCAGCGGCACGATCACGTTCCTCCACACCGCATCGAGCGCGCTCCCCATCGAGTTCCAGGCCCCCTCCAGGAGCGAGACGGCCTGAGAGACCAGGTCGAGGGCCCCTTTGACCTGACCGGCCAAGTAAGCGGCTATCGGGACTAGCACCTCGTTCCAGAACCACCCGAGGGCATCCCCGAGGGCCGAGGTCGCCGAATACCAGCTCCTCACGAGGTCCACGATGTAGGCCAGGACCCACGATACGACGTTGCCGAGCAGCGACGCGAGGGGCTCAAGGACGTTGACCCTCAGCCAATCGAGGGCGGGCGAGAGGACCGACTGGACCGAAGAGGCGACCTGCTCGAAGACCGGGGCTATGCTCTCCCAGTTGGCAGCTATGACGGCCGCAGCCGTACCGACCGCCAGAAGGGCCAGGCCGAGAGGCCCCATGGAGGCGTAGAGCGCCGCGAAACCCGTCCTCAGGGCGCCGAGGGCAGAGGAGAGCGTCGGCGAGATCGCGACGAGGGCCGAGATGCCGTTGACGACCGACATGAACTTAGGCACTAGCTCGAGCGAGCTGACACCGACCGCTATTATCTGGGCGTTCATCGACTGGACCGCCTTCTCTACCTCGGCGCTTGCGCTAGCCAGCTCCTTCTGGGCGTCCTTCACCTTCCTCAGCGACTCCTTCAGGGCCTCTGCTGACCTGCCTGACGCCTCGCCGCTCTCGAGCATCCTCCTCAGCGCCTCCTCAGCTTCCTTGAGGTTCGTCGCCTGGACGCCGTAGAGCTCGTTCAGCTCCCTCAGTATCTCCCTCTGCCTCTCCTGTGCGCTGGCGAGGGCGAGCTGTGCGGTGTTCAGCCTCGTGAAGGAAGTGTCGAGGGCCGTGATCATCTTCGAGACCGTCGAGGCGAAACCGGCCACCTCTCCGAGCTGCCTCGCGACGAACTGGGACCTCTCCCCGAAGACCTGGGCCTCCTCCTGAACGGCCCTCAGCACGGTCCTCTCCTCCCTCGCGCTCCTCACCACCTCCTTTGCCCTGGCGACGACCTGCTCGTTGGCCTCGCCGAGCTTCTGCAACCCCTCTGCAACAGAGCGGATCTCGTCGGAAGCGTCGTCCCTGCCTACGAACTCTATGCCTATGCTGTACCTCTCGCTCATGGTGAGGCCGACCTCAGGAGCTCTCCGATCCTCCTAACCGCCTCCCTCGCGCCCCTCTCGAGGAACCTGTGCGGAGCTATGCCTGGGTGGACCGCTATGTACCTGAAACCTACGCCCTCTATCGGGACAGCCCTGAATAACGGGAAGGGCCGGACGCCGAGCTCGAGGAAGACCGCGTATCCGACTGCCGGTGCGACCGTGTACCTCATGGCGCCTACCTTCCTGCAGGTTATGCTGGAGGCGAGACGACCGGTCCGACGCGGAGCCAGCTCCGAAGCCCTCCTCGCCGCCTCCTTGGCCAGACTGCTGATGACGGAATCTCCGAGCCTCCGCACTCTCTCCTCGTTCAGGGAGTCGAGGGCCCGCTCGAGGCCGCCAAACCTCACCTCGATAATGCCCTCCACCTCCTAGCGTCCTCCCTCGAGAGCTCGGTCGCCGCCAGAAGGTCAACCAGCAGGTCACTCATCTCGCCCTTCAGGAAATCGGAAGGCCTCCTCCCGAACCTCTCACCCAACCTTCCCAGCACCAGCAGCTCCCTCCTCCCGAAAGGTGGAGGCGGCCTCCCTCATCAGCGCCGCGTAAAGGGCCATCACCTTCGCCAACACCACGTCCTCGTCCCCCTCCGGATAGGGATCTACGCAGAGCTCGAGGACCTTCCTCTCGGCCAGCTCCAACCTCTCCTCGCTCGGAGGAGCGTCTGTGAGGGCCCTTGCGAGGAGCTGGAGGTAAGGCCAAGCCTTGGCCCTGAGCCTAACCGAGTACTCCCGGCCGTTGACCCTGATCACGCTGGGCATCCCTCACTCCTCCGTCTGGACCTCGAAGCGGATGGGCGGCCTGCCTTCGGCGCTGCGGAAGGCTGTGAACTCGACCTCCTGGACCAACCTCTCGGACGGCTTGACCTCGCACTTCCAAGAGGAGTAGGCGATACGCGGCATCTCGATGAGGACGTACCTCTCGTTCACGCCGTCTATCGTCCCGGCGCTGAACCTGACGGCCATCGAAGTCTCCTCCGACCTGAGGAAGCGCTCCAGATGGGACCTGTCCCTGAAGCGGGCCGAGAAGCTGCCCGTAACGCTGAGTCTTCCCAGCTCGTGCGCCTTGAGCGTCCTCGACCCTATCACGTAGTGGTCCTTGGAGAGGTCGTTCTCGACGTTCAGCGTCAGCTCCTCCAGCTCCACAGGAACCCCTCCGAGGAGGCACGTCGCGGAATGGGGCGAGACCGGGTGTTGCCTGGCGAAGCTCGGCGTCCTGGCGGTCCCCTCGCGCTCCTCGAGGCCCAGAAGGCCGAACCTCACCGAGACCGGCTCGTCAGGCCTTACCTCCAACCTCAGCGAGTCACAGACCGTCCCCACGAAGGCCCTCACCTGCCCGTCGGTAGCCAGCTCCAGCGTGTAAGTCACTGGGTTCTCTCCCACCTCTACCGGTGAGAGGACGTACCTCCTGTAGCCCGTGAACTCGTTGACGTCGAGCTTGCCCAGAAGCATCTCCAGCAACGCGACCGTCGGGGCGTCAGACCCCATCAGCATCTCCACCTCTCCCTCCACCCTCCTCGGCCCGGGGAACCTGTCCAGCGCGAACCTGCTCGAGACGGACGTCCTCACCAGCTCGTCCTCTACCGTGTGGATCTCTGCAGAAATCGGGTCAGCGAAAAGCGTCGGCTCAGCCTGGACTCCCTGGCCGCTTTCCCTCCCGAACGCGAGGTACCTCATCGCCCTCCCATGCTGTGACCCAGGAATTTCGTTCTTCTGTTAACGTTGTTACAGCAGACGATCAACTCACCTTACATACCTGTAACCCGGCGACCTCCTGCGGTCCTCTTCCTCCCTCATCGCCTGGAGCCCAAGCCTGATCAGCTTTACGATGAACCTGCTCCTCGGAACGTCTCCCCTCTCCTCCTCGATCTCGCGGAGCAGCTCTGAGTCGATGTAAATCGTGACGTGGTAACCCGGCATACCGGTAGAGTTGGATGCGAGGATATTACCGTGCAGCCGATTATGTTGAAGAGCACCGTGCGATAATACGCATGTGGCCGCATCGTAAAGCTCCAGAAACCTCTTGGTTCACAAATCTAACAGTTTTAGAACAAAACCGATATCGGGAGACGACCTCGTTCTGGGCGTGAGGCTCGGGGTCGTGGGGAAGCTGCTCGGAGCTGTGAGGAACCGCGTGAGGGCGGAAGAGACGGAATACAGCGCAGGGGTGCTCGGGCATGTCGAGTACAGGGTAGAGGAGAGGCCGGACCCGGACCTGGCGGAGCTGGTGGAGTGGTACAGGCGCGACAACTACGTGAAGTTCGCTGTGGACTCGATCGTCTCGAGGATAGGGACGAAGTACTACCTCGTAGGCGAGGAGCCGGAGGTCCTGAGGCTCTTAGACGCCTTCCTGAGGAGGAACAGGTTCGTCGAGCTCCACCTCAAGCTGGCGAGGGACCTGGTGCTCAGCGGGAACGCCTTCGTCAACACGGTGCCGCCCGGCAGGATAGAGGCCCTCCACTACATACCCCTCTCCAGCGTCAGGAGGATCGTCAGGGGTCCTGACGGCAGGCCGATCAAGTACGTCCAGTATTGGCACGGAAGGGTCGCTGAGCTGGGACCTGAGGAGGTCTGGCACCTGAGGTTCAACCCCGTCGACGAGGGGGCCTTCGGGGAGGGCCTCGTGAACCACCTCGCTCGCCCGGGAATGGGCTACCAGGTCAAGGGGAAGACGGTCAGGAGGCCGCCTTTCCTGGAGATCAAGGAGAGGATAGACAACGCGATGAGGATACTGGTGGAGAAGTATCCGCCGAGGAGCATCTTCAGGGTTCCGAAGGCCGCGAGGGAGGCCTTCAGGGAGGCGTACGAGCAGGCGGTGGCGGGGCAGGACCTGGTCGTAGACTTCGACGTCCAGCAGCTGGAGGTGAAGATGGACTCGAGGACGAGGTTCTACGAGCTGATCGACCACCTCGACAGGCACGTGGTCACAGGGCTCAGGAACCCGCTGATACGCCTGATCACCTACACGGGCTTCACCTACGCAAGCGCGATGGCGGCCGTCGAGGCCCTCGAGCCCGAGATAGCCCTTCTGAGGGATTACCTCAGCGCCCAGTACAGCGAGCTGCTGGAGAAGGTCCTGAGGCAGCACGGCATCGATCCGGGACCCTCAGGGATCAGGCTGCTCTTCGGCGAGCCGCAGGCGCCCTCGTGGGACGTGAGGGACGTGATAGAGGCGGCGAGGGGGGACGAGAGGAACCCTCCGATCATAACGGTCGAGGAGGCGAGGGAGATGCTCAGGATGGCCGGATGGAAGCTCGGAGGCGTCGAGCAGGAGGGCTGGAGGAGGATGTACTGTTGTTACGGCTCCGTCGTGAGGGAGGTCTGGAGGTGAGCGCGATGGTCTGCGAGGTATCGGCTAAGAGGGCCCTTCTCGAGAGGGCCGTCGTCTCCCACGGTTACAGCAGCAGGGAGGCGAGGGAGGCGGCGAGGGAGCTGGCGGAGCTAATCTTGTCGAGGCCCGCCGGAGTCATGCGCAGCATACCACACGGTCTCTGTCCGGTCCGAGGTCAGCTGCCACAGGGCCCCTACGGAGGGCTTGCGAGGATGGTCGCGATCAGGGAGGGCAGGAGCAAGGGCGAGCCGTCTGTGGTCATAACGCGGGAGGAGTTGCAGAGGGCCGCGAGGACGCTGGCCCACAAACCGATCGACATCGACCACCTTCTCTTCCCGATACCGATGGCGACGATGTTCGACGAGATCTCTGAGGCCTATGCGGCCAAGTGGGGGATCGACGTGACCAGCTGGTGCGGGGTTGTCCTCGACGCTGAGGAGGTCGACGGAGCCGTCGAGGCCGTAGCGACCATCACCGATCCGTCGGTCATGGGGCTCGTCGAGGCCGGTGCCTTCAGGGGGGTCAGCGTCGTGGAGTGGGCGAGGAGCGAGTCGTGCACCGTCGGATCCGGATCGACCGTCTGCGAGAGGAAGGGCATCCACTTCACAGCTGCGACCCTCTGCCTCGAGCTCGAGCCGGCCTTCGAGGGCACCCTCGTCGAGCCGCTGGGCAACGGCAGGCCCGACCTCCTCCAGAGGATCAAACCCTACTCGGCGATCGGGCTGAACCCTGAGGACCGGGTCCACCCGCCGACCGCGATCATAGGCCCCGAGCAGGAGGAGGGAAAGAGGTGCGACCACTCGGAGCTGATGGCTCTGCTCGACGTGAGCGTGCCGGCGAGGGTTCCGGGCTACTTCCTCGCAGACCTGAGGAGGAGGCTGGAGAGGGAGGTGTCGCTCTGCTGCCACGCCGACGTCCTGGCACTCCTCGACAGGCCTTGGCCCAAGGTGGTGAGCGGCGAGCTGGTCTCGGAGCTCCTCACGCGCATCAGGAACCGCCTCTCGCAGAGCTCGGGGTTGAACTCCCCGGGCGCCAAGGAGGTGGTCGTGTGTGCCTGCACCTGAAGGTCTGGGTAGGGCAGGAACCCTGCTCTGGAGGGCAGGAGAGGTGGCGAGCTTCAGCGTCCACAACGACCTCCCGACGCCGCTGACAGGAGGCGAGCCCCTGACGGTAGGAGATGCGGACGGAGAGCTGAAGCCCTTCAACGGAACGAGAGGGTATGCGGTGGCCGTCTTCGCCGAGGGCCAAATCCTCCAGCCGGGAGCGAGAGGGGTGAGGGCGGTGATCTTCGCGGGGAACGTGGTGAGGGTGAAGGCGGCAGGGCCGATCGCCAGGGGGTCGATGGTCGCAGGAACGACGGGAGGCTTCGTCCAGGTCCAGGACCCAGCGCACCCGACGACCTACAGCGCTTCCGAGGCCGACGCCATCGAGAGGGCCAGCAGGTCGATATCCGGGGTGGCGCTCGACGAGGCTCCTGGTCCCGGATACGAGATAAGGGTGGTGCTGAGATGATGGAGGAGCTCAGGCAGAGGCTGGAGGAGCTGGCGAAGGTCTACCCGACGCTGCTCAGCAGGAGGTGCTACTCGATGCTGGACGTCGACTCGCAGGCCCTCAGCCACATACCGAGGAGGGCCTTCGGCAGCAAGCTGCTCCAGCTCTGGGCGAAGTACACGCTGACTGGGAGCGATGCGGGCGCCCTGGCTGAGGTGATCAGGACCGTCTTCGACGCCGCCTACCCGAAGCAGGTCTGGAGGGCGATGGGGACGTGGTTCGAGACGAGGGAGGCGAAGATCAAGGTACCCGTGGTCCCGAAGGTCAGGGCGCTCTTCGACGCGAAGGGAGGGACGACGCCCGACGTCTCAACCCCGCCGAGGTACGTGGAGATAGACAACGACCTCGACGCCGACGGAAGGAGGATAAGGGCCAGGGTCCTCTGGGACGTGAGCTTCCTCAACGCCTCCAACTGGCAGGTCGTCGAGGCCTACACCAGGAGCGTCGGCGAGGCGATAATGGTCAAGGCCACCGAGCACGTCTACCAGCTCTACAGCTCCCTCGGAAGCACCGAGATCGCGGCCGAGATCACCTACACGCCTCCCCTGAAGACCGACC
This sequence comes from Candidatus Calditenuis sp., assembly GCA_032249575.1. Lineage (GTDB taxonomy): Archaea > Thermoproteota > Nitrososphaeria_A > Caldarchaeales > Calditenuaceae > Calditenuis. The sequence goes on along the minus strand of JAVVHL010000030.1, from coordinate 4,121 downwards.
ACCTGATCGACCTGAGGAGCGCGATCGACGGAGAGGACCTGACGCCTTCCTCCGGACCTTACAGGGCCTTCCTCCACCCGGCTACGTACAATCAGCTCCTGAAGGACGACAAGTTCGTGAACAGCCTGGCCTTTGGCGAGACGCTCGACAAGACCACCGGCCTCCAGTCGCGGACCACCATCGGCATCGACTTCCACACGACCTCCGTCGTCCCGAGGGGAGAGGTGCTGCTGATCAACCCTGAGAGGTCCCTCGTCGGAGCGATCTACCAGAACCTGATAGTGGAGGTGGTGGAGCCGAGCACGACGCTCTCCGGCATCGACGCCTACATCCACATCGCCGCGAAGGTCCTCGAGCCAAAGGCAGTGGCGAGGCTGAGGAGCGCATGACGCACTTGCACGAGGAGTTCTGGGAGATCATCTACGTCCGGAGATCGACCCACGCCATGCTGAAGAGGGAGGCGCTAGAGAGGAACCTGACGATGAGGGACCTCGCCGACAGGCTGCTGAGGGCAGTCCTGGAGGACAGGGCGCTCCTGGAGAAGATCCTGAGGCCGCCCGTCTAACCGTATCCGCATTTTTTGCAGTTTCCTCACTCCTTCCAGTTCTTTCGGCTCCAAACTCGCCGTTCTGCGGCTTTAGGCCCAACAGCCAACGAGGTCCATCACATCGCTGTACCCGGACGTGCCGACCGCGTCTCCCTTTTTAATCGGCGGAGGCATCTCAACGGGATGAACCCTAACCCGATAATCAGGAGGGCTAGCGAGCGGGACCTCGACGCGATAGTGGACCTGCTGGTGAGGAACAAGAGGCTGAACGAGGAGTTCGATCCGATGCTGACCGTGACCGATGAGATCGCAGAGGTGGCCCGCAGGTACGCCTCGGAGGCCATGAGGGACCCCAACTCGCTGGTCCTCGTCTGCGAGGAGGGAGGAAGGGTCGTGGGCTTCCTGAAGGCCGACGTGATCGACAGGCTCTTCTACGAGCCGCGGAGGGAGGGCGTGATCAGGGAGTTCTACCTCCTTCCGGAGTTCAGGCGGAGGGGCATCGGCAGGACGATGATCGAGAAGGCGATGGAGGAGCTGAGGTCCATGGGCGCAGGGATAATCACCGCCGAGTTTCCCTCGCAACACAAGATCGCCGTCTCGTTCTACGAGAACCTCGGTTTCAGGCCGATCATAAGCAAGTACGCGAAGGAGGTCATCAGGTGAGGGCTTCAGGGCCTGGCGCCGAGCACCACCGGAACGTTCACGGCCTTCCCATCCCTTATCACCGTGAGCACCACCCTGTCACCGGGTGAGGTGTTCTCGACCAGGTAGGTCAGGAGGTCGTCCAGCGAAGATACCGGATTGCCGTCGATGGCCACTATCACGTCGCCGCCGATAACGTACGTCTCGCCGGCCACGGTGATCCTCGTGTTCCCTCCCCTTAGCCCTGCCCTGCTGGCGGGGCTGTTGTTGGCGACGGTCTCGACGAGGAAACCAGACTTGACGGGTATCCCGGCCCTCTCAGCCACAAGGGAGTTCAGCTCCTTCCCCGATATCCCGAGGTAGCTGTGGCTGTACCGACCCTTCTCTATCAGAACGGGAACGACCCTGGCGACGATCGATGACGGGATCGCATAGCCTACGCCAGAGAAGGTTCCGGTTGTGGTCTCGATGGCCGTCGTGACGCCCACCACCTCGCCTTTGTGGTTGAGCAGGGGCCCTCCGGAGTTGCCTGGGTTGATGGCCGCATCGATCTGGATGACGCCCGGTATCAGGTAGCCCCTGTCCGAAGGAAGGAGCCTGCCCTTCTGGCTGACGATGCCGACAGTTACTGAGCCCTGGAGGCCGAACGGGTTGCCTATCGCGATCACCGGGTCGCCGATCCTGAGGGCCCTCGAGTCTCCCAGCGGGAGGGGTCTGAGCTGCAGATCGGAAGGAGGTTGTATCCTGAGGACGGCCAGGTCCGTGTCGACGTCATAGCCGACGAGGGTTGCGGGCAACATCGTGCCGTCGAGGAAGCTGACGTAGATCTCGTTGCCACCTGCGACGACGTGGTAGTTGGTGACTATGTAACCCCTTGCGTCGTAGACGAACCCTGTCCCGACGGCTGAGGTGAGCCGGCCGAGGGTCCTGACCATCACCACCGAGTCCTTCACCCTCTCGTAGATCTCGGAGACGTTGAGCTGCTGGAGAGCCTGCACCTCTGACCGGACCGCTGTCGTCGCGACCGTCGTCGTGACGGTGACCGTCGTCACCTGAGGCGTCTGGGGGGTCAACGAGGCGAGGCCCTCGACCTGCTGGGCCACCTGCGCTATCTTTGAGCTGACGCGGTTGAGCTCGCCGCTCATCGAGTCCAGCTCCAGCACCAACAGCCCGACGAGTAGGAGGGCCAGGACGCTCAGGACAACCGCGACCTTCCCGGAGTCGACCATCCTTTTCCGAGGGAGGTCCAGCTACTATTACAGGTATTGCACGAATCGTCGGCAGGAGGATGAGGGCCTCACTCGACCGGGGCCTTCGAGACGATCACCAGGTTCTCTCCCCTCAGCACCACCCAGACCTCGTGCCCCAGCTCGAGGAGCGTCCTGAAGACCTTAGCCCACGGGAACCTCGTCGGGTCCTTTACGAGCACCTCGAACCCGCCCATGACGGTGAAGCACTGGCCGTGCTCGCCAATCACCGACCTGATCTCCTCCTCGATGTCCAAGCAGGCCCGCTCGGAGCCCAATGGCTCCCACCCTTTCGCAGACCATCTAATATATTCCTATTATGGGGGTGGGGGCGTCGATCAGGAGCGGAGTACGTTCACGTCGATGCGCCAGATGATACCTCCCTCAGCGCCTCCTCCAGCAGGTCCAGGCCCCTCTCCAGCAGCTCCCTCTCGACTGTCAGCGGCGGGTGGAGCCTGATCACGTTGCCGAAGGCCCCTCCCTTCAGAAGCAGCAGGCCCTTCGACCTGGCCGTCGAGATGACCCTATCCGTCTCCTCAGCCGCAGGTTCCTTGGTCCTCCGGTCCCTCACCAGCTCCAGAGCCCTCATCATCCCTAGCCCCCTGACGTCCCCCACGATCCCGTACCTCTCCGAGAGCTCCACTAGCCTCCTCGCCATCAGCTCGCCCAACTCCCTTACCCTCCCTAGGAAGAGGCTGTCGCTGACGACGTCGATCACCTCCGAGGCGACGGCCGCCGCTACCGGGTTGCCTCCGAAGGTTGTGCCGAGCCCCATCGGGTGGACCGCGTCCATCAGATCTGCCCTTCCTACGACCGCCGAGAGCGGAAGGCCGTTGGCGATCGCCTTGCCGAGGGCGAAGAGGTCCGCCTTCACGCCGAAGTTCTCAATCCCGAAGAGCCTCCCGGTCCGGCCGAAACCGGTCTGGACCTCGTCGGCGATGAGCAGCACGCCCTGATCCCGCAGGAAGCCGGCCAGCTCCCTCACGTAGTCAGCCGGAGGTACCACGAACCCTCCCTCACCCTGCACCGGCTCGAAGAGGACTGCGGCGACGGAGTCCGGAGGCGCGACGAACCTCATCACCCAGCCCTTCAGGTAGTCGAGGCACGCCAGCCCACATTCGGGATAGGTCTGCCCGAACGGGCAACGGTAGCAGTACGGATACGGAGCGTGGTATATCCCCGGGACGAAGGGCTCCAGGCCGGCCTTGTAGGGGTGGTACTTGCCGGTGGCCGTCAGGGCGAGGTAAGTCCTGCCGTGGAAGGAGTTCTCGAAGGCTATGATCCCCTGCTTCCTTGTAGCGAGCCTTGCCACCTTCACCGCGTTCTCGACGGCCTCCGCGCCGCTGTTGAAGAGCGCAGCCTTGTTCTCCGAACCCGTTGGTGCCAGCTCTGACAGCTTCCTAGCCACCTCGAGGTAAGGCTCGTAGGCCGCAACGGCGAAGCAGATGTGCCAGAGCCTCCTCAGCTGCCTCTCGGCCGCAGCGATCAGCCTGTCGTTGCAGTGCCCCAGGCTCGTCACGCCTATGCCGCTGGTGAAGTCGATCAGCTCCCTTCCGTCGGCCGTCCTCAGAAGCGCGTTCCTCCCCTCCGTTACGACTATCGGGTGGAGCGTCGAGATGCCCCTGCCCACGAACCTCCGCCTGAGCTCCATAAGTGCAGCGACGTCCAATTCCTGTCCCCTTCAT
>JAVVHL010000029.1:0-12326 GCA_032249575.1 Candidatus Calditenuis sp. | reverse complement strand
CCCTCCGCTGATGGATTCCTTGGCCAAAACAATCCAGTAACCCCGAGTCCAGGCGGGCACATGTAAAAGGCGATGAGTCGTCTCGCTTTTTAACCACCTCAGACCATCTGAACTGGGCTTGGGAGTCAAGCTCGGCGACATCATACCTCCCGAGGCGGTGGAGGAGGTGAACCTCCAGTTCTTCAACGGCAAGTCCGTCGCTATTGACGGCTTCAACGCGCTCTACCAGTTCCTCGCCACGATCAGGGGACCGGACGGAAGGCCCCTCATGGACAGCAGGGGCCGCGTCACAAGCCACCTCAGCGGCCTCTTCTTCAGGACCCTCAACCTCCTCGAGGAGAACGTGAAGGTGGTCTACGTCTTCGACGGCCAGCCGCCGGAGCTGAAGAAGGAGACGATAAGGAAGCGTGTGGAGGCGAAGAAGGTCGCGGCTGAGAAGTACGAGCAGGCGGTCAAGGCGGGAGACATCGAGGCTGCGAGGAAATACGCGAGCCAGACGGCGTCCCTCGAGGAGTACATGCTCCAGTCTGCAAAGGAGTTGCTGGAGGCGATGGGCGTCCCCTACGTGATGGCTCCGTCGGAGGGTGAGGCTCAGGCAGCCTACATGGCGATGAAGGGCTACGTCTGGGCCTCTGCCTCTCAGGACTACGACTCGATCCTCTTCGGGTCGCCGAGGCTCGTCAGGAACCTCTCCGTCGTCGGAAGGAGGAAGCTGCCCGGAAGGAAGGAGTACGTCGAGGTCAGCCCGGAGCTGATTAGGGCCGAGAAGCTCTTCGCATCTCTGAACCTGACGAGGGAGCAGCTGATCGACATGGCCATCCTGATAGGGACCGATTACTTCGAGGGCGTCAAAGGGGTGGGTCCGAAGAGGGCCCTGCAGCTGATCAGGGAGTTCGGGACCGCCGAAAAGGCCCTCAAGGCCCTCAACGTCGAGCCCAAGGTCGACATCGAAGAGGTTAGGAAGCTCTTCCTCAACCCGCAGGTGACCGACGACTTCAAGCTCGAGTGGCGCCCGGTCGATCCGGAGAGGGTCAAGCGGGTCCTCTGCGACGAGCACGACTTCTCCGAGGAGAGGGTCGAGAAGGCGATGAGGGAGCTGCTGGAGAGGCAGAGGAAGACGGCCGGCGAGACGAGGCTCGACCAGTGGTTCTGAGACGAGTTAGGAGGAGCGCGGAGAGAGGACCTGAACCTGAAGAAAGAAAATGGTAACGTCCGCCCGTCACTTGACGCCGACCAGCGTCACCAGCTTCCTCTCCTCGTCGAGGCTCTGGACCCTGACGACCCCGTTCAGCTCCAGCACCAGGAGAGCCCTCCTCAGGTCGAAAAGGCTGAGGTCCCTTCCCTTGGACTGGAGGGCCTTGTGCAGCTGGGCCTCCATCATCTTCCCTCCGTTCCTCCTAAGCGTCTCGGTGACCGCGCCGAGAAGTTCTGCGTTAGGCATCGCACTTACCCGAACATGGTCAGGGGCCGCTCGGAACTTCTCAGGACCTCCGAGATCTTCTCGTACTCCTTCAGCATCTGCGGGTTGATGCTCGGCTTGACGAGCTTCAGCGCCTCCTGGAAGTCGGCCCAAGTCACCAGCTCCGCGTCGGGGCTCCTCCTGAGCGCCGCCAGCCCCGCCTCCCTGCAGAGCGACTCGAGGTCAGCGCCCGAGTAACCCTCTGTCATCGCCGCCAGCTTCGCCAGGTCCACGTCCTCGGCCAGAGGCATCTTCCTCGTGTAGATCTTCAGGATCTGGTACCTGCCCCTCTCATCGGGCGGAGGGACGTAGATCAGCCTGTCGAACCTCCCCGGCCTGAGGGCCGACGGGTCCATCAGGTCGGGCCTGTTGGTAGCTCCGATCACGATCACGTCCCTCAGCTCCTCGATTCCGTCCATCTCGGCCAAGAGCGTGCTGGTCACCCTATGGGCGACGCCGGAGCTGTCGTCGAGCATGTCCCTCCTCGGTATCAGCGTCTCGATCTCGTCGAGGAATATCACGCAGGGCGCAGCCTGACGGGCCTTCCTGAAGACCTCCCTGATCGCCCTCTCGGACTCCCCCACCCACTTAGAGTAGATCTCGGGGCCCTTGATCGTGATGAAGTTGGCCTCCGACTCGGTGGCGACGGCCTTCGCCAGCAACGTCTTCCCGCATCCCGGAGGACCGTAGAGCAGGACGCCCTTCGGAGGCTTGATCCCGAGCTTCTCGAACCTATCGGCGTACCTTATCGGCCACTCGATCGACTCGATCAGCTTCTGCTTAACGTCCTCGAGCCCGCCTATGTCGTCCCATGTGACGTTCGGTGTCTCGATCTCCACCTCCCTCAGCGCCGTCGGCGTTATCTCCTTGTACGCCTCGAGGAAGTCCCTCATCGTCACCACGAGCTGGTCCAGTATCTCCGGCGAGAGCTTCTCCTCGTTGAAGTCGATGCTCGGGAGGATCCTACGGATGCACTTCATCGCTGCCTCCCTGCAGAGCGCGGCCAGGTCAGCTCCCGTGTAGCCCTTTGTGATCTCCGCCAGCTTGTCGATGTCGACGTCGGGGGCCAAAGGCATGCCCCTCGTGTGTATCTGCAGTATCTCCTTCCTGCCCTTCTTGTCCGGTATGCCGATCTCGATCTCCCTGTCGAACCTTCCAGGTCTCCTCAGGGCAGGGTCGAGCGCGTTCGGCCTGTTAGTGGCACCTATCACGATCACCTGGCCCCTGCTCTCGAGGCCGTCCATCAGGGCGAGGAGCTGGGCGACGACCCTCTTCTCCACCTCACCTGTGACCTCGCTCCGCTTGGGAGCTATCGCGTCGATCTCATCGATGAAGATGATGCTCGGCGCCTCCTCCTCGGCCTTCCTGAAGATCTCCCGCAACTTCGCCTCCGTCTCTCCGTAGTACTTGTTCATGATCTCGGGGCCGTTGATCAGGAAGAAGTTGGCCTCAGCCTCCGTCGCGACGGCCTTGGCGAGGAGCGTCTTCCCGCATCCCGGAGGACCGTAGAGCAGGACGCCCTTGGGCGGGTCGATCCCGAGCTTCTGGAAGAGCTCCGGGTACCTCAGCGGCAGCTCGACCATCTCCCTGATCTTCTGGATCTGCTCGTGGAGCCCACCTATGTCCTCGTAGGTGACGTTGGTGCTGAGCGTCTTCTCCTGGACCGGTCTGCTGTGGATCACGAGCTTGGTCTTCGGGGTGATCTTCACGACGCCCGACGGCCTAGTCTGGAGAACCGCGAAGTTGAAGAGGTTCCCGAAGAAGAGGACAGGTATAACGTTCTTCTGGACCAGCGGGTACTCGATCAGCCTGCTCTTCACGAGCTTGGTGAAGTTCTCGTCGGGCTTGATCGTGTTGTTCACCGGCGCGAGGACGACGAGCTGGGCCTCCTTCACGTTCGCCTTCCTGACGATGACGTACTCGTTCAGCGATACACCAGCGTTGCTCCTGATGTAACCGTCGATCCTGATGATGTCCTTCTCCTCCTCGAGGTAGCCGAGCCAGAGCGTCGCCGCTGCGAGCTTCCTCCCCCTGATCTCTATTATGTCACCCGTTGCGAGACCGGCCGAAGCTCCCACCTCCCTGTCTATCCTCGCTATGCCGTACCCGACGTCCCTCTGCCGGGCCTCTGCGACCCTCAGCCTCAGCTCCTTCACCGGTTGCTGCTCCTCTACCATCCGCTCCGTCAACCCCTCAAGGGTCTAATGAATCTTCACGGTCCAGTCGATCGGAAGAGAGGTAGAATGTCCATTGAAACTGCGCTATAACACAGTTCGACCTCGGAGACTCCTGTGGGCGCGGGTTGAGCAACGAATAATTTTTGACGCAAAGTGCTCACCGACGGATGACGGGAATTGGATAGGGAACTGTTCTCAGAGCCGGTGAAGGCGGTGGAGGTCGGCGAGAAGAGCGTCTCGGAGCTGGTGGAGGCGATGAGGGATACCGCCTATCAGGCCCGGGCCCTCGGAGAGGTCCTGAGGGTCTGGGAGGAGGCGATAAGGGCGGAGGACACGGTGATCTTCCTGGGCCTGGCCGGTTCGATGAGCACAGCCGGGCAGTGGAAGATGGTCAAGTGGCTCATAGAGCGGAGGTTCGTGGACGTTCTGGTCTCGACGGGAGCGAACATCACCGAGGACCTCGTCGAGGCGATGGGCTTCAGATATTGGAAGGGATCACCGCACGTCGACGATGCGGAGCTGAGGAAGATGAGGGTCTACAGGTTCCACGACGTCTTCGTGAAGGAGAGCGATTATATCGAGATGGAACGGATGCTGGCCGACTTCATGGCGGGACTCGACTGTTCCAGAACCTACTCCTCTGCAGAGCTCCTCTTCCTCCTCGGCAAACACCTCGAGGAGAGGAAGGTGGACGGAATCGTCACATCAGCCTACAGGAAGAGGGTTCCGGTCTTCGTCCCGGCCATAGTGGACTCCGGCTTCGGCGTCGCCTACCTCCTGAACAGGCACAGGAGCAAGGACTTCAGGCTACTCGTCGACCAGTTCAAGGACTTCGAGCAGATCGTCACGATCAAGTCGAAGTTCTCCGATAGCGCAGCTATCTTCATCGGAGGGGGCGTCCCGAAGGACTTCATCCAGCTCGCTGCCGTCTCGGTCGACGTCCTCCTCTCAGGCGACATGCTGAAGACGAGGCCCCACAGGTTCGCGGCCCAGGTGACGACCGACAGCCCGTTCTGGGGAGGGCTCTCCGGTGCGACGCTGGAGGAAGCTGTGAGCTGGGGGAAGGAGTCGAAGCAGAGCCTGAAGGCCCAGTGCTTCTGCGACGCGACGATAGCGCTCCCGCTCCTCACCCACGCCCTCAACGAGAAGTTCAGGGAGGGCAGGAAGGGCCCTGACCTCTCCTGGGTCTTCGGCGACCTCCTGAAACCTTGAAAAGATGGCTTTCGAGAGGGACCGCGGGTGTAGCGGATGCCGCTGCTCGACGCCTCGCTGATCCAGCTGGCCCAGATGAAGCGGCTCCACTACAAGATATGCAGGAAGTGCGGCGCGAAGAACCCTCCAACGGCCGAGAAGTGCAGGAAGTGCAGGAGCTACAACCTCAGGTGGAAGAAGAGGGAGCTGGGCAGGAAGTGATGAAGCGTTCTCCACACCTCGGTCACTCCCATGTCCGCGAGGCCTACTGAGGGCGACGTCTACGAGTCGTTCAGGGCGGCAGGCGAGATAGCGAGGAGGGTGAGGTCCGAGGTCGTCGGAAGGGTCAGGGACGGAACGTCGGCGCTGGAGCTGGCCACTTGGGTCGAGGAGAGGATAAGGGAGCTGGGCGGCGGTGTGGCCTTTCCCTGCAACATAGGCATCGACGAGGTTGCAGCCCATTCTACGCCCTATCCCGACTCCGACTACGTCCTCAGGAAAGGAACCTTGGTCAAGGTGGACTTGGGCGTGGAGATCGAAGGCCATGTGGCCGATACCGCAATAACCGTCGCCCTGCCTGGGGCCGACGAGGGCCTAGTGGTAGCAGCCCAGAGGGCGCTGGAGGAGGCCTTGAGGGTTGTTAGGGCAGGAGTGAGGGTCAGGGCGATAGGAGAGGCCATCAGCAGGACCATCGGCTCGATGGGTTACAGGCCCATATCCAACCTCTCGGGCCACCAGATCGAGCGGTACAACCTCCACGCAGGTGTATCGATACCGAATGTCCCCGCAGGCGACGAGAAGCTCGAGGCCGGGAAGGTCTACGCCGTTGAGCCCTTCGTCACGACCATGTCCGGTGCGGGCGTCGTCAGGCACCTCGACCGCGTCGAGATCTTCCGCGTCTCGGATGACTCGGTCCCAAGGGCGAGGAGGCTCGGCGAGAGGCACGAGGCCGTCGTCAGGAGGATCCTCGAGGCCACGAGAGGTCTGCCCTACGCCCTCAGGTGGTTCCCCGACGTCGACGCCGAACTCCACAGCCTCCTCTACAGGAGGGGGATAGTCAAGGGCTATCCTGTGCTGGTCGAGGCCAAAGGAGAGCCGGTGGCGCAGGCCGAGCACACGGTCATCGTCTGGGAGGACGGGTGCGAGGTGCTGACCTGAGCGCGTCAGGGATCACTTCTTCTGCTTCTGCTCTTCGACGTGGATGCTCACTATCGTCATCGACTCGGCACCGCACTTCGGGCACTTCATCGTGACCTCCTTGAAGATGTAGTCTCCCTGCTGGTAGGGCCTGCTGTGGACCGTGCCGCAGGAATTGCACTTCAGGAAGGTCGTAGGGGATATCGCGGGCCTGAGGATCTCGTCCCTGCTTCCCGAGAACATCTCAGGGAACCGGTGAAGGGCTTGGTTAAAGCGTTAATTACCGACCTGGCGGACGGAGCGGTGTTGAAGAGGGTCTCGCCGAGGGCGCTGAGGAGGATGCAGGAGAGGCTTCTGAGTTCTGCAGGGATAGAGGTGAGCGAGCTCGGCGAGGCTGACGTGACCATAGACTTCGGCGACAGGAAGATCACGCTCAGGAGGGCGAAGGTCGTTCAGGTCGAGGGCCCCATCGGCAGGATGTACCAGCTCTTGGGAGGGGAGGAGGTATCGGGCGAGGCGGTCACCACCGCACAGGGGGCCCAGCAGGAGGTCGAGGTCTCGGAGGAGGATGTGGCGCTGGTGGCAGCACAGGCGGGCGTCTCGGAGGAGGAGGCGAGGAGGGCGCTGATCGAGGCAGGAGGCGACCTCGCGAAGGCCATCCTCTCCCTCAGGAGCAGTGGACGGAGAGGCTAATCAGACGCCGATGTAGTGGACCTTCAGGTGCTCGCGGAGCAGCTCCTCGTAAGGCGTGACGTAACCGCAGTGGGGGCACTGGTGGAGCACCTCACCTGCTTCTGACCTTCGCAGGACGCCTGACCTCCTCAGGCCCTCCAGCACCGCCTCCCTGTCCCTCACCCTCACCTCGATCCGGCCCGACTCCAGCACGACGTCACAACCCTCGCCGATGTCCATCTCCTCCAGCACCGACCTGACGAGGTGCAGCAGCTCGGCCGGCGTGACCTCGTAGGGAGTCCAGCTCAGGTCTATCGCGACCGATCCGCTCTTCGGCAGCGCCAACCCTCCTAAACCTATGAGCCTCTCGGTGAGCCTCATCGCCACCTCGGCCTCGAGGCCCCGGAGGCCGTTCATCACAACCTCCACTACCTTAGCCAACTGCTTGCCCACCCCTCACCTGACGCTCGGAGGTGTTCAGCTGCGCAGCGATGGTCCTGAGCCTCTCCTCGGCACCTATCTCGTCGAGGTATGCGGCCACCTCTGGCTGGACGTACCTCCGCCAATCGCCCCCTGAGATCATCAGGGCCCTGATGTTGGTGCCGCTCAGGTGCTCCCTCTCCACCAGCACAGGCTCCCTCACCTTCACGCCTGCTGCCTCCGCCAATAGCTTGACGAAGGGGTTGTTGGTGTAGAGGACGTCGAACCTGGGGACCGTCGCCTTCACTCTGCTCATCCAGAGGTGATGCTCGCCGATGTCGAATATCGGGACCGGAATGAACGAACTGAGGTCGTGACCAGCGCTCCTGAGGCCGATCCTGATCATCTCGATCCTCTCGCCGGCAGTGAAGGGGTTGTCGATCGTGTAGCTGTACTGTGCGCTCCCTATCCCTATGATCACCTCGTCGTTCTCGGAGGCCGCCTGCTCGATCGCCTTCAGGTGCCCGATGTGGAAAGGCTGGAACCTCCCTATCAGCAGCCCCCTCCTCAACTCCTCCCAGCCGCCGAACTCCGTCGCCTCCTGGCTAAAGCTTCATCGATCCGGCCTGGTCCTGAGCTGTCTTCTTCCGTTCTCCGTGAGGGCCAGATGCAGTGTGATTTTCCACACCATCCACAAAAACGGTTTTTACGGGCAGTAGCCGTGGCAACCCGATGGCGGTGGAGGTCATCGTAGTAGGGGGCGGCTACGTCGGCCTCCACTCGGCCTACAGGCTCCACGAGCTCGGTTACAGGGTGAAAGTCTATGCGGGCGATCTGGGAAAGGCTGCCTCCTGGGGCAACGCGGGCATCATCCACCAGGGCTCGATCACGGCGGTCCCGGAGGTTATGGGGCTCCTCAAGCTGATCAGGCTCACCTTGCGCCGGGACTCCTACATCTCTATCCGTCCGTCTTTCGCTTTGAGGGAGATCGGCCCGAGGGGTTGGCTGACGAGGTACGTCTCAGAGGTCAGAGCGGGGAGGATAGCTGCGAAGGCCCGGGTCCTCCAGCGCCTCCTCCTCGAGAGCAGAGGCCTCTGGCTCGAGGTGATCAAGAGGGAAGGCTTGGACGCTGAGCTGAACGAGTCCGGGTCGATCGAGGTCTTCGTCGGCAGGGAGATCTTCGAGCACGAGTCGGAGTTCAGGAGGAAGGAGTCGGCGGAGCTGGGCTACAGGGTCGAGGTCCTCGACGGCGACCGGTGCAGGGAGATCGAGCCCCTCCTCTCGAGGCAGGTGGTAGGAGGGCTCTTCTACCCCGACGACCTCTGGATCAACCCCCAGAAGACGATCTACTCCTTCGCCGACGCGCTGAGGCGGAAGGGCGTCGAGGTGGTCGAGCGATTCGTCGAGTCGGTCAAGTTGGAGGACGGAAGGGCCCAGGTGCTGACGAAGGACGGAAAGGAGATCCCGGACGTGGTGCTGGTCTCCGCAGGGGCCTGGACTCGCTACGTGCTCAGGTCCGCAGGCGTCAGGGTTCCGGTCGTCGCAGGGAGGGGATACTTGGCGGTTACTGAGCCTTCGCAGCACAGGATATCGAGACCCGTGATCTGCGCCGACCAGAGGACGATCGTAGGCCAGACCAAAGCAGGCGAGTTCAGGATCTCCAGCTACTTCGAGCTCTCTTCGCCCGAAGCTCCGCCGGACAACTCCAAGTTCGAGCGTATGCGCCGGTGGTCCGTCCCCGTCCTCCCGGTCCTCAGCGACCTCAAGTTCAAGATCACGTGGGTCGGCTCCAGGCCCTGCACTCCGGACGGCCTGCCAGTCGTCGGCAAGATCAGGGGCACCGAGAACCTCTACGTGGCCGCTGGGCACTGCAGGCTCGGCGCGACGCTCAGCGCAGCCACAGGCAAGCTCGTGGCCGAGATGGTCGAGGGGAGGGAGCCGGAGATACTGAGGGAGCTGTCGCCTGATAGGTTCTCCTAGTTTTCCGATCCCGCGGCACGATCTCTGCTGCAGAGGGCCTTCTCGGCGAGGTTGAGCGAGGCGAGCAGGTCGTCGAGCGTCGAGAGCAAAGAATCGACCCCCCTATCACATGTGATCTCCGCCACAAGCACCCTGCCGACCCTGATCATCTCGATGGAGAGACCGGGAGGCAGCGGTTCGTTGTCGGGTAGTAGCGACCTCAAAGCGCCCTCGGACTCGCGGTCGTCACAGAACGTAACCCTCAGCTCCGCCCTCGAGCTCCCCCTCATCTTCAGACCAGCCTCAGCTGCTTGCCTGCGCGGGCCTTCGCCATCACCTCTCCCACCAGCGCGTCGACCTCGACGAGGAAGAGCGTCGTCCTGTCCGCAGGGAACTCGGCACCGGCAGCCATCTTGTGGCCACCTCCCCTACCTCCCACCCTCTCAGCCGCCACCCTCATCACCTCTCCGAGGTCGAGGCCCAGCTCGACCAGCTGGCTGGAAGCCCTCGCCGAGACCTTCACGAGCCCTCCCTCCTGTGCCAGCGCAATCAGGGGCTTGTCCGGAGGCAGGAGGTTCGAGGACGAGAGTATCGAGGCGACGGAGCTGATCTGCCTCGGATCGATCTCAGTCCCTCCCCTCAAAACGAAGATGTGCCTCATCTCCTCCCGCACGTCCCTCCTCATCGCGAACTCCATGGCCCTCGCGACCGATGCCCTGTACTCGGCCAGGACCCTCTCAGCCTCCCTCATCACCCAACCCCTGGAGCCCATCGCCACTGAGATGCCGATCCACGCGTTGCCCGTCTTGCCGCAGGCGTTCAGCAACGTCGCGTACTCCCTTCCGTCCCTGAGGGGTGTCCCCGGCTCCTCCTTCGTCAGCTCGTAGACGTTTCCCGTCAGCTCGCTCAGAAGCGTCGGAGGCGCTCCAACCCTGCTCAGATGTGACGCGAGGGCTTCGATGAGGGAGGCCTTCTCCTCAGCGCTCAGGTCCGAGACCGTCCTCCATACGTCTCCCTTCCTCGGCTCTATCCCTGCGGAGAGGACGAGGTTCAGGGCAGCCGTCTCGTTTCCAGTTATTCCGGGCAGGAAGGGCGAGTTGGTCGAAGCGAGGGCCTCGTGCACGGGCCTGAAGCCCTTGCCGTAGAGGATCAGGTCCTCCTCGACCCTCATCAGCCCGAGCTCCTCCGCCTCCCTCACGATCACCTCGTTCAGTCCGATGAGCTTCCTGCCGTGGTCCTTGTCCTGCAGGTCTCCCAGCGCTCCCACCACAGCAACAGGGGAGTAAACCTTGGCTTCTTCGGTCAAGCTCCTGCAGACGAGGTAGGTCACGCCCGAGGCGCTGACCATCGTCGATCCGTCGATCCCGAAGTCGTGGGGGTTGACCTGGAAGACGTTGGGCGGAGGCCTGACGGGCAGGGGCTTGTGGTGGTCGAGGACAAAGACCTGGGCGCTCACCTTCTCGCCTATCAGGTTCAGGTAGCCGCTGCCCATGTCGACGAAGACCAACGCGTCGAATTCCCTGTACGCCTCGTCCGAGAAGACCTCCTCGATCCTGTGGACGCTGAGGGCCACGTAAGTCGCCTCGAGGAGCGATGCCGTTCCGCAGAAGATGCCGAGGGACGAGAGCGCATCGGCGTCATTGTGCCCCGCCACCAGCACATTAGCTCCCTCCCTGAAGAGTTGTGAGATTCTCTCCGCCGCCTCGGCACACCTCCTCAGGAAGGCCTCCTGCGCACCGTCCATCCTCCCCTCAAAACCTGGACAAGTATTTCAAAGTCCTCCGCGAAGCCGGGCGAAGTGCGACCGAGATCAGACCCCCTATAGAACCCCTCAAAATTAGAAAGGAGGACGATGCGGTCCTCTGACGATGGCCAGAGTCAG
Source organism: Candidatus Calditenuis sp. (assembly GCA_032249575.1). Classification (GTDB taxonomy): domain Archaea; phylum Thermoproteota; class Nitrososphaeria_A; order Caldarchaeales; family Calditenuaceae; genus Calditenuis. The sequence goes on along the minus strand of JAVVHL010000029.1, from coordinate 1,429 downwards.
GGCCCACGTCTGGATCTCCGGGAGGGTTCAGGGGGTCTTCTTCAGGGCCCACACGAAGGAGCTGGCGGACGAGCTGGGTCTGACCGGCTGGGTCAGGAACCTGCCCGACGGTCGGGTCGAGGCCGTCTTCGAGGGCGAGGAGGACGCCGTGAAGAGGGCGATCGAGTGGTGCAAGCGCGGCCCTCCTCTAGCCTCGGTCGAGAAGGTGGAGGTGCGTTACGAGCAGCCGACTGGGGAGTTCAAGGACTTCAGGATACTCCGCTAGCGGCCGGTCCCTTTCCTCCTTCTGCCAGCCCGATGACCGAATCCGCAATCACCTTCGCAGGGTCCTCCATCTTCTCCCTCAGCCTCCTGGCCCTCTCCGCCAGCCTCCGCCTGAAGGGCCTGTCCGAAGCCAAGGCCACCGCCCTCTCGATCGACTCCCTACTCAGGTCCTCCAGAACCCTCAGCAGTCCCCTCCTCACCAAGAACCTGTGGACAGCTGGCAGCTCGCCGGGGTAGTAGGAGAAGACGGGGACTCCGAGGAGCGCCGCCTCCTGCGCCATCGTCCCTCCGCCCGAGAAGACCGCCAGAGCTCCCGAGACCAGGGGAAGCGCCAGCCTCGGCTCCGCTATCACCTCCACCCTATTGTCAGTGAGACGCCCCAGGACCTCGACGTCCTCAGGATAACGGGCCATGACCAGGACCTTCGCGCCGCTCGAGGCTAGGAGACCCTCCACAACCCTCACCGTCTCCTCGAGGCCCCTTCCGAGCGAGTAGGATGCCATGTGCTCCGTGGGCCTCACGAGGAAGTACTCGCCCTCCGGCCTCGGCTCACTTGTAGCGATTTCGCCGAGCCTCTTGATCCACGCTATAGGGTCGAGGGCCCTGTACCTGACGATCCCGATTCCGGGAGTGCACCACCTCTTCCACTCAGGGACCGGAACGTAGAAGGGCGTTGCGATCAGCTCCGAGAGCGGGACCGCTATCCTGTTGACGGGCGAGTGGGGCGAGTCGGAGACGAGGACGTGCTTCACCCCGAGGCCGTAAGAGACGCGGCAGAGCTCGACCGATCCGCTCGAGACCGTGACGTCAGGCCTGACTGAGATCAGCTCCTCGGCCAGCAGCCTTTGCCTCTCGGTGCTCGCCAGCAGCTTCCCCTCGAGCGTGCCGCCGCCGAAGGACCCGAGCTCCTTCATCCCTAGCCTCAGGTACCGCTCGACCCATCCCAGCTGCGAGTACTTGCGGCCGACGTAGCTGACCTCTGCGCCCCTCTCCCTGAGCTCCTCGCCTACGGCCCAGAAGAGCAGCGCCTGCTTCGGTGTTAATACGTCGAAGAGGACCTTGACCATCGATCCCTCCCTAAGCGGAGTTCTCTCGGTGATAGAGTTTGGGATGGCCCTGTATCTCGGCCTGTCGGAGGTTAACGACCGAGGCGGACGCGTCCATG
>JAVVHL010000028.1:0-12350 GCA_032249575.1 Candidatus Calditenuis sp. | reverse complement strand
GAACCTGCGACCACCCGGTCTAGCTGCGGGATGTAGCCTGGCCGGCCGGTGAGGGCCGGCTGATGCCGCCCTCTACAGCCGGGCGCTCTACCAGGCTGAGCTACCGGGGGTCAAGTTAAGTCCTCAAGGGCGCGATTTAGATTTGATGCGGGATCTGTCACAGTAAAGCGGAGATCAGGAAGACCGATGCCGCCACGACGATCGCCAACAAGTCCCAGAAGCGGAAGGGCACAGGCCTGATCGGTCTCCATTCCTCCGGGTCGAAGCCCCTCGCCTCCAGCGCCAGCGAGACCTTCTCGGCAGAGGAGAGCGATTCGGCGACGAGCGCTCTGGTGACGACCCCCACCCTCGTCAGCTGGTGGAGCGGTGAGGCGATGAGACCCTTGGACCTGAGGGCGGCGATCACCTCGTCGAGCGCCCTGAGGGACCTCCTTAGGAGGACATGGGCTATCCCGATCGAGGAGGAGAACCATCCGGGGAGGCCGAGCGAGCGGAGGGAGTACGCCAGCTCCCATGACTCGACACCGTAGGCGAGGAGCATAGAGCCCATCACCATCGTCTCGACCCTGACCAGAAGGAGCGGAACTAGCTCGATCTGTTTCCCACCGGAGGCGAGAAAGGCGAAGGCTCCGAGGCCCAAACCCATCGGTAGGAACCTCAGAGCCCAGACCGCGATCAGAGAGGCCCTCCGCACCGTCAGCAGCGCCAGCACCAGCGACGTGGCCATCACGGGCAGGGATCCCAAAACTTCCCGCTCCAAAGTGATCGAGCTGGCTATCAGGGCGACTGCGACTGAAGCGGATAACGGATGGATCCGGCTCCTCCGCACCTTCAGCAGCTCAGAGCTCAACGAGCCTCCCTCCCTCCACCCTGAAGACCCTGTCCGATACCGACTCGACGAAAGGCTCGTCGTGTGAAGAGACCAGGACCACGCTTCCCTGCGAGGCCGCCTCCCTCACAAGCGATCCTATCAGCCGTGAGTTCCTTCGGTCGAGGCCTGCGGTGGGTTCGTCGAGGGCTAGGACCGACGGTCTCCTCGCTGCGAGCAGGTAGGCCGCCAGGACCCTCCTCGATCCGGCTCCGAGGTGACCTATCGGCGTCCTCTCCAGCTCAGCCTTCAGTTCAGCGTCTGGGCTAGCGATGAGCTTGGCTGCCACAAGGGGTTCGAGCTCTTCCCAGACCGTCCTCTCGGTAAGAAGGGGGTCCGGGTTCTGGGGCATGTAGAGGGAGCGGGGAGGGGACGGCCTCGAGCCGTTGAGCAATACCTTCCCTCGCCGTGGCCGGAGGAGGCCCGTGAGCAGCTTGAGGGCCGTGGTCTTGCCGGACCCGTTGGGGCCCGTTATGCCGATTACCTCCCCTGCCTCGGCCCTGAGGTTGAGGTCCTTGATGAGCTCGCCGGCTCCAGGGTATCCGAACCTCACACCTTTCGCCTCGAGGATCGCTCCCATGCCCGAATTCCTCGGGACGAGCAGCTCAGGCAGCCTAAGCTCCTCCTCTCGGTCGTGCGGCAGCTCGATCACCGAGTCCGGCCTCAGGGGCAACCTCTCGAGGTCGCTGACAGCGATCAGAACGGTCGTTCCCCTCTTCACGGCCTCCCCTATCGCCTCTGCTATCGCCTTCCTTCCATCCGAGTCCACTTGGGAGACGGCGTCGTCGACGAGAAGGACAGAAGGCGACGTGACCAGGGAGCACGCCATCACGAGCCTCTGGAGCTGTCCTCCTGAGAGGTGCTCCACTGGGTCGTCGGCCCTTTCCCTCAGACCAACCGCTTCGAGGGCTTCGAGGGACCTCCTCAGCGCCTCTCCGGGATCCATGCCGAGGAACTCGGGACCTGCAAGGACCTCGTCGAGGACGTAGTTCCTCACCACGTAGCTCGTGGGGTCCTCGGGGACGTACGAAACCGTAGACCTGAGCGTCCTCCTGTCGATCGAGGAGAGCTCGACGCCGTCGATCTCCACTGATCCCTCGCGCTCCAGCAGCCCGGCGACCGCCAACAACGTCGAGGTCTTGCCGGAGCCGTTGGGTCCCACAAGCGCGACGACCGAGCCTTCACCGATCGACGCGTTTACCTCAGGGCCCTTCCACTCACCTCGCCTCGCTCTGAGCGCCCTCAGCCTGAGCAACAGGCCACCCCCTCAACCTCCCTGCCGAGACGAGCGCGTCTACCACCGCCTTGACCAGGACGCCTCCGAGGATCGCTCCGCTCAACAGCATCGCTGTCACTATCGCGAGGTGGAGCTCCGGCGGGTAGAACCTGCAGGTCGGATAGAACGGCGAAACGAGGCAATCGAACGGATACGCTGCGATGACCGGGAGTGCGCCTGCGAGGGCCATGGTCCCGTATCCCCACCTCCTGTACCTCCTCAGCGCGAAGGCCGCCTCGCTCATGATGCCCTGTGCAGGGCCGTAATAGTAGAGCAGCACCGAGTAGGGGCTTACCAGCAGGAGCTCGACGATGGCGCCGATCGTCTCGCCGAGGAAAGCGGCCCACCTCCTCCTCAGCACGTAGGCCGGAAGCGTCGCTCCTATGAACCACATCCCGTAGATCGCGCCGACGCCTAGGTGCCCCGCAACCCCGAACGCTACCGGTGCCACGAAATGGCTCCAGACCGCGAAGACCAACCCGGAGACCACCGAGAGCGCCGCAAGCCCCACGACCTCCCTGACCTTCCATCCCCTTTCACGACCGGCCTCCGTCATGCTCCGGGACCGGCCGCTCCGCCCGCTCAATAAACCTACTTATAAGCTGGTTATGCGTGGAACCTGCCGAAAACGTTCCGTCAGGAGGTGAGCTCCAGCTGTCTCTCGAGGCGGCGCCTCTGGCTGAGGTACTCCTCGTGGGGGAGCTCGCCCACCTTGTAACGCACCTCCAGCTTCTGGATCTCGGTCCTTATCCTCTCGTACTGCTTGACGAGGTCCTGCATCGCATCCAGGAGCGCGTTCAGGTTGTTCACGACCCTATCGACGAACTCCTGCGGGAGGTTCAGCTGCGGCCCCTTCGTTTTGACGCTCTCGATCAGCCTCAAGATCTCCTCCCTGAACTTCGGTATCTCGCCGATCTTGATCTCGATGGGGTTCTGGAGGACCGCGAGCTTCGGCTTCAGCTTGCTGAGCTCGTTGTCGATCTCGATCTTCTGACGGATGTACTCGCGCTGGGAGATCTCGCTGACCTCGTGTCTGAGCTTGAGCGTCTCCAGCCTCTGCGTCAGCTCCTTCATCCTCGCCTCGTACCTCCCGATCATCTCGAGCCTCTTCTCGTTGAGGGCCTTGATGCGGGACTCGTAGTCCGAGTAGATCTCCATGAAGATCTCCGGGGTCGACTCGCCCTCGAGGAAGAGGTTGATCAGCTTGATCTGCCAGTTGTAGAGCTTTGAGAGCTGCTCGACGACCCTCCTCTCCTCGGCGATCTCCTCGGCAGCCGTCTCCCTCACACTCTCAGGTGGTTGAACCGCCTCACCGGACACCGGCCTCTGCTCGGGCGGTGGGGTGGGCTGTGCAGGGCCTGGCGTCACCGTGATGGGCGGGGCCTCCGGCTGGGGGGTTACAGGTGTGGTTACTTGAGCTGGTGGGGCCTCCAACTCCTTTCCGCAGTTCATGCAGTACCTGCCCTTGATCGTCAGCTTTCCGCAGTGGGGGCATACTACCCTTCCGAGGACCGCCATCCCCTTTTCCCTTCCGTGAAGGGTCCCTCGATATGTTATATATTTTCTACAGGGCACCCGTAAACATCAGCGCTGAGATATCCTCTCACACTATTTCTGCGGATTACGTAGGGACCTGACCTCCTCGACCAACTCGGCCATTCCCCTCTCGAGCTTCTCGAGGGAGTCGCCTACGCTCAACCGGAAGAACTCGCGGTAATCTCCGAAGACGGTTCCAGGAGCTATGCCGACTCCCCTTTTGCGGAGCAGCTCCATAGCGAACTCCATCGGGTCCCTCCCTCCCAGATCTATCCTCGGGAAGACGTACATGCCTCCTCCGGGCCTGACGTACTCGGCGCCGATCGCGTCGAGGTGCTTGCAGATCACCTCTATCCCCCGCAGCATGTGCTCCCGGTAGGCCCTCGGCGTCTCCCTGTCGGAGAGGGCCTTGAGGGCGGCGACCTGGACGAACTCGGGCACGCAGGTCAGCAAGCTCCCCTGTATCCTCGCCATCCTCTCTGCCACCTCCACCGGTGCCACCGCGTAACCTATCCTGTACCCCGTCATCCCCCAGCTCTTGGAGAAGGACATGATCATGATGGTCCTCTCGTAGCCGGTCGAGAGGGCCGACACGTGTCCGCCGAAGGCGTAGTCCATGTAGACCTCGTCGCTCAGGACGTAGAGGTTCTTCCTCCGTGCAACGTCCACGAGCTCTTCCATCAGCGCCCTAGGGACGACAGCCCCTGTCGGGTTGTTGGGGTAATTCAGGACGAGCAGCCTCGACGCGTCGGAGATCACGCCCTCCAGCCCTGCTGGATCAGGCATCCACTTGCCATCGAGCGAGGTCCTGTGGACTATCGGCCTGCAACCGAGCATCGAAGCGACCTGCTTGTAGTGGGGCCACGAAGGGTCTATCACGATAGCCTCGTCGCCCATCGAGAGCGTCGCAGCCATGGCGAGGTAGATCCCGAACCTCCCTCCCTGCGTCACGACCACCTGCTCGGGCTTCACGTCGACCCCGAACCGCTCGTTCAGGTCCTCCGCGATGGCCGACCTGAGCTCAGGCAGTCCTTGGGCCTCGCCGTAGAAGGCGTACCCTCTGAGAGCGGCCTCGGTCAGCTGAGCGGCCACGTGCTCCGGTGCTCCCAGCGTCGGCTCCCCAACCTCCATGTGCACCACCTCCCTCCCCTCCTTCTCCATCCTCTTGGCGAGCCTCATCAGGTCCATGTGGGTCAGCCCCTGAGTTCCCGTGCTCCGCGTCTGGACCTCTGTCGACCTCTTGAGCAGGAGCGTCAGCACCCTTCTGACCAGGTCCGCGTCGAGGCCGAGCTCGGCAGCCCTCGCCATCGCAACCGTCCTCAGCTCCCGCTCCACCTCGGGGTTGAACGGTGACTCGCCGGCGGCCGCCTTGACCTTTGAGAGCTCCCTCACGAGCCTCTCCCTCTCGGCCATGAGGTCCACGATCCCCAGCGTCACCTTCCTGATCCTCTCCCTCAGCTCTGAGATCCCACTTCCGGTCTCAGCATCCAACTCGCCTGCCACCCGAAGCCTTCCGATAATATGGATTTGGCCCTGGGGGTTGGGGACGGGCGAAGTTTCTCATATCTCCTCCGCGGTAATTTGGGATGGGATGAGCGAGCTCTCGACGGCGCCGATGCACAGGCTGCTGAAGAAGGCCGGGGCCGAGAGGGTCAGCGAGGAGGCTGCTGAGGAGCTGAGGAGGGTCCTCGAGGAGGTCGGGATGATGGTCAGCACCGAGGCGATCAGGAGGGCCCTCTCAGCCGGCCGCAAGACCGTTAGGAAGGAGGACGTTCGCAGCGCCGCACTCGAGCTGATACCTGGCATCAAGCTGGACTGAGCGAACCCAAGACCTACACGCTCGGAAAACGGAGGAGACTACGTCTGAAGGCCGAGGGTCGCTGATCTGAGGGGCGGTGAACTGGACGGTATTGGTTCGACGTCAGGGTGACGTCACATACAAAACGAGCTCGGAGCGATGGATAGCGCTGGGCTTTGGTCCGCGTAATCGTGACCGCTGTCCCAGGATCGGGAAAGACGACCGTGCTGAACATGGTGAAGGAGAAGGCGCCGGACGTTGTGGTCACGAACCTCGGAACCGTGATGTTCGAGATCGCGAGGGAACGCTATAACATAGCCAGCAGGGACGAGATGCGGAAGGTCATCCCCGTCGAGGAGTACAGGGCGATACAGGTGGAGGCGGCTGAGAGGATCGGCCGGATGGAGGGGAAGGTCCTGGTCGACACGCATGCGCTGATCAAGACCCCAGTCGGATACTATCCCGGTCTGCCGCCGCCTCTGCTCAACGCGATCAAGCCTCACGCCATCGTCTTCCTCGATTTCAGGCCCGAGGACATACTGGAGCGGAGGAGGAAGGACGAGGACGTCCTGAGGAGCAGGGGCCTCGAGTCGCTGGAGGAGATCGAGGAGCACCAGAGGCTGAGCGAGATGGCCGCGATAGCCGCTGCCGCTTACTGCTCGAGCTACTACCTGAAGCTCTCCTGCAGGTATCCCCAGAGCTATCCGTACCAGCACGCCGAGGAGCTCTCCGCCAAGTTGATCGATTACCTCAAGAGGCTCGAGGCCATGTCTACCTGAACCCGAAGGGGAGCTTGAGGTTCCAGCTTGAGACGTCGGCCTCCTCGATCTTCCTTCCGGAGATCACGAAGACCGTGTGGCCCCTTGTGACGTGGACTGGCCTCGTGGCACCCTCCCTCACCCTCCACGGCCTGATCATCAACTCGCCGACGAAGAGGTCTATGATGCCGTTCCTCCTCATAGCCAAGACGCTCCGCTCCAGCTGGTTCACAGAGGGGACTATCGAGACGAAGACTCCTCCTCCCCTCAGGCACCTTCTAGCCGCTGGTACCACCTCCCACGGCTCAGGGACGTCGGCCACGAAGCCGTCAGCTCCCTCCACATCGGCGTCCCTCAAGTCGCCCCTCCTCAGCTCCACCGCTTCCTGTACCCCAAGCCTCTCGGCCGCCTTCCTGACAGCGGGGAAGAACTCGTCGTTGAGGTCGTAGCTGATCACCTTCCCTCCCGGATGGACGCGAGTGGCCAGGTAGAGCGCAAGGACCCCGCTTCCTGTCCCTCCCTCGACGATGAGGGATCCCGGCTTCGCGTCGAGCAAGAAGGCGATGAGGCCCAGGTCCTTCGGGTAGACGATCTGGGTCCTCCTGGGCAGCGAGGCCAGCAAATCGTAGACCTGAGGGTAGAGGAGGGCGACCTTTGTTCCGGTGCTGCTCGTGACGACGGAGCCGTAGGGTTTTCCGGCCAGATCGTCGTGGCTGATCACTCCGTCCTCCGAGTGGAACCTCTCCCCCCTCTTCAACGTGACGAGGTAGCGGTTGCCCTTCTCGGTCAGCAGCAAAACCCTTTCGCCGTGTGAGGCCGACCTGGGCTCCAATCCCTCTCATCTGACCCCGGCTGCGATTAAAACCGCTAAGTCGAAGTGTCAGACCTCGTAGACCGACCCGAGCTCAGGGTCCACCGCCTCGACCCCGAGCTCCTCCCTCGCCCACCTCGCAAGCTCTGCGCAGGACTCGGGCTCGCCGTGGACCGCGAAGACCTTGGCACCCTCCGCAGTCTTCCTCAGGTAATCGTGGAGCTCCTTTCTCCCCGCGTGACCGGACAGCCTGATCTGGGTCACCCTCGACCTCACGCTGACGACCTCGCCGTCGGCCTCGAGCACCCTCCTGCTCAGGACCGCCTCGCCCGGGGTTCCTGGCACCTGGAAGCTGACGAAGGTTATCGACGAGTCGTCCCTGTCTGCGACCGACCTGGCGTAGTAGACCGCTGGGCCTCCCTGGAGCATCCCGGCTGGCGAGATCACGACGGCCGGCTCTTCCAGTACCCTCTCCCTCATCCTCCTCCCTCTGACGAACCTCACCCTCTTCGCAGCCTGGCCGAGGAGCTGTATGCCGTCGACGAACTCCTCCATCTCGAGGTAGAGCGTCGTCAGCTCCTTCGCCATCCCGTCCATGTAGACCTCGTGCTGGAAGTTGTAGGCCCTGAGGATCATCGCGACCTCCTGGGAACGGGAGACCGAGAAGGCAGGGACGAGGGCCGTGCCTCCGTTCTCCACAGTTCCCTTCAGCTCCTCCACCAGCGCCCTCTCAAGCTCCTTCCTCGGAGCGTGGTCCTCCCTAGCGTACGTCGATTCCGTTATCACCACGTCGAAGCCTCCCGAGGGGACCTCGGCGCCCTCCATGAGCCTCGTCCTGACTGTGTTGAAGTCGCCGGTGTAGAGGAGCGTCTTGTCCGAGTTCAGAACCACCTGAGCGCTCCCCGGTATGTGACCGGCATCGATCAGCTCGATCTCGACGTCCTTGATCCTGACCGGTTCGTTGAAGTCGACCCGCTCTCCCTTCCCGAGGGCCTTCCGGACCTCCACCTCACCGAAGAAGAGGCGGTCTCCGTTGAGCTTCAGCATGTCGCGCAGCAAATACTCAGACTGACGGTAGGTGGCCTCGGTGGCTATGAGTCTCGGGCTGGAGCTGATGAACAGCATGGGTATGGCCCCTGAGTGGTCGAGGTGGGCATGGGTCAGCACGACCGCATCCAAGTCCTTTGGCGAGACGTGCATCGGGAATTGGAGCTCGTTGCTCGGGTCGACCTTCACGCCGTAGTCGAGGAGTATCCTGGCTCCGCCTTTGCTCTTGACGAGTATCGCTGACCTTCCCACCTCCCGCGCTCCGCCTAGGAACCTGATCTCCATCGTCTCCTCACTTGCCGCTAATTCCCAGGCGCATACCTATGACCGCCGTTATAAATTGATCGGAAGATGGGTAAGGCTGGCCCTCGAAGACCTTTCCTTTCCACCTTACTTCTTCGAGGAGAGCCACCAGGTGAGGTACTCGTCCTTCCATCTCTTGGACTTCTCCTGCTTCTCCCTCTCAGCCCTAATCCTCTCGGTGGCCTCCAGCAGCTCCTGGAGGTTCATGACCGTGCCGCAGGAAGTGCAGACGTACTGCTTCACCGAGCGTTCGTAGATCATCATCCCCCCGCACTCGGGACACGGCCTCATCGCCGGAGCTTCTAACTCGCGGGTTTTGAGGGTTTTGCAGGCAGGATTGGTTGAGCCGTCAGGCCCTCAGTACATCTCCCTCAGGACGTCCTCCGGGAGGAACTCCCGCTCGATGGCCCTGTACCTCTCGATGCCGACGAGGGAGTGGTGGTCTGCCGTCGGAAGGCCCTCCTCCATCTGCTCCAGCTCCCACTGGGCCTCCTCCTGCCTCTCGAGCAGGGCCCTTGCGAAGCGGTAGACCGACGTCATCTCGGCGTGGAGTGCTCCCATGCTGACGATGATCAGCTTGTAGCCCCTCGAGGCTATCTCCTTGAACCTGAGCCTGCTCCTGGACTTCGACCACCTGAAGCTCGAGGAGTAGTTGAACATCAAGGGGACGTCTGGGTGCTCGGCCCTCACCCTCTCGGAGAAGGCCCATGCCCTCTCGTCGTCGGGTCCCGTGAACTCGGCCCAGAGGACGTCCGCTCCGGCGTCAGCGAAGGCCACGGCCCTCCTGACAGCCTCCTCGAGGGTCCCTCCCTTCGTCCCCAGCACGTCGGTCCGCGCGATCAGGACGAAGTCCGGGTCTACCTCGTCACGCCTCTTACAGAGCGACTTGACCTTCAGCACCGCCTCCTGGAACGGAAGGACCGTCTTCCCTGCCAGGTGGCCGCACCTCTTGGGGAACCTCTGGTCCTCGACGTGGATGGCTGCAACGCCTGCCCTGACGAACTCCTCGACGGTCCTTGTGGCGGTGACGGCGTTGCCGTAACCGTCGTCGGCGTCGGAGATGACTGGAATCCCAACGGCCCTCGCAACCCTCCCAGCGAACTCGACCATCTCCGCCATCGTCAGGAAACCTATGTCAGGTCTCGTCAGGTAGCCTATCGAGCAGGAGTAACCGCTGACGTAGGCGACCTTGAACCCCACCATCTCGAGGAGCTTTGCCTGGATCGGCGTGTAGACCCCGGTCGTCCAGACGTAATCCTCCGTCTTGAGCAGATGTCTCAGCTGCCTCGAGCTGTCCACATCCGTCCACGACTCTCTCGGGTTAAAGGCGTATCCCTGGAGACGTTTTTGTCCTCCACCTCCTGTGCACGGGAGATGGCCCACCTGAGGGAGCTTCAGGCGTTGCTGGACCGGATCTACGGCGAGAGGGACAGGAAGAGGGGGCCTGAGAGGACGTTGCTCTGGCTGGTCTCAGAGGTCGGAGAGGTCTCCGAGGTCCTGATCAAGGGAAAGGGTTCGGGGTCGAGCTACGAGGTCGAGTTGGCGGACGCTCTCGCCTGGCTCCTGAGCTTCGCCAACGTTGTGGGCGTAGACGTCGAGGAAGCCTTCCTGAAGAGGTACGGGTCCGGATGCCCCCGTTGCGGCTCCATACCCTGCACCTGCCCTGAGCGTTGAACGGATCTTCTCTCCGAGCCCCGGTGAAGCGACCCGCACGATCGCATTGCCCGCGTCCCACACCAAACGACCTGTGACGAATTCCGTGACCTAGCAACCCATATCTCCAGCCCTGCGAAACGAAACCCGTTGACCTTCAGGGTCAAGCGGGTGTACGAGGGCCGCTCGCCCGAAGACGGGTTCAGGGTCCTCGTCGACAGGTTATGGCCTAGGGGGATCTCGAAGGGCTCCGGTGTCGTCGACCTATGGCTCAGGGAGGTAGCGCCCACCGATGGGCTCAGGAAATGGTTCGGTCACAGGCCGGAGAGGTGGGAGGAGTTCAAGCGGAGGTACTTCGAGGAGCTGGAGGGCAAGCCGCACCTGATAGCTGAGCTGCTCAGGCTCGAGAAGGAGCACGGAACTGTAACACTGCTCTTCTCTGCAAGGGACACACAACATAACAACGCTGTGGCGCTGTGTGAGTATCTGGAGCGTGCTTTCAGCCGTAGGTAGTGACTACCCTCAGCCAGTCGCGGAGGCGTATCTCCATCCCGTACCTCAGCTCGTTGGCCTTCATGTGGAAGAAGATGCCCAGCAGGAGCTTCAGGTTCTCAAAGGGGTTCCCCTGTCGCCTGATCTTGTTCCTGATGTAACGGAAGGCGGTCCAGAAGGGGTCGAAGTGCTCGATCAGCCGCTCGGGGTACTCGCTCAGTCTACCCTCATACAGCAGCGATGCGAAGAGCTCGGCAGACTGCATCCCCGGTATGATGCCCTCCCCGAGGACCGGATAGACTGCGCCGACACTCTCCCCGATGCCGTACACGTTGTTGTGACGGATCGGTTTCGCCAGGCGGGGAGGAGTTATCCTGACGGGCCTGCCGACCTTGGCGAGGACCTCACCGCCGTGCCTGGAGACGAACCCGTTCAGGACCTCCACATGCCTCTTGTAGTAGTCGCCAGCACCGACGTGGGCGAGGCCGTTGCCGAGAGGGAAATAATAGAAGTACCCGGAGAGGTGCTTGATCGGTTTCACGTAGAAGTCGTCGAGCGGCGGGTCCCTGTAACGGATCAGGTACTCCAGCGTCGAAATGTAGTAGTCCCTGCTGAGCCTCGGGAGGAGGACCCTGTGGAACCCCGTCGCGTCCACCACCAAGTCACCCCTTACCTCGTCGATCCTCCTGACCTCGGCGCCGTAGGTAACTTCGACCCTTCTGTGCAGGTCCAGGATCAGCCTCCTCTTGTCGAAGGTGCAGAGGCCCTTCAGGGGCACGTCGATGCACTCATCTCCGAGGTCGACCGTCAGTCTCTTCCCCACGTGGAGGACGTACTCGTCGAACTCGACGTCTATCTTCTCGAGGAGTCTGCGCATCTCGTGGTAGCTCGCCCCCCAAGCGCAGACGGCCCTGAAGTTCTCAGGTTGCTGCCTCTCGAGCACCCTGACCTCGTGGCCGTCCCTCAGGAGGTTTGCGAGGTAGCTGCCCGAGATCCCGCCGCCGACGATCGTGATGCGCATCCGTTGCTTAACCCGCACGGCATGATATTAGCTGAACCACGGCCCTTAACCTTGCGACCTCAGGGTCACGGACTGGAGCGGTGCAACGCGTGATGCCGATGCTCGGTCGGCGCTGATTCCGCGAGTGATTCTACGCTCTGCGAGATGCGAGCTCGCCCTTCGTTCCTGATACCCGTTCTGTCAACTCGCATCGTCTGCTACCGTGTCGAACGTCAAGGCGGGTACAGACGATTCGTGAGCAAAACTTATCTCGGATAGGAACTCGAAACGAAACGTGCCCAGGCCGATTGCGGTGTTGGCTGTTATAGCTGCTGTAGCTGTAGCGGGAGCGGTCTTGCTGATGCTCGCTTCCCAGACGCCGCCCCAAACTGGTGGAGCTACAACAACCGTGACGCGGGCCCCTGAGGCGACGCGGGAGGAGACGGCTGCCCAACCTCCACGAACCGAGGGGAGGCTGGTGGAGCTGAAGCTCTTCCTGAACGATTACGGGTTCAACGCCTCTAGAGGAGGACCGACGATAACTGTCTACGTCAACGATAGGGTCAGGATCACTCTGATAGGGAACGGGAGCGGCCCGATAGTCCACGACTTCGTCCTCGACAGCGAAAGCCCGTCACCCTACAACGTGAGGTCGAACAGGCTCTCGAGGGGCGAGATACAGGTGATAGAGTTCGTGGCCTCCTACCCCGGTGAATACAAATATTATTGCAGCGTCAGGCCGCCCTTCGGTCCGAGCCACAGGGACAGAGGACAGGAGGGGACCATCGTAATCTTGCCGAGGAGTTGA
>JAVVHL010000027.1:0-12869 GCA_032249575.1 Candidatus Calditenuis sp. | reverse complement strand
CCTTCAAGCCTTGTCAACCTTTCCTCGATCGAGTTGACCCTGTTCTCAAGGGCAGAGATCCTGTTCTCCAACGCTGAGATCCTATCCTCAAGCCTCCTCACCTCCCTCTGTATCTCGCTCCTGAGTCTCTCCTCGAGCTTCTCCATCTCGGCCTTCATCTCAGCCCTCAGGTTCTCCATCTCAGTTCTGAGTCTCCCTTCCACCTTCTCCAGTTCGCTTTTAGTCGCTGCCTCGAGTTTTTCCAGATCGCTCTTAGTAGCCACATCGGCTAGAACTGCGTTGATGATGGCAAGTCTGACGTCACTGTCGGTCACCATCAGCTCAGCCAATCTCCTCCTGATTTTCGGATCCTTCTCCAGTTCCTCTATCAGCTTCTCAGCTATCGACACCGGTGGACCATTCACTTCTGAGCGTAAATAACGTTATCTCCGGCCATTCTCGAGTCTGGAGAACAGAGATCCCGCTACTGGGCCCTCCTCGTGACGTCACTCGTCCTGAGCCTGAGCCAGGCGAGGAGCAGTGCGATCGCGGTGTAAGCGGCGACGTTCAGCAGCATCAGCGACAGGCTCGATCCTCCAGAGGACCCCGCGAGGAAGCTTAGGATCCCTGTTGAGGGGAGGCTGGAGCCGGTGAGGCCCTGCACCAGAACGTCCGTTGCGATCCTCGTCGATCCCCACGTGGGAAGGAGTTGGGAGAGCTCGAGGAGGGCCCGGTCGTTGCTGAAGGCCGCCACGACGCTGGCGTAACCCTCGAAGATGTAGGAGCCGAAGAAGGTGAGACCCGAGAGGACGGTGGCCATCATGCCCCTTCTGAGGACCTCGCTGAATGCGAGGCCTATGGCGTAGAACGGCAGCGAAGAGGCTACCGATGCGGGAAGCGAGGTGACGAGGAGGTCGAGCCTCTGCTGGGGCCCGAAGACGAACCATGCTATACCGACAGAGAAGGCGGTGTAGGCCGATATGATAATGAGCACGAGCGCGAGCCCTCCGAGCACCTTGCCGATGTAGTACTCGGTCCTAGAGATGGGCCTCGTCAGCCAGAAATCCGACGTTCCGGCCTCGTACTCGTCGGAGAAGACGGTGGAGCCCACCATGAGCGAGGTGACTTGGAGAAGGCCCAGCGTCGGCGCCACTATGCCGAGCATCCAGACGTATGGTGAGGCAGGTCCCAGGAGAGAGGGCGGGAGCCTCGTGACCACGAGGTAAAGGCCCGCCTCCATCAGGAACACGGCCGCTATCAGCACCAGCACCCTCTTCTTCGCCAGGACCCTCCTGAGCTCGTAGACGACGAGGACTTCAACCGCGCCCAAGCGACCTCACCCTATCCATGAAGACCTCCTCCAGAGAGGACCTCTCGGTCCTGAACTCGAGCAGACCACATCCCGATAGGACTAGGCGCTCAGCTACCTGGTCACGGACGTCGACCGAGTCGTCAGCTACCACCGTCACCGAGTTGCCGTCCGCGCGGACATCCCTGACACCACCGATCCTCCTCAGAGACTCGATGACCTCCTCGCCAGGTGCGGACCTGGTGACCGCTTTAACCCTCACGCTGCCGTCGTGGTGCAGAACCTCTTCGATCCCTCCCTCAAGGACCGTCCTGCCGAGGTAGACCATGCCGATCCTCGTGGCCAGCCGCTCGACCTCGTAGAGCTCGTGGGAGGAGAACAGGATCGTTGTCCCTCTTCTTCTCACATCGAGCAGTATCTCCCTGATCTGGACCCTTCCCACCGGGTCGACGCCCAACATCGGCTCGTCCAGCACGAGCAGCTCAGGTTCTCCGATCAGCGCCTGACCGATCGAGAGCCTCTGGACCATGCCCTTTGAGAAGTTGCCGATCCTCCTGCCGGCGTGGTTGACGAGCCCGGTCAGGTCCAGTACCCTCTCGACCTCCCTCTTCAGCTCCGACCCGCTGAGGCCCTTCAGCTTGCCGGTTATCTCGAGGACCTGTCTGGCCGTGAGGAAAGAGGGGAAGGAGGGGAGCTCGGGCGAGTAACCGATCAGCGCGTTCACCCTCTTAGATTCTTTCCACGGGTCCATCCCGAAGACCTCGACCCTCCCTGATGTGGGCCTCAGGAGGCCCAGTATAGCCCGGATCGTCGTGGTCTTGCCGGAACCGTTGGGTCCCACGAAGCCGTAGACGTCACCGCGCCTCACGGTCAGGCTGATCGGCCCGACCTCGCCTCCGTCTCCGTAGCGCTTCACCAGAGATTCGACGCAGATTACCTCTCCGCCGCTCAAGGCCTTCAGACGTAGTGGGGTTTGGCGGTCGAGACAGGGACCCTCTTCGGCCTCCTGAGCAGACCCACCGCTGCCACCGAGCCGATGGCCGCAAGCCCGATCGCCGTGATCGAGACGACCTTGAGCGTCAGGTCTTCACCACTGGCAGATGACCTCGGCGCGTTGACCGTCGGCACCTGGCTCTGGAGGCCTGTGAGGAGCGATAACGCGCCGCTCACCTCGGACCCTCGAGAGCCTCCTGCCGCGAAGATTGCGGGTGCCATGGCCGCCAGCGCGCTGCCGTCGGCCGTCTGGACGCTCCGCCTCACCCTTGAGAGGTCCAGGTTCGTGTCGGTGAGGACAGCGCTGAACCGGACAGCCCCGTTACCGGCAGCAGAGAGTGTGAGGTCGACGCTGTAGAGAGCGTAGGACCCTGATACGACCTCAACGGATCCGGAGACCGTGAGGGTACCGTTGGGCGAGGTGAGGCTCGCGGTCACGGAGTAGGTCGCGGTCTCGTAGGTCCTCCCTCCGACCGTCCTCGAGCCGGAGCCGGTCCTCGTAACCGTCACGGAGACCTGATGGCCTTCCCTGCTGTATGAGAAGCTGCCCGAGTCGGGGAGCTGAAGCGTGGGAACGAAGAAGGCCGATTCTGGAAGGTTCTTCTCGAAGGTCATCAAGCCGTCGTTGAAGGTCGCCTCGACCCTGAGCCTCAAAGTCCCCGGCTCCACGACGCTCACCACAGTTACCCTTACGCTGCCCTCGACCGACCTGTCGCCGTAGCTGACGCTGTAACGGTATGCGTAGAAGTCGCCGGCAACAGGGTCCGCAAACGCCATTACAGCCGGAGCGAGGGCCAACAGGGTGATGATGATCCAGACAGGCCTCATCAACGAACCTCTCCATGCCGTTGCCATAAACTTTTGCCAGACACGCAACCGACTGGTCAGAGCATGATGCCAGGGTTCAGGATCCAATTAGGGTCGAAGAGCGACTTGATCCTCCTCATCAGCTCCAGTGCCTCTCCGTGCTGGAGCTCCATGAACTCCTTCTTCTCGAGGCCGATGCCGTGCTCAGCCGACGCAGCTCCACCGAGGCCTATCGCGTACTCGACCAGCTCCCTGTTCGCCTTCACCGCCCTCCTCCAAGACTCGGTGTCCCTGCCGTCGGGCAGCCAGTTGGTGTGGACGTTGCCGTCGCCCAGGTGACCGGCCACTCCTACCCTTACGCCATACTTCTCGCCGAGCTCGTAAGACTTCCTGACGACGTCGAGCAGCCTCGAGAGGGGCACGATGACGTCGCCGGTGATCGGTGCCGGCGTAGCCCTAGTGACGGACGGATAGAGGGCCTTCCTCGCCTCCCATATCCTCTGGACCTCCTCATCGCTCTTGGGGACCTCCAGGCGAGACGCTCCCATCTCCTTCACGACCGATACGGCTGCCTCCGACTCCTCCATAACGCCCGCCTTGGAGTAGCCGTGGAACTCGACGATCAGCATGCACTCGTGCCCCGGTAGGACGATGCCCGACCAACGCGATATCAGGTCGATGTGGACCCTGTCGAGGAACTCTATCGCCGCAGGCTCGAGGCCCTCCTGCCTTACCGCGTTGATCGCAGAGACGCCGGCCTCTATCGAGTCGAAATAGGCTGCGAACGTGTACCTCGCCCTCGGCAGGCGCCGGAGCCTGAGCGTCACCTCGGTCACGACGCCGAGCGTTCCCTCTGAACCGACGATCAGCCTGACCAGGTCGTAACCCACTGAGCTCTTGAAGACGTTGGAGCCGAACCTCATCAACCGCCCGTCGGGCAGGGCCACCTTCAGCGAGAGGACGTAATCCCTCGTGACCCCGTACTTCACCGCCCTGAGACCTGAAGCGTTGTTGGCAACCATGCCTCCTATCGTGCAGCTCCTGCTGCTCCCAGGGTCCGGAGGGAAGAAGAGGCCGTAGGGCTCCAGCAGCGCGTTGAGGTGGTCGTAAACGATCCCAGGCTCGACGTCGACCTGGAAGTCCACGGGCCTCACCTCGATCAACCGGTTCATCTTCATCGTGTTCATCACGATGCCGCCGTAGACCGGGACGCACGCCCCAGCCAGTCCTGTTCCCGCTCCCCTCACATAAACCGGGATCCTCCGCTCGCTGGCGTACCTGAGGACCTCGGCGACCTCATTCCCGTTCTCAGGCCACACAACCACGTCGGGGAGGTGGGGCTCGCCGGGGAAAGCGTCGAGGGAGTTGGTCACCAGGTCGTACTCCTCGGTCGAGACGTCCTCATCCCCGAGCCTCGACCTGAGCCAGGCTATGTCACTCTCAGTCACCTTCGAGTATCCTTGCCCTCCAGCCACTCAGATCCCCTCCGAGAGGTACTTCCTCAGGTCCTTCGCCTCGCCGTGCCTGAGCACCTTCACAGAGGTCTCGAGCTTTATCGGGAGGCCGAGGTCCCTGAAGAGCCTGTAGAGGTCGCCCGCATCGATCGGTGTGGGGAGCGCGTTCGACCTGATGGCCCTGAGGAGGGCCTCCGCTACCCTCTCGGTCAAGGCCCTGTTCAGGGATGCGGCCTCCTCCAGCACCTCTTGCCCTCTTTCGTCGAGGTAACGCTTCAGCTCCTCCATCGGCTCCTCCCTCTTCGGCTGTGGTTGCTGATCGGTTTGCGTCCTCGCCGCGAGCAACTGCCTCATCTTCCTGAGCCTGATCATCCTGAGCTCGAGGTCTTCCTCGCCCATGCCGCCACTCCGGTGCGACCGCGGGTTATCAGGGTTATCAGTCTTGCCTGACCGTTCGGCCCGGTTGAGGGTTCGGCGCTCCTGCGAGCTTCCTCTTCGGGTCTTCCGTTGCGCTCCGCACCCGGTCGTTTCGGGGCCGATCTATCTTGCCAGATGCCAATACAAGTTCTGTTATTGTAGCCACACGATAACACGGGAGCGCCGGGGGCGGGATTTGAACCCGCGCGGGCCTCATCGGCCCAGTGGCTTAGCAGGCCACCCCCCTACCGGGCTAGGGAACCCCGGCATGTGGGTCCTCGAGGGTGTGACGGGAAACCCTTCAGATAAATTTCCTCGCGGGATTTCGCCTCGTTCGTTCCCATGCGGTCGCACCGTAGGGAAACCGCTGCGCGGGCCAAGCCCCCCTTCCCCAGCCGGGAGCCATCAGATCGGCCGCAGATCCCGCCATTCCCCTGAGAAAGACTTTTATCCTATGATGGCATGCAGAGGGGGTTTCACACTAATTAGCTGGACGGGTCGGACCCCCCACGGCGAGGGATCGATTGGTCAGCTCCTCCCAGGGCATGCCCTCAGATGCCCGGGTTGCGGGCAAGAGGTCGCTGAAGGAGATGCTCGACCGCGACTGGTGGGCTAAGATCTTCGACAGGATCTATCTCGTCACGGACGCCGACATAGCGCTCAACGAGGAGCTCACGAGGCGCGAGGTGGACCTGATCACGGAGATCCTGGGGCTCGAGAAGGAAGACGTTGTGCTAGACCTCTGCTGCGGCAACGGAAGGCACTCGCTCGAGCTGGCCAGGAGGGGCTTCAGGAACGTGGTCGGCCTCGACTACTCGGCGGAGCTCCTGCAGGTTGCGAGGGAGAGGGCCGAGTCCGAGGGGCTCAAGGTCAGGTTCAAGCAGGGCGACGCCCGGAACCTTCCCTTCCCCTCCAACACCTTCGACGCCGTGATAATGATGGGCAACAGCTTCGGCTACTTCGCAGACCCTTTCGACGACCTGAGGGTGCTGAAGGAGGTCCACAGGGTGCTGAGGCCTTACGGGAAGTTCCTGATCGACGTGGCCGACGGCGAATTCCTCCGGAGGAACTTCGAGCGCTACAGCGTCGAGAGGCTCCACGACGGCCTGATGGTCGTAAGGGAGAGGGAGCTGGACGCCCACGGCAACAGGCTAGTCTCGAGGGAGCTGGTGATCGACGGAGAGCAGCGCGTCGTCGCCGACAGAGTTTACGCCGTAAGGCTCTACGACTATCCGACGCTCAGGTCGCTCCTGCTGAGGGCCGGATTCACCGGCGTCTTCCTCACCTCAAGGCTCTCCTACGAGCCGGTCGACAAAGACCCGGGCATGATGAGGCACCGCCTCCTCGTCCTCTCCTACGCGGAGAAGGGCGAGGTCAGGGAGGTGACTGCCGAGAGGAACGGGAACCTTGTGGTCGTTCTTCTGGGTGACCCGAGGCTGCCGAACAGGGTGAAGCCTAACGGGCTCTTCGACGATGATGACCTCCTTGCGGTCTGCGAGCTGAAGCACGCCCTCCTCAGCATCAAAGGATACAGGTTCGTCTTCCTCGACGACCACTCGAAGTTCGTCGAGTTCCTCTCCTCCAACAGGTCGAGGATCCACATGGTCCTGAACCTCTGCGACGACGGCTTCCTGAACGACCCCTCGATGGAGGCCCACATCCCCGCGCTACTGGAGGTCCTAGGTATCAGGTACACGGGCGCTGGGCCGAGGTGCCTGACGCTCTGCTACGACAAATCGGCCGTGAAGCTCCTCGCTGCCTCGATGGGCATCCCAGTGCCCTGGCACGTCCTGATCCCCGAGGGATCGGAGGAAATCCCGGCCTCTGTGAGGTACCCTGCGCTCGTGAAGCCCAACTTCGGCGACAACAGCTGGGGCATCACCGAGCGGAGCGTCGTCAGGAGCAGGGAGGAGCTGAGGGCGGCCTTGAGGGACCTGAGGACCTACTGGGGATATCGCGGACCTGTGCTGGTGGAGGAGTTCGTCGACGGAATCGACCTGACGGTCTCGATCGTCGGCAACCCGCCGAACGACGTGGTGCTCCCCGTCCTGACTGAGGACTACTCCTGCCTCCCCGACGGCCTTCCGAGGATCCTCACCTATGCCGCCAAGTGGTTGCCCGAGTCTCCCTACGGAAGGGTCAGGTCAGTTCCGGCCGAGATACCCGATGGAGTGAGGTCGCAGGTCGTCCGTTGGTCGAGGGCGCTCTTCGTCAGGCTCGGCTGCAGGGACTACGCCCGTTTCGACTGGAGGCTCGGACGTGACGGCATCCCCCGGCTCCTGGAGGCCAACCCCAACCCGGGATGGGTCTGGGACGGACACCTGAGGAAGGCCTGCAGGTACCACGGCTGGAGCTATCGTCGGATGTTCCTCGAGATCCTCGCCGCCGCCGAGAGGCGCTACGCCGCATCCCCCAACGGCCAGAGGAACGGCCTCGTGGCTGCACAGGTCCGCTGAGATCTTTATAAGAACTCGCTGGGACATTCGTTGGACCGGAGAGGATGGCTCACGCTTCGCACCCCGAGGTAGGGAAGTTACCAACGGCGTCTCAGCAGTAGGGTGTGGCAGCCATGTCCAGCAAGGACTCGGTTTCCATTTACAAGTTCAAGCGCTTCATAGAACAGCTGGAGAAGAAGGAGGGCAGAGGGACCGAGCTGGTGACGCTGTACATTCCGCCAGGGAAGCGGGTCGACGAGGTGATCGGATACCTGAGGCAGGAGTACGCGACGGCCGCGAACATCAAGTCGAAGACTACGCGGAAGAACGTGATGGCCGCCATAGAGAGCGCCATCCAGAGGCTCAAGCTCTACAGGGAGATCGGGCCGAACGGCCTCATCGTCTTCAGCGGCGCCATCCCGGAGGAAGGGCCGGGGACGGAGAAGATCGAGGTCTATGACGTCATACCGCCGGAGCCGATCAACATCTTCCTCTACCGCTGCGACAGCAAGTTCTACCTCGAGCCGCTGAAGGACCTGCTGAAGGAGAGGGACGTCTACGGCGTTCTGGTGATAGACAACGAGGAGGCGGCCATCGCGGTCCTGAAGGGGAGGAAGGTGGTGGAGCTGAAGACGTACACCTCCGGCGTACCTGGGAAGCACAGCGCAGGAGGCCAGTCGGCGAGGCGTTTCGAGAGGCTCAGGGACCAGGCGCTCGAGGAGTACTACAAGAGGGTGGGCGAGCACGCCAACGAGATCTTCCTCTCTTACCCTGAGCTGAAGGCCGTCATCATAGCAGGACCGGGGCCTACGAAGGAGATCTTCGCCGAGGGAGGATACCTCCACTACACGCTGAGGGACAAGGTGAAGATCGTCGACACGTCCTACTCGGGAGAGGAGGGGGTGAGGGAGGCGGTAGAGAGGGCGGCGGAGGAGCTGAGGGAGCTGAGGCTCGTCGAGGAAAGGAGGCTAGTCGACAACGTCATGAGGCTCGCGGTCAACGGATCGGGCGTCGTCTACGGAGAGCGTCAGGTCAGGGAGGCCCTCTCACGAGGTGAGCTGAGGGAGCTGCTGGTGGTGGAGGAGCTGGACAGGTACGAGGTTACGCTGGAGTGCACCAAGTGCGGCCACGTCGAGAAGGTCGTGCTCTCCTCCGACGAGATGGTATCAATCCTTCCTAAGAAGCTCGGCGAACCCTGCCCGAAGTGCGGCAACGTGGCGCTGGTCAACAAGGGCGAGGAGCCTCTCGTGGACGTGCTGATCAGGGAAGCCGAGAGAGTCGGCACGAAGGTCGAGCTGATCTCGAAGGAGCATGAGGCCGGCGAGATGTTCCTCAGGATGTTCGGAGGCATAGCTGGCGTCCTGAAGTCCGCGAGGCAATGAGCGCATGTCCCTCCGCTTCCGATCGGGGCGTTCGAGGTCACGCTCCGTACAGGCCGGCTGAGGACACCTGGCTCCTCATCGACTGCCTCCTCTCCGATAGAGGTGCAAGAGTCTCGAGGGCCGTCGACGTCGGATGCGGTACCGGAGCGGTGACCGAGGTCCTGCTCGGCCTTGCGGATGAGGTGCTGGCGGTAGACGTGGACGTCGATGCCCTTCTCGAGCTCCGCTCGAGGCTGAGGGAGAGGTTGGAAAGGGTCGAGACGGTTGCCGCTGACAAGCTCTCGTTCCTGAGACCGGGCTGCAGGATAGAGCTGCTGGCCTCCAACCCTCCTTACCTCCCCTATTCAGGCGACGAGCCCTTCGACCGGACCGTCCACTCAGGTCCGAAGGGCACCGAGTTCGCACGGGACCTGATCTCTTCGGCCCTCGACCTCCTAGTCCCGGAATGGGAGGCATACCTGATCGCCTCCTCCCTCTCGGACCTCGAAGGGTTCGTCGGAGAGCTCCGCGACCTGGGTCTCTCCGTCACGGTCCTCGGAAAGAGGCACGTCTTCTTCGAGGACATCGTCTGCTTGAAAGTCAAATGTGGTGTGCCCGCACTGTGATCCGGCAATAGCATTTTTTAACAGGCAGTTCATACAACGGTTACAATGGGAACGGCCCAGAGGAGGCTCACCCACAAGGGTCACATCATGGAGACCCCTGAGGGCGAGCTTCTGTTGGTGAACGAGAACGGCGTGGCGTACAGGGTGAACGAGTCGGTCATAGCCGTCTGGAGCCTGTTCGAGGACAAGACCGTCGACGAGGTCGTGGAGGAGGTCTCGAGGGAGCTGCAGATAGACCCGGAGGAGATCAGGCAGGCCATAGCGGATCTCGCAGAGCAGCTGATCCAAGCGGAGCTGTTAGCGTGAGTCCAGAACCCTAAGCTCAGTTAGCGAATCTGTTTTTTGGTTGTGCCCCTTCACCGGAGAGAGTGCATCATGTGGAGTGCGTGTGCGATCGAGGAGAGGTAGAGCGCTGAAGCGAGAACCGGGACCGCCGGCCCTCCGATCCCTGTCAGGAACCACGCTGTCCTCAGGGCGTTCCCGAGGTTCAGGTATGCGGCCGGCCAGAAGCTGAGGCCGATGTACGGAGTCTTCCCCGTGAGGAGACCTGGTAGCATTATCGGGGCGTAGGCCAGGATCATGTTGCCTACGAAGCCGACGGTGAAGGAGTGTATGGCCGCGTCTCTGAATCCGTACCAAAGGGCGCCAGAGGTCATCGAGCTCAACGAGTAGAGGACGGAGAAGACGGAAGACGAGAGGCCCCACAACACTGCGATGACGAAGTGCACGGCGAAGTACTCGTAGCGCTTCCTGTCCCTCTCGTTCATCCTCGAGTACTGGACGCCTGACCTCACGACCCTCAGCGCGTCGACCGAGTGGACCCACAGCAGGAGCGCGGCGGCGAAAAAGACCGTGCCGAGCAGCTCTACGACCCTGTCACCAGAGAGCACCGCTGCGACTGAGAGTGTAGAGCCTATGACCTGGAGGGGAGAGATCCACCACCAGACTCCCCTCCTGAGCCTGAGGTCGACCCTGAAGTGGACGGTCTTGATCCCCACCGCGAGGACCATCGACCCGACGGCTCCGAAGAGCGAGAGGTTCAGGAAACCTGGCGTCGTGAAGGGAGCGGCACCGGAGCGCTCTAGGAAAGCGTGGAGGACCAGCACCAGAACCATCACCGCCACCGAAAGCTGGAGCAGAGGGTCTGAGGCACCCAGAGGTCCACGGGGAAGCCCGATCGTCTTGAAGACGTAGAATGCCATCGAGGCAGCGCCTGCAGCAGAGACGATGAGCGCGGCTGTCGATATCGGCGTACCTTGCCCTGACAGAGACCTGGCTATCGCTCCAGCGACGACCGCTATCACCGATAGGAGCCTGAGCTTCGTGTGCCTCGAAGGGTCGGCGTTCCTGAACCTCGGAACCAAGAGCGAAGCGACGCTGAGGACGAAGCCGTAGACGAATCCGTACAGCATCAGCATCGGATGCGAGGTCGTGAGGGTCAGCGAGGAAATCGTTCCGGAGAGCGCCATCAACCAGAGGGCTCCGAAGACAGCACCTATCACAGCGGCGATTGTGGCAGCCGCTATTCCGGGAATCGCCACTTTCCTGTTCGACCTCATCTTCTCAGAAACGTCTGCCATCGTCACGTCGTGGGTCCGACAAAGCTGTTATAAGTCTTGGTCAACGATATAACAGGAGTTAGGAGTGGGGTTCTCAGATCTGCTCTGGGTTGGAAGGGCTTCAGACCCTGTCAGCGCGGTTTTGCGGAGGACGCGATCGACTTGAGCTCCTCCGGCGAGAGAAGCCGCTTGATCTCGGTCCTGACGAAGGGCTTCACGGGCATCGACTCGACGAACCTCCTCACCTCCTCCTCGCTCTCCGCCTCGACGATGACGGCACCTCCCGACATGTCGGCGAACGCCCCGAAGTCCTTGACCTTCCCGCTCGACTGGAGGCCGCTGCAGAGCTCGCACGTCTTCACGAAGGCCTCGAAGACCTCCGGAGACCCCTGAACCTCCAATTGGCACCTGACGAGGAACAGCGGCATGTTATCCCCATCTAATATTTGGCTAATAAATGTATCAGCCAGAGATAGGTTTGCGTGGGTTGTGCCTGTCACCAGGCGGAGACCGGAACCAGTGGCCAGGGGAAAGTTGGATAGGCGCGGCGCAGTGGGTTGCGAGGAATTGGAGGCTTCGAGGAGGCACGGTTCGTTCAGCAGGTCCACGGCGGAGACGGAGGTCGAGGTCTCGATCGTCATCGACGGTAGTGGGTCGGCGGAGGTCTCGACGGGGCTGAGGTTCCTGGACCACATGCTCGTGACGCTCGCCCACCACAGCAGGTCCGACCTCAAGGTGAGGGCCAGGTGGGATCTGGTCCACCACGGCGTCGAGGACGTGGCCATAGCGCTTGGGAGGGCGGTAGGTGAGGCGCTCGGCGAAAGGGAGGGCATCAGGAGGTTCGGTCACGCGGTGGTGCCGATGGACGAAAGCCTCGCGCTGGCGGCTGTAGACCTCGTCAGGAGGGCCCACGCATCGATCAACCTCGGCCTCAACCCTTCGGAGAGGATAGAGGACGTCGCTGCCGAGGACCTGCACCACTTCCTCTGGTCGCTCGCGATGAACGTGCCTGCTGTGGTCCACGTGGAGGTCCTGAGGGGCATCAACGCCCACCACAAGGTCGAGGCCGCCTTCAAGGCTCTGGCCCTCGCGCTCAGGGAGGCCTGGTCTTTGGAGCCCGGTTTCGCCGGACCGAGGTCCACAAAGGGTACGTTGTGAGCCTTTGCGCCTTTCCTCTGATAGTTCGCTTATGTGTGGGCTTATAGACCGGGCTGGGGACGTCTGTCCGTGAACGCTAGGGAGCTCTTGGCGGAGGTTAGGAAGGAGCTGGAGCCGCTGAACTCCTCGGTCCTCAACTGCCGTTTCCTCCTCAGGGCAGAGCGGGGCGAATTGTCGTTCGGAGACCTGCGCTCCTTCGTCGAGAACCAGCTCTACATCGTCTCGCACGACGCCAAGAGCATCGCTCTGATGGCGGCGAGGGCGACGCATGCGGAGGAGTCGGCGTACTTCGCGGACCTCGCGAGGGCCGACCTCGAGGCGCTGGGGGCGCTGGAAGAGATGGCCGAGGAGCTCGGGGCAACAAAGGGACCGGTCCACTCCCTCAAGGTCATCCCGCATGCGGTGGATTACACGCACTTCCTCGCCTTCCTCGCGGCCCATCGGAACCCAGGAGAGCAGGCGTTCGCGCTGATCGTGAACCTCCCCGTCTGGTCCGCTGCCTGCGCGAGGCTCCTCAAGGCCGTGAGGGAGAGGTACGGTCTGAAGAGGACGGGGTTCCTAGAGCTCTTCTCATCGGTCCCCGGTTGGGTCGAGGAGCGGGGCCTACAGATCTGCGAGCGCTACGTCACAGAGCATGCCGAGAGCATGAGGTTCTTCGCCCGTCTGATCCAGTCCTATGAGCTGAGCTTCTGGGAGGGACTTGGGGGTGGATGAGATGAGGGACACGAGGCCGAGGGACCTGCTCTGGAACTCGGTCGCCGACGTCTACGC
>JAVVHL010000026.1:0-13058 GCA_032249575.1 Candidatus Calditenuis sp. | reverse complement strand
CACGCGTCGAAATCGGCCGGGTACAGTCCGTACATCCCTGTGGGTTTCGCTCCTCCGGGTGCGTGGACGACCGCGGTCACGTGCTCCGAGTGGACGTTGGGCCTCTTCCCCTTGAAGTAGTCCTCGTCGACGATCTCCTCGGCCGTGATTATCGTGACCTTCGCGGCCCTGGCCTTGAACTCGTCCTCGTAGACGGGCCCCAGTATCTCCGCGTTGCCCGAAGGATCGGCCCTGTGGCAGTGGATAACGGCGACGTCCGGCACGATAGCCCTCACGATCACTATCTCGTCATCTGTGAACGGGTCCTTGACGACCTTCCAGGTTCCGGCCTTCTCGTGGAGCTGGACGAGGTCAGAGCCCAGCACTCCCCTCACCGGCATGAAGGGGATCCCGAAGGCACCTGCCCTTATACCGGCCATGAAGGCACCGCAGGTGTCCTCGAGGAACTCGACCTCTCCCCTCTCGACGGCCCTCCTGAAGTTTACGGGGATGCCGAACCACTCGAGCGAGACCATTGCGGCCCTGACGCGCTTCACCATTCCCTTCTTCACCATGTACTCCAACCCCACACCTGGCTCCCTGTCGACGAAGCCGAGGTTCCTGACGCCTGCCCTCTCCAGAGCGAAGATGAAGGCCATCGGGTTCCTGTAGAAGGAGATCCCGCTGATGGTGATCGTCTGCCCCTCCCTGACCAGAGCGACGGCCTCCTCCATGCTGACCAGCTTGTCCGGCATCGCTCGAATGAAATGCGCGGCAACGAAAAAGCTTTCGGTTCAATCGGCTCAGGCGACGACGCCCTTGGACCTGAGCGCCTGTATCTCGTCCCCCGTGTAGCCGAGCATCCGGAGCACCTCCTCGGTGTGCTGGCCGAGGAGGGGTGGAGGTGACCTGATCGGAGGCCTCTCGTCGTCGAAGAGCACGGGGAAGGCGAGCAGCGGTATCAGGCCTGCCTTCGGGTGCTCCACCTTCTGTATGAGCCCCCTCTCCTCGACGTAGGGGTCGCTCAGGGCCTGCCTCACGGACTTCACAGGGGCCACAGGCACGTCAGCCCTCTCCAAGACCTCCACCCACTCTTCCACGGTCCTCTTCAGGAAGACGGGCTCCAGAAGCGAGAGGAGATCGGCCCTGTTCCTCACCCTGTCTGCGTTGGTCCTGAACCTCTGGTCGTCGGCCAGCTCGGGGGCGCCGATAGCCTCGCAGAGCTTCCTGAACTGGTTGTCGTTGGCGACGGCAACGATGATGTAACCGTCGGACGCCCTGAAGGCCTGATAGGGCACGATAGAGGGGTGGGCCGATCCCATCCTCCTCGGTTCCTGGCCGCCGATGAGGTAGGCGGAGGCCTGGTGAGTGAGGAGGTAGAGCTGGACGTCCAGCATCGAGACGTCTATGTACCTCCCCTTTCCGGTCTTCGACCTCTCGATCAGCGCAGAGAGTATGGAGATGGCTGCGAACATCCCCGCTGTTATGTCAGCTATAGGCACGGCGAACTTGACAGGCCCTCCCTCCGGTTCCCCTGTAAGGTCCATCATCCCGCTCATAGCGAGCGCTATCAGGTCGTATCCAGGCTTCTGGGCGTAGGAGCCCGTCTGGCCGAAGCCGCTGATGCTGCAGTAGATCAGCGATGGGTTCACCTTGGACAGGGACGCGTAATCGACCCCGAGCCTCTTGGCGACTCCGGGCCTGAAGTTCTCGACCACAACGTCGGAGACCGCTGCGAGCCT
Organism: Candidatus Calditenuis sp.; assembly: GCA_032249575.1. Lineage (GTDB taxonomy): Archaea > Thermoproteota > Nitrososphaeria_A > Caldarchaeales > Calditenuaceae > Calditenuis. The sequence continues at coordinate 11,337 of JAVVHL010000026.1, read as the reverse complement.
CCTGACGATCTCGACGCCCTCCGGCTTCTTGAGGTCGACCACGACGCTCTTCTTGTTCCGGTTGACGCTGAGGAAGTAGGTGCTCTCGCCGTTGACCATGACGGCGAACTTCCTCGAGTCGTCGCCCTCCGGAGGCTCCACCTTGATCACCTCAGCGCCTAGGTCTCCCAGCAGCATCGTGCAGAAGGGCCCCGCCATCACCCTCGAGAGGTCGAGGACCCTCACTCCATCCAGCGGACGCACATCAACCGGAGGAAGTTCCTCAAGTAAAATCCTGATGCTGTAGCCTTTGAGCGGCCCCTCTCCGGTCTCCGGCGTCCCTCAGAACTTGTAGCCTATCTTCCTGAGGAAGGCCTTCCTCTCCGCTATGTCCTCATCGCCCTCTATGCCGAGCGGTTTCAGGCCGTCCACCACTCCGAGCACTCCCCTGCCCTGCTCGGTCTCGGCGACGATGACCTCGACGGGGTTGCCTGTTGCGCAGTAGAACCCGGCTATCTCCGGTACCTCCCTAAGCCTGGGAAGGACGTTGATCGGGTAAGCGTTCCTGAGGAGTATCACGAGGAGGTGGCCGCAGCCGATCTTGAAGGCCGTCTCGGCCGCGAGCCTCTCCAGCTCCTCGTCCGTTCCCGAGTGCCTAACTAGCCTCTTCCCCGACGACTCGCAGAAGCCGATCCCGAACTTGATGCCGGGGACCGTAGTGACGAGGGCCTCGTGGACGTCCTCGACGGTCTTGATGAAGTGGCTCTGGGCGAGTATCAGCTGCACGCCCTCAGGCAGCTCTACCTTAACCACCTCAATCTTGACGCTCACGCCCTTCCGCAGCGCTGGGCTCTTATGAAATTTCCGAGAGGGTCAGGGCTGTGGGCGCTCCGTCAATGCCGCCATCACCCAGCTCTGAGGGTAGCTCGAGAGCAGGCCCCTCCTCAGGAGCTCATCCCACCTGACGACGTCCAGCGCGACCAGCACCTCTCCCGGCAGAAGGACAGGAACCCTGAACCTCTCCTGGTCCTCGACGCTTAACCTGGGGCATGCGGTGTTCACCAGCGCCTCGTACCTACCTTCGAGGTCCTCCGGCCTCACCTCGTCGACCACCACCAGCTCCGCCTCGTATCCCCTCCCCTTGAGGAGGCCCGTGAGCCACCTCGCCAGACCCATGTACATCTGTCCCGGCTTCACCGAGACCACAACGCCGACCTTCCGCGAAGTCCTGAAGGCCAGTATCTGCGCGTACCTCTTCCTCAGAACCCTCTCCGCCATCTCCCTCAACGGAACGACCTTCTGCGAGTGGGGATCGGCCGCGAAGACCTCCTTCTCCGAGATCAGGGCGAGGCCCAGGCCGTGGAAGACGGAGCCGAGGACTAGGTGAGCGTCGACGTCCCTCTCCAGCGCCGTCATCGTCGAGTAGTCGCACCCGAGGACCTGGCCCCTGTGCCTCAGGTGGTTGGAGGGTTCGCCGATCAGGACCAAATGCCCCGCCCGCCTCAGGTCCTCCGCCAGCCTCTCGAGGAGGTCGAGGTACTGGACCGTCGCGCCGAGCGCCACACGCCTGTAATCCTGAAGGGCTTTCAGTATCTCCGGAAGCAGAGACGCAACAGGCTCGTAGTTCTGGTACCTGTGCTCCAGATAGAACACCGGAATAGAATGGGATCTGACGAACTCGGCATGTCCTATATGGACTATGGCATCGCATCCCAGCTCGGCTGCCTCCCTCAAGGCCAGGTCGCACCCGCCCCAGCACATACCTCCAGAGAAGACGACCTCTACGCCCATCCCTTCGAGGAGGCTCGAGACCTCCCGAGCGACGTCGATCAACCCCGGAGGGGCCTGAATCAGGACCCTGCGCGGTGAAAGGTCCCTCACCCAACCCTTCAGCCTCTCGAGCTCCTCGACACCCACCTCCTCCTTCACCCTTTGTCCATCGGGCGCTCAGATAACCTCGGGACGGTCACGAGCTCGCCACTCGGCAATCTCATCATCGCGCACCCATACCTCCTCACGACGGCATTTTAGCGTATGTCAGGGAGCGGGAGCTGGCAGCGGGCGTTTCAGCATGACGGAAGGGCGTCGGTGTGAAGTGCGGCTCTGCGAATCGTGGGGTCAGAGGCGTGCGTTGTCGTGTAAGACAATTTATGAGTAGCCGCTGCTTGAGGGGGACGGATTGCCGACGCTGAAGGAGGTCCTGGGACCGCTGATCTCCGCGGCGAAGCACGTCTTCATGAAGCCCTACACCATCAAGTACCCATACGAGAAGGTTCCGGGGATGCTGGAGGAGAACTACCGGTACGACCCTAAGGCCGGGATCGCCTATCCAGGGACTAAGGGCAGGCACCTCCTGAGGATGGAGAAGTGCACGGGTTGCAGCCTCTGCGACATCGCCTGCCAGAACATCGCCGAGGCTATCACGATGGTCTACGCCTACGACCTCTTCCTCGACGTCCCTGACGAGCTCTTCAAGGAGTACGGTGATCCGGGTTCGCCGGTGACCGGAGTTGCTGCGGCGGTTGCTGACGCTCTGGCTGAGGTCGCCGAGGTGGGCGAGGTGAAGTACGGCTACTCGCACCCCGTGGTGCCCGTGCTTCCCGATCTTAAGACCGTGACCAAATCGGACGGCTTCAGCTCCGTCAGGCTCGTCATCGGTCCAGTCTGGGCGAGGGGGATCGACTTCCTCGTCTTCAGTTACCTCGAGGGAGCCTTCAGGGCCCTTCAGAGATCCGGCTACAGCGTGGCCCTAGTTGAGGACCAGTCTCCAGACAAGGCGGTCTACGAGGTCTCGAAGGACGGAAAGGCCGTCAGGATCCGCATCGAGAAGAGGAACATGAACATACCCGTCAACAAGAAGTCGTACTTCCCTTCGGTCGACTACGGCAGGTGTGTCTTCTGCGGCTTCTGCGTCGACGCCTGCCCCTTCTACGCCCTCGAGATGACGCCGGACTTCGAGCTCTCCTCGCTCTCGAGGCAGGGCCTCGTCTACTTCCCTACGGCCCTCGCCTCGCCGAAGGTCTCCACTCCGCCACCGACCATAAACCCGATAGACGCGATAATGGGCTGGCTCAGACGCAAGCTCTTTTGAGGCTTGAGGGTCTTCAATCCCTTCGTCGGTTGGGTCGAGTTCAGGGACAGGCCTGAGAGGATCGTCTCGCTCAACCCTTCGATCACCGAGACGCTCTTCGAGATCGGCGCAGGGGAGAGGGTCGTCGGGGTCTCGAGCTGGTGCCACAGGCCCAGGGAGGCGCTGAGCAGACCGAAGGTAGGGAGCTACACGCACCTCCTCGAGGAGAAGCTGTTGTCCCTCAGACCGGATGTCGTCTTCACCACGACCGGAGCTCAGAGGGGCGTCCTCGAGAGGCTCGTTCAGCTGGGGATACCGACTTTCCCGATACCGTACCCGAGGGACGTCTACTCGATCCTCTCCATGGTCTCTGAGGTCGGAGGGCTGATAGGTGAGCAGGAGGCTGCGCTGAGGCTCTGCTCGGAGCTCCTCGAACACCTACATCGGCTCAGTTCACTTGCGAGGGAAGGTCAGAGGCCTAAGGTCTACGTGGAGATCGATTTGGGAGGGCCGACGATCCCGGGTTACTTCAACCACATCAACCACGCCCTCCACCTCGCCGGGCTGAGGAACGCCTTCGGCGACCGGGCAGTGGATTATCTCTACGGCATGGAGGTCAAGGGGTACGAGGCGGTCGATGTGGTCGTCGAGCTGAGAAGGAGGGACCCAGACGTGATCGTCTTCGAGTCGAAGAGCTTCCATCCGCGGGAAAGCGAGGGCCTCGAGGTGATGCTATCGAGGGGGCTATCTGACCTGAGGGCTGTGAAGGAGAGGAGGGTCCTGACGATTCCGGCCGACACGCTGGCTCACTACGGTCCCTCGTTCCTCAGGGAGGTGGGCGGCGTCCTCGAGAAGGTCTGGGCCCTAGTCCCTTGACCTTTCACAAGACTTCTGTGAAACGCTTCACAACTCCCTTGCCGCGCTGAGAACCGTGAAGCGCATAAGATTGAAGAGTGAGGACCTTTGGAGCAAGCCCCAACAGATCAACCTTCGCCGGCCCCTTTCACACCCCTACACTTCTTGTGGAGGAAGTGGAGGTCTCCAGCGGATCCATTGGAAATCGAGGGGTCTTCCAAGGCTCCTGGGCGCTTTCACGGTTGTGAAGTGTTGTGAAAGGACCCTCACCCCTTGTTTTCTTGTGGAGACCCTTTCAATTCCCATTTTTCGGGGACGATTCGTCGTTAAGGGTTAAGTCGTTGTAGTTTCTTCGTCGAAGAACTCCGATTCCTCAGGCCATCATTACGGTATTCACAACCGCTTTCGTTTTCACTGTTCGAACAATAGCAACTTATCAGGTGCAGTGGAAGCAGGTCGGAAGGACATGGAGGAGCTCCAGAGGAAGGAAGGGGGTGCGGAGGACCCTCTCTCCGAGCTGATCAGGAAGAGCCTCACGAGGTCCTCGATCTTCAGGAACAGGGACGTCCTGAGGGCCGATTACATTCCGGGCAATTTACCGCACAGGTGGGAGCACGTCAGGCGACTCGGCGAGATCCTCGCTCCGAGCCTCAGGGGAACGAGGCCCAGCAACGTCTTCATCTACGGCAAGACTGGGACAGGGAAGACGGCGGTCGTCAAGCACGTCTTCAAGAGGTTCGAGGAGGAGGCGGCGAAGCTGAACCTCCCTTTGAAGTTCGTCTACGTCAACTGCAGGGTCGCGGGGACCGAATACAGGGTCCTGTCCGAGCTCTGCGCAGCCCTCGGGGTTAAGGTGCCCTTCACGGGCCTCTCGAAGGCAGAGGTGATGAACCGCTTCAGGAGCGCCCTCCACAGGTCCGAGGTCCTCATGGTCACATGCCTCGACGAGATAGACCACTTGGTGAAGTCGAGCGGCGACGAGTCGCTCTATCAGCTGACGAGGATCAACGAGGGCTCTCCGGGAGGGCAGATGTCGATCGTCGGCGTCTCGAACGACCTGATGTTCAAGGAGATGCTGGACCCGAGGGTCCTCAGCAGCCTCAGCGAGGAGGAGATCGTCTTCCACCCTTACACGGCGGTCGAGCTGGTCGACATCCTCAGCGAGCGGGCGAATGTCGCCTTCAACGAGGGCGTCGTCTCAGACGGCGTGATACAGCTATGCGCCGCGCTGGCAGCTGCGGAGCACGGAGACGCCCGGAGGGCTCTGGACCTGTTGAGGGTCGCGGCGGAGCTGGCGGAGAGGGAGGGAGCCGAAAGGGTCGAGGAGAGGCACGTCAGGGCGGCCTTCGGCGTCATAGAGCAGGGAAGGATCTACGAGGCCCTCTCGACGCTCCCGCTTCACGGAAGGATCGTGTTGCTGTCGGTCTACCAGTGCGTCAGGGCCGGGATCCAGAAGGTCACAACAGGGGCCGTCTACAACCAGTACAGGAACGTCTGCGCTGCCCTCGGAGTGGAGCCGCTCACCGACAGGAGGGTTAGCTCGATCATCTCGGAGCTGACGATGATGGGCGTCCTGAGCAGCGACGTCGTGAGCTACGGGAGGTACGGGAGGACGAGGAGGATAGCGCTGAACGTGCCGATGGAGGAGCTGGAGAACGTCTTCCTCAACGACGAGGCCCTCTCCAACCTGATCGAGCTCCCGGTCAGCGAACCGAAGGGATCTTGAGCTCCAGCGCCTCCCTGAGGAGCAGGATAGCAAAGCGGCTCCTCGGGTCCGGGTATCAGGTGACTCCTGAGGCCCTCGAGAGGATTACGGAGCTCGGCGAGGACGTGGCTGACGAGCTGGTCAGGTGGCTCACCTCTAAGGCCGGAAGGGGGTCCCTCGTCGACGCGAGGACGCTGGAGGCCTTCCTCGTAGAGAGGTCTGGAAAGGGGGAGGCGGAGGAACCGGGGCCAGCGGAGGAGAAGACGACCTGGGAGGAGGTCGAGCTGAAGGTCCTGAAGCCGACCTACGAGGAGATCAGGATGGAGGGGAAGGCGGAGGAGTTCACGGTCTACAGGGTCAGCCGCTTCGCTGCGCTCTGGAGAATGTCCTCACGGAGGGGGATCCCGTTGAGCTCGATCAAGGAGCTCATCGAGTCAGGAGGGGAAGGGTATGCGGTCTGCGAGGTGAGGGAGGTCTCGAGGGGCGACGGATATTACAGGCTGAGGCTCGAGGACCCCAACGGCATCTGGAGCGCCATAGCACCGGCGAGGGAAAGGTCGCTCTCCGAGAAGGTCGAGACGCTCTGCGGCGACATGGTCGTGGTGGTCAGGGTCGCTGCGAGGGGGAGCAGGCTGGTCGTGAGGGACGTGATGTTCCCCGATGTCCCCCAAACGGATCGGCCCTTCAGGGGCCCCGACGTGAGGGTCTGCGTTATCTCCGACGTCCACGTGGGGAGCGCCCGCTTCAACAGGAGGGCCTTCAACGACTTCCTCGACTGGCTATCGTCGGAGCACGCGAACCTGAACCTGAGGTTCCTGCTGATCAACGGGGACCTAGTCGACGGCGTCTTCGTCTATCCAGGACAGAGGGAGGAGCTGGAGATCAAGACGTTGAGGGAACAGTTCGCGGAGGCCGGGAGGTTGCTGGCTAAGGTCCCGAGGGAGGTGAAGGTGGTCTACGTTCCGGGTAACCACGAGCCGGTGAGGAGGGCCCTTCCCCAGCCACCGGTCCACGCGGAGCACAGGAGGGCCCTCGACCCGGAGGGGAGGTTCGTCTTCTTGGGGAACCCGGCGCTGGTCGAGATAGGCGGAGCGAGGCTTCTCCTCTTCCACGGCCAGACGCTGGACGACGTGATCCAGTCGAGCATGAGGTTCTCCTACAGCGACCTCAGGAGGAGCGCGGGCGAGGTGATGGAGGTCCTCCTGAAGTCCAGGCACCTGGCTCCGTCGATGGAGGTCACACCGATCATACCTTGGAGGGAGGACCACCTGCTGCTGGAGGAGGTTCCCCACGTCCTCGCGACGGGCCACATACACGTCGCAGCCTTCAGGCTCTACAGGGGGGTGAGGCTCGTCAACTCGGGGACCTTTCAGGACCAGACGAAGCTGCAGAAGGGCGTGGGCCTCGAGCCGACGGTCGGGACGGTCGCGGTGATCGACCTGAGGGACCTTACGGTGAGGTTCGAGCAGTTCGCCTGATCAGAAGAAGCTCCTGAGGCTCGTCTGCCTGCCCTTCCCCCCTCCCTCCGACGGCTCGGAGCCGAAGAGCTGGCCGATGTTAGTAAGGGCCTCGTGGGTCGCCTCCCTTATCACAGGGTCCCTCACGTACCTCTCCAGCAGCCTAAGGACGAGCTCCACGTTCTTCTCGACCATGCCCCTGTAGACCGTCAGGTGGACGGGCTCGCCGCACACGACGCACCTCCCCTTCAGGGGCGGCCTCCGGTACCTCGAGTTGCAGCGCCTGCAGACGAAGCCCTGCATGAAGAAGGCCCTGAGGTTGCCGACCACGTCTGGCAGCAGATGTGACTCCATGACCCTCTCCGCTACGACGACAGGGTCTACTGCGCTCAGCCTCTCGGCGGCCCTCATCTGGGCCTCTATCTTCTCGAGCAGCGTGCCGAGCCTCCTGTAGGACGTGGATTTGACCTCGTGGGAGAGGGAGAAGGAAGGGACAGTGAACCCGTAGCCCCTGAGGGCCTCTGGCGTTCCGAGCCGGTCTCCGACCAGCGGTATCGTGCCTTGGAGGCTCTGGGCCTTCTCGCCCCTCGAGGCGGCCAAGTAGAACTCCAGCGGGTAACGGAAGGCGACGTCGACGTTGTGGGACTGCTCGTCGACCTCCTCTGCCCTCAGCACCACCGTCAGCAGGAAAGGCGTGTCCATCAGCCCTCCCGTTCGGTCGGGGAGGTAGAGCGTGCTGAAGTTGATCAGGGGGTCCAGGAGGAGCATCAGGCTGTCCTCGTCGCCGTCGCAGTCCCTCCGCTTCGCCGCGTGCAGAAGGGGATGGGCATAGACGACGTCGGCCTTCACCACGCCTATCACCCTGCAGACCACAGCACCGTAGGTGTGGGGGGAGAGGGCCGCGAGGAGGGAGCCGATGCAGTCCTCAGGGCCCTTCCATCGGTAGAAGGGCTCGAAGCCGTTCAGCTCGAGGTAACGGTCGATGAACTTGGAGACGCGGTAGAGGTGCTCGGCCAAGCTCTCGGGTATGATGACGTCCTGTGGGAAGAGCTCGCAAACCTGTTCCTCCGAGACCAGCGGATCCCCCCTGTAATCGGTCCTGTAGCCGAGCGCCCTCAACCTCTCCAGATCGGTGCCGACCTCCCTAGGGACGAAGTGGGTCAGAGGCGCGTTGGTCGCGTCGAACCTCACGGTGCCGTCCTTGTAGACGTACAGGCCGAGCGAGGACCTCAGCACGCCCTTAACCAGCTCCTCGGGGACCTTGTGACGGCTGGTGAGCGAACGGACGCCCTTCAGCTCCTCGACCTCCGCCCTAGCCCTTCCCAGGGCCGCCTCGAGCTCCGACCTGAAGTCGACGACGAACTTGGTGCTGAGGTGGAGCTTCGAGCCGCATGAGGGACAAGTGTCGGACTGGGGCTCTACAAACTCGGAGCCGCAGACGCTGCAGAACCCGGCGAGGGATGTGGGGCCTCCGCACGACTCGCAGACGGCCCTCCAGGTCTTCGAGCCACAGTCGAGGCACACCCTGACGTTCAGCTCCACAGGGCCCTTCTCGGACCTCGCCGCCGCGACGATCGACCTCCTTTGCCCTCCGAGGAGCCCTACAGGGAAGAGCACGTGGGCGGGCGGCTTCATCCTCCTCTGGTCCGCCTTCTCCGGCCTCCCCATCCTCACGCCGAGCGTCGTACCCATCCTCGGCCTGTAGGGCAATCCCGTCAGGGCTTCCACCGCGTCCTTCACCGAGAGCGAGGAGACGTCGACGGAGCTGAAGGGCCTGAAGAGGAAGATCAGGGCCTTCAACCATCCCTGCTCCAGAACTATGCGACCGTCCCGTACCCTGTGGGGGACCAGCATCGCCTCGAGGGCCCTCTTGGCCTCCTGGTCGTGCGGCAGGGCCTTGTAGGACCTGATGTTCTCCCGAAGCCACATCCTGATCGCTTCTACCTCCTTTCCGGTGGAGGCGTCCCAGAAGGGCATGTACCTGGGGTGGATGGGGGTCTTGGTCTTGGAGGATATCCTGCAGGCCACCTCGACCGGAGGGACGTTCCTGAAGGGGTCCGAGTCGGCGAGTCGGATCCACTTGACCTCCTCCTCGCCAAGCGGTCTGACCTCGGGGCCACTCAGCGCGGCCTTCACCTCCTCGACCCACCACTCCTCGCAGTATCCCGGGGGCTTCAGCTGGACGTTGTTCTCGACGCAGTCGCCGAAGCTGACGAGGAGGTCGCCGACGAAGAGGACCTTACGCCCGAACCTGAGGGCCTCCTCCAGCCTCGATGGCGAGTCGACCCTGATGACCGAGTCGTCCTCGAGCTTCACGATGGGAGGCTCGATGCAGTCCACAGGGACCGCGACACCTCCCTTCCCAGGATACTCGAGCTTGAGCTGGGTTCCGACCACGACGAAGTCCTCGAGGACCCTCATCGTGTAAGGGTGGACGCCGACGGCCGACATCGAGGTGTGGGGGGCCCTGCCGTAACGGAGCCTGAAGCCGCCGAAGCGATCCGACATCGAGAAGACCGGCCTACCCACGATGACCTCCTTAAGGACCGAAGAACCTCCCTTCCCCGATTCTTTCATCATCCGCGCCACCTCCTCCAGCCACTCCCACCCGTCAAGCCCCACCATCTGGACGAGCTTCATCACCTTCTTCGCCCTGCCCACAACTCCGTCGTTCACGACCCTCAGCGCCCCTCCCCTGACGTATGGCGTCTCGACCCTCGGCACCTCCCTGAAGGAAGGAACGGGCACAGGATCGGTGGGGACGCCCGTTATCTCGATGGGGATCCGCCTCACGACGAACTCCAGAACTTCGTCGGGGACGTTGTACTGGAACCTCCCCACCTTCCTCCTGTACGTTCTGGCCTCCTCGATGAACCTCATCACCTCCTCCTCGGTCGGCCTGTAGCGGTCGAGGCCCAGGAGGTTCCTCAGGTAGTCGGCGAGGACGACGGAGCCGGCTATCTCCGTCCCTCCGGCCGATCTGATGGGATTGGCGTAGTAGATGGCGAGGTAGTCGGTGCCGTTGGGGTTCTTCTTGATCTTGACCGCGGCGATGCCCTCGGTCGGTGCCGCAGTCGTTCCTGGAGGCGTCATGACGGCGAGGCAGGTCCTGACGATCGATGTGAGCGAACCGTCGTCGGGCACTTCGAGCTCCGAGGCGAGCCTCTCCGCCAGCTTGAAGGGCAACAGCTCCTTCTTGACGTTGGCGCTCAGGGACCTCAGCAGCTCCGCGAGGCCCTTCCTGCCCATCGCCATCTCGATCCTCTCGGCCATGTCCTCAGCGACCCTGACCTCGACCTCCGGCGTCGGGTACCTGACCCTCTCCCTCACCTCCTTCGCCAACTTGAGGTGCCGCTCGAAGTCCCTCCTCAGCCGCTCGAAGTAATCCTCAAGCTCGGCCCTCCTGTCCGTCACGCCTGTCCCAACGCCGTTCGCTCCAGCTGAAAAGCCCGTCGAGCCTCACACCGACTTACCCGGCTTCATGGAGGACGGTGAGATGACCTGCGGATTCGTTGCAGGCGAGGGAAATTCATAAGAAAGGTGTGGGTGGGAGGACCGGCGATGTCGGAGCAGAAGGGGACGGAGACGCAGGAGCAGGCGCAGGCCCAGAAGCCCAAGGCCGCCGTCAAGATCCCCAAACGGGTCCTCAGGCTCAGGAAGGAGAGGCCCGAGTTCGTGAGGCAGGAGAGCTGGAGGTACGTCAGGCTCAAGCCCAACTGGAGGAGGCCGAGGGGCAAGGACAGCAAGATGAGGCTCCAGGTCAGCGGATGGCCGCCCCTCGTCAAGGTCGGGTACCGCTCACCGAGGAAGTACAGGGGCCTTCACCCGTCGGGCTTCAGGGAGGTCCTCGTCAGCAACAGGAAGGAGCTCGAGGGGCTCGACCCGAAGGTCCACGCCGTGAGAATCTCTGGCAAGGTCGGCAGGAAGAAGGCGCTGGAGATCTACGAGGCCGCGACGCAGATGGGCCTCAGGGTGCTCAACCCGCCCGAGTGAAGGGCCGAACCCATCTCGTGTGGCCCTCTCCCATCACCTTATCAGGCCCATGACGAACCCGATCAGGAGGCCTATCACGAAGGGAGGGCGCTCCATCACGAAGCCGAGAAGGGGTCTGGCGGCGTTCGCCAACTGTCCCACAAACCCGAGCGCTTCCCTGAGGTTCGGCAGGCCGGCGATCGTTATCCCCAGGACTACTAGTATCAGGAGGCCCACCAGCACCAGCAGGAGGCCCTTCAGGACCCTCGCGACTCCGTAGCCTATCAGCAGGCCCACGA
>JAVVHL010000025.1:0-13442 GCA_032249575.1 Candidatus Calditenuis sp. | reverse complement strand
TATGGTATCTCGGACGATGCAAAACGACGGGAGATCTAACAGCATGCGAAACCTTTATCCCTTCCGCAACAGCTCGATGACGTCGGCGGATGCTGCGGATCGTCAACGTCACCAAGTATTTCGGCAGGGTCAGGGCGCTCGAATCGGTAACGGTCCGAGTCGATCGGGGAGAGCTGGTGGGGCTGATAGGGCCGAACGGCTCGGGGAAGACGACGCTGATCAACGTCATAACAGGATACTACGAACCTGACGGAGGGACGGTTTACCTCGGCGACCGCAAGCTCACAGGCATGAAGCCCCACGAGATCGCTGCGCTTGGCGTTGCGAGGACCTTCCAGGTCCCCAGGGTCTTCAGGAGCATGACCGTCATGCAGAACCTGATGGCGGCGCTCGCCTACAACCGCGAGGCAAGGGAAGGCGCTGAGGAGAGGGCGGAGTGGCTTCTCGGCGCGCTCGGCCTTTCGGAGAAGAGGGACGAACTCGCCTCCAACCTCTCCGGCGGACAGCAACGACTCCTCGAGATAGCGAGGGCGCTCATCGTCAACCCCAAGGTCCTCCTGCTCGACGAGCCCACCGCAGGCCTCAACCCCGCAGTCATCGAGACGCTCAGGGAGCTGCTGCAGCGTGTGAAGGAATCCGGTACAGCCGTCCTCATGGTCGAGCACAACATGAGGGTAGTCTCCAGCTTCTGCGACAGGGTCGTGGCGATGAACGAGGGGGTAATCGTGGCAGAGGGCAGACCTGAGGAGGTTTTGTTGAACGAGGCAGTGATAGAGGCTTACCTCGGCAGGTGAGAACATGATATCCCTGACCGTCGAGGACCTCACAGCAGGTTACGGGGACCTCCGGGTCCTGAAGGACGTCAACCTGAAGGTGCCTGAGGGCCGGCTCACGCTCGTTATAGGCCCCAACGGATCCGGCAAGTCCACCCTCCTCAAAACGATTTACGGCCTCACGAAGGTCTTCTCGGGCAGGATAATCCTCGGCGAGAGGGAGATAACGAGGCTGAAGCCCCACGAGATCGCTAAGGCCGGCGTAGGTTACGTGATGCAGCGGCGGAGCGTCTTTCCCCACCTTACGGTGATGGAGAACCTGAGGATGGGCGGGTGGACGATAAAGGACGACGGCGAGAGGCTCGAGCAGAACATCGAAAGGGTCCTGGAGCTCTTCCCCCAGCTCAGGGAACTCCTCGACAGGAAAGCGGTCCTCTTGAGCGGTGGACAGGCGAGGCTCCTCGAGATCGCCCGGACGATGGTAGCCGATCCGAAGCTCGTCCTGATCGACGAGCCCTCCGCCGGCCTCTCGCCTAAGATGGCCAACCTCGTCTACCAGCAAATCTACAGGCTCAAAGAGATAGGGAAGACGGTCCTTCTGGTCGAGCAGAACGTAAGGAGCGCCCTTCCGCTTGCGGATTTCGTCTGCGTGATGAGGGAGGGGACGGTGGTGGCTGTCGCCGAGAGGGAGGAGATAGAGGACAGGCTGAAGGAGGTCGTCTCCAGCTGGCTCAGATATTGAAGATCGGATTCCTGGTGATCTTCTGGAGCGTCTTCGCAACCCCGTCAGGCTCCAAAAGCAAAACCGCCGCCAGGAGGGCGCCGTAGAAGAGGAGCGTCGCCTCGCCGAGTCCGGCCGCGAGATAGAAGTAGATCACCGCGTTGACCAGACCGCCGATGTAGGATCCTGAGAGGAGCGCCTTCCCTCCCAGCAACGTTATCACCGGAGCGAGAAGACTGACCGATGTCGTGTTGAAAGCGTCAACGTGAACGTAGGAGAGCCAGAGGGCGTGGAGAGCTCCTGCGGCCCCTGCGAAGAGCGCACTTAGGAACATTGAGATCAGCTTGATCCTCGAGACGGGTATGCCCAGGCTCTCTGCGGCCTCCTCGTCGTCCCTCGTCGCTATCATCGCTATACCCAGGTAGCTCCACTTCAAGCGGACGAACGTGAGGGAAGCGGCCGCGAGGATCCCGAGCGCCACGAACACGGTCACCTCCCTCGTATAGGCCGGGTCGATCCTCAGGACGATCCCGGACCCTCCGCCGCTGAACCAATCGGTGTTCAACGTCACGAAGTAGGCCGCCACCGATAACGCGTAAGTCGACAGCATGAAGAAGGGTCCCCTCAACCTTATCGCCGGTATCAGCGGTCCCACCAGGAGGCATGACGCCGCAGATGCGAGTGCGATGCTGAGCAGCGGGTTTCCGGTTATCCTGACGAGGTGGGCGAAGCTCATGGCAGCGGTACCGAAGAACATCGCATGCCCTAGGCTGAAGAGGTTCGTGAGGCCGCCTGCTATGTTCCAGGAGATGGAGTATATCGAGTATAGGAGGACGAAGTACCAGAAGATGAGTAAGAAAGGCTCGACCCTAGAGATGCCGACGATCGCCAACGTGACCGCGCTCACAGCGGCCAAGAGAAGTAACGTGGGCCTCCAAGGAACGACGGGCCTCATATCCTGCCGCGCTCCCCGAAGAGACCTTGTGGTCTTACGATCAGGACGACCACCATCATAGCCAGCGCCACGACCCTCGCGTAGGCCGGCCCTACGACGAGGACACCCAACGAGTCGACGACCGCGAAGATCAGGGCACCCAGGAAGGCACCGGTGAAGTTCCCCATGCCTCCGACTACGGTCACGACTATCGCGATAAGGATGAACTCGACGCCGATGATGGGGCTGAAGGCCAGCGCGAGCGTCAAGATGGAGCCTGCAGCCACAGAGAGGGCACACGCGATGCCGAAGGAGATCCTGAACATCCTCTCCACCTCTATCCCGCATGCCAGCGACGACTCGAGGTCCTGAGAAACGGCTCTGATAGCGGTCCCCGTGTAGGTCCTGTTAAGGAGGTAGATCAGGAGGGCTGTGACAGCGATCGCGTAGACGAAGATCACCAGCCTCGTCAGGTAGATCCTCAGCCCGAAGAGTTCGACAGCCGCAAGGGTGTACGCGGTGTTGACAGCCTTGATGTCCCCCTTCCACACCAGGTAGATGGCCCCTGTAAAGGCAAGAAGGACGCCGAAGAAAAGCAGAAGGCTGTTCTCGAGGACCCTGCCGCCGCTGTACTTCTCGAGGACCCTCTTCGCTATCTCGTAATGCCCGAAGTATCCGTAGGCGAAGAAGGCCGGAGCTGCGATCAGAGAGGTGACGATAGGGTCGATGTCGAACAGCGCCTTTAACGTGTAAGCGATGTAGGCGCCCAGCGTGATCAGGGCACCCTGCGAGACGTCCACTAACTTGAGCACGCCGTACACCAAAGTTATGGAATAGGAGCTGAGGGCATAGAGTCCTGCTGTCAGCAGGGAGGAGATGAAGAGGAGTGTCACATCTATGGCCTGCAAGAAAAATCACCCTGTAGTAGCAACGCGAACCATCAGCACTTGTTGACCCTGAAGGTGCCTGTGGCGCTCTCCTTCGGGTAGACGATCACGGGCTTACCGTCCTGGACCTGCACGACTACGAACGGGTTAGTTATCTGCCCTCCGCTCTCCTCCGGGAAGTAGATCACGCCTCCCACGACGATCGAAGGCTTAAGCCCGTTCTGCGGAGAGTTGAGCGTCTTCAGGGCCTTCCAGACCGCATCAGGATCGATCGAACCGGCCTTCTCTATCGCCCAGACGAGCGTCCTGGCCGCCTCATACGAGATCGCCGCGAACCAGTCGGAAGGGAGGTTGAGGTTCCTCTCCTTCACCCAAGCGTCCCACTTCCTGTTGAACTCCTGGACCTCAGGCCTCGGGTCAGCAGGGTTCCACCACTGGACGCCGAAGACGTTCTCTGCCGCCTTCCCTAGCTCCGAGATGGCTCTGCCCTCAGGCCCCCTAGGACCGTAGCTCACAACCAGGTGGCAGAGTCCCAGCGTCGTGTACTGCCTGTGCATGGTGATGTAGTCTCCTAGCCTCATGTCGTTCAGCATCGCGTTCGCTCCTGACTGCTTGATGGCGGTCAGTATGGGCGTGAAGTCCTTCTCGCCGATGTTGTAGAAGGCCTCGTACACGATCTCGAAGTACCCTGGATACTTCCTCGCTCCCTCCTTCAGACCTGCAAGGTACTCGCGTCCGTGGTCGGTGTTCTCGTTAACCGTCGCTATCTTCAACGGCTTCGGCAACCTGCCCGCATCTATCTCCTGCTTCAGCATCTCGATCGTTGTCAGGGCGAGGTTCTTTATCGAGGCGATCAAGCCGAACATGTACTGGTACCTGCGCTTTCCGTCCTCCGTCAGGAAGATCGTCGACGTGGCCCCTCCCGGGTTGATGTAAGGCATCTTGTACCTCTCCGCAACAGGTGCCTGTGCCTGGACGAGCGGTGTGCTGTAGCCTCCGAGGATCAGGTGGACCTTCTCCACTGTTATGAGACGCTCCAGCTGCGTGGCGCTCTTCGTCGGATCCGATTCGTCGTCATACACAACAAGCCTGATCGGAATTCTCTTATCGAACTCCTTGACATAAACGCCGCCCATTTTGTTGACCTCAGAGAAGTACAGCTCGAAACCGTTTTTGAAATAGAGTCCTATCTGGGAAAAGGATCCGCTCATCGGCAAAACCGCTCCGACGACGATCTCCTGCGGCGCAGGCTTCCTCTGGACGAATAGGGTCGGCACCACGAAGGCAACCGCAATAGCCACGACGACGACCGCAGCGACTATACCTAACAGCAGACCCCTCTTCACGGCGTGATGACGAATCTGGAGATCCTTAAAAGATTTGCTGTGAACGGAATTTAAACATCGGACATAGACGGAGTTGACGACCTCAGAACGGCTGTAACACAGCTCATCGCCTCAGGCACTCCCTAGGATCAATTTATGAAATGCGGGAGGAGGGGGTGCGCGATGTCGACGTACGTCTACGACGAGCTTCTCATACCGGACGAGGGATTGAAGGAAGTGCAAGTGAAGGGCAAGGTAGCCCGGATAAACTACCTCAAGAGCTATGGGCCCGATGCGCCGCCGGGTTGGGTGATAGGCATAGGTAGGATCGAGGGCTCGAAGTTCCTCCTAGAGGAGGAGTTCGTCGCGAGGCACCTCATCATCAACGCCAAGGCCTTCGGCATGGTCGGCATCCAGAAGAGGGGCGAGGAGTCCTACGACAGGGGCTGGATACTCGTCCCCTACAGCAAGATAGAGTACGACGGAGAGGTCTGCGTGATCGAGTGACGCACACCATTTTCCAGATCAGAAGGTCCTCGGGAAGGCCCGGGACTGTGCCTTCATCGGCTTTATCGACCGGCCGAAGAACCGGAGGAAGGAGTTCATGTCCTCCAGCACCGAGGTGCCAGCCAGGACGTCGATGTATGGGAGGGCCGTCAGCATCCCGATCGTCATAGGCTTGAAGTTCGGCTTGTCGGCGTGTGGGTTCAGCCAGATGACCCTCCCTACCCTCATCCTGAGCCCCTCCATGCTGTACCTCAGCACCTCGGGTTCCCCGGTGTCCCAGCCGTCGCTGACGATGATAGCCGTCCAGGTCCTGTCCACGAGGTTGCCGTACCGGTCGAGGAACTGCTTCAGGCAGCTGCCTATCCTCGTGCCGCTTCCCCAGAGGTCCACCTTCTCCGAGAGCCTGCGCCTGATCTCCTCGAGGTCAGTCGTCTCCAACAGATCAGTCACCCTCAGGAGCCTGGTGCTGAAGACGAAGACCTCAACCCTCCTGCCGAGCCTCTTGACGAGGTACATCGCCCTGACGATCCAGTCGGTGTAGGTGTCCATCGAGCCGCTGATGTCGAAGAAGGCGACGACCCTGAGCCTCGTGAGGATGGGTTTGGTCTTCCTCAGCTCCAGCAGCTCACCCGCCGTCCCGAGGGCTGCCCTCATCGTCTTGGGGAAGTCCAGCTCCCCGACCCTCGACCTCCTGTACCTCCTCCCCGGAAGCATCGCGAGCCTCCTTCTCAACCTCTTCGCTATCCTCTTGCCGAGCCTGACCTTCACAGGGTCTATCGGCCTCAGGCTCCTCCGGCTCAGGGTCTCCATGGGGCTGTACATGTAGACGTCCACCGTCCTGTCGGACCTCTGGTCCTTACCCGCAGCGTCCCTGCTCATCGATACCTGGCTAAGCTTCCCGCTCGGAGCGGACTCGCCCTCCTCCGCCTCGCCCTCGCCTTCACCCTCTGATGAGGCAGCCCTCTCCAGAGCCTGGGCGAGGGCTTCCTCCAGCAGATGGTACTTCGAGGGGTCCTTGATCATGGTGACCTTGATGGCTGTCTTGATCTCCTGGGGTCCGTATCCTCCGACGAGGTTGAGGGCCTGACATGCGTCGAGCGATTCGGAGACCCCCACCTTCAGCTGGTGCCTCCTGAGGTGGTTGGCGATCTCGACCACGAACCTGTACGCGTCCACCTCCACCCTCTCAGCCCTGCCTGACGGTGAAGGACTGGAAGGAGTCCACGTCGATCCTGAGGAGGTCGTCCTGGGTCTTGACGATGCAGACGAGCGTCGACTTCAGGACATCCCTGTTCAGCTCCTTCGCACCGAGCTTCATCAGCGCGTTGGCCCAATCGAGCGTCTCCGATATGCCGGGCTTCTTCATTATGTCGGGCCTCTGCCTGAGGACGTTGACGAAGGAGACCAGCTGCTCGGCGAGGGAGTCGCTCAGCCCCTTCACCTTCAGCTTCAGTATCTTCATCTCCTTCTCCTTCGACGGGTAGGTGACGTAGTAGTACAGGCACCTCCTCTTCAGGCCGTCTCCGATCTCGCGGGTCCTGTTGGAGGTCAGGATGGTGATCGGCTCGACCTTCGCCTTGATCGTCCCTATCTCTGGTATGGTGACCTGATACTCGGCCAGGAACTCCAGCAGGAAGCCCTCGAACTCCTCATCGGCCCTGTCCACCTCGTCGATCAGAAGAACCGGCGGAACCGGCCCCTCGTGGAGGACGGCCCTCAGCAGAGGCCTCTTCAGCAGGAACCGCTCGCTGAAGATCTCGTGCTCTATGTCAGAGACGTCCTTTCTGGACTCGAGCATCTTGATGTAGAGGAGCTGCCTCGGGTAGTCCCACTCGTAGATCGCGTCCGACGCGTCGAGGCCCTCGTAGCACTGGAGCCTGATCAGCTCCGTCCCGAGGATGTCGGCCAGCACCTTAGCCACCTCCGTCTTGCCGCACCCCGGCTCCCCCTCTATCAGCAGTGGCTTCCTCATCTGGATCGCGAGGTAGAGCGCAGTAGCCAGCTCCCTGTCAGCCACGTAGAGCCTCTCCTCAAGGGCCTTCATCAGCGACTCGACGGTCAGGTTATTGAGGAACTCGAGGGTCTTCGAGGCGTCCACCACTTCCGGTTATCAACGTCCTCGAGAAAAACTTGATGGGATGAATCGGACAGGTAACATGACGACGGGTTGGTGCAGGAGCAGGTAGATCAGATGCAAAGGGAGTGGGGGTCGTAGACCGCAGGTGGGATTTTGCCGTCCGAGCGCGAAGGCGAGCCGAAGCGGCCCTACGTAGTTGACTTCGAGGGGCCCGACGGCTCAGGGAAGACCACGGTCCTCCGGGGCGTTGCTGGGAAGCTGAGGAGGGCCGGTTGCAGGGTGGTGACCTACAAGACACCAGGCCCTTCGCCGACGGGGAGGTTCGCGGTCAGCTACGGCAACAGGAGGGGCACCGCTCCCATCTCGAGGATGCTGCTCTTCCTCGCGAACACAGTGGAGGAGACGAAGACGATGGTGAGTAGGTGTGCCCGAACCGAAGCGGACTTCCTGCTGCTCGACAGGTACTATCTCTGCTCGATCGTCTTCGGGCTCGCATACGTCCGCAGGAAGGGGATCGCCGCAGACGTCGACGTCTCGGAGCTGGTCGGGCTCTTCGAGGCCCTCTCGGGAGAACACATCGTCAGACCTGACCTCTACGTGGTGATCGACGTGGACGAGGAGGAGAGGTTGAGGCGGGTCTCATCGGGAAGGGGTGCCGGTTTCCTTGAGCGCGACTCGGAGTTCCAGCGACTCGTAAGGGAATATTACAAGTCGTTCTGGGAAAGGAACATGGAGAAGGTGGTCTGGGTGACGAACGAGAGGAACGCGCTTGAGCGGACGGTCGGGTTTGTAGCCTCCGAGGTCCTCAGGAGGTCGGGCCGTTCCGACACCTGCTAGAGGAAATCATCTTGGGAGGGCAGCCTCGCTCCGCCCAGTGGGACAACCTCGAGGCCCATTGCAGTGCTGTTATCGGGTTATATGCAGGTCGGAGAAAGCCCTCGGAGTAGGTGCGGGCGCATGGCCTTGGAGGGGCTGAAGAGGGCGTTGTTCAGGTTGCTGACGTACAGGGAGAGGAGCGAGAGGCTGGAGTCTTTGGTGGCGATAGCGCTGCTGGCCTTCGCGGTCCTCGTCGTCAGCGGCTTCCTCTACCTGATAGTCACGGCGCCTCCAGCGCTCTACGGCACAAGGCCGATCTTCCCCTCGGTCACAGGACAGACGATAGTCGAGTTCGTCCTCGTAGCCCTGGCCTACACCCTTTCGTTCCTGGGGCTTTACCTGATCCACCTGACTGCGATTGGGAGGTTCGCTACGAGGAGCGGAGCTGCGGTGGGTGCTGGGATAGCGCTTTTCGTGCTGGGGCTCCTCATGGTCATCTCGATGCTCGTCCAGAAGTTCGGCGGCTGATCGACTCGGACGTGAGGCCTGAACCGGTGAGCCTGACGAGGACGGTGCCCTTGAGGCCCTCTAACTCGTAACTCAGCGACTTCACCCCGCCCTCCAGGTTCTCGAGCCAAAACCTCATGTCGGCGAAGTAGCCCGTTATCCGCTCGGCCACAGGTCTCGTAACGAAAGTCCCTCCGACAGGGACCTCGTGGGCCTCCGTCACTACGACCGCCAGTATCCCCTTCCTCAGCGCTGCCTCCTTCAGAGCGGCCATCTGAAAGGTCAGCTCCATGTACTTGGGCTTGTCGAGCTGCGGTATCCCCGTCAGCTCAAGCCGGTAGAGGTGCGTCGCCTCGTCCACAGCTATCACCCCTCCATCCCCGCAGAGCTCTGCAGCCTTCAGCACCAGCCTCGTCTGGTCCCTGAGAGTCCTGGGCGAGGAGACCCAGATCCTCGTCTGGTCAGCGCCCCACGCCGAGAAGACAGACCTCATCCTCTCGATGTGCAGGCCCGTGCCCGAGTCGACGATCATGCAATCTCTGCCCTGAGACGAAGCGATGGCGCATATCTGCAGGACCAGGCTCGTCCTCCCCGACTTCTCCTCGCCGGAGACGAGAAGGAGCCTCGATCCGGGGAGGCCTCCTGTGACCCTGTCGAGCTCGGCGATCCCCGTCAGGAACCTGCTGGAGCCCCCCAACCCGTCGGTCAAGCGTGAAGCATCGCTTTGTACTGCTCCCTGAACCTCCTGAAGTCCGTGCCCATCGTTTTGATGTGCGTGTACCTCTCCGCCTTCTCTATCGCCCTCTCGTTCTCTGGGTTGACGTGGACGAAATACCTCTTCAGCGCGTCGACCCAGATCTTAGCTCCTATGTTCAGTATCAGCGTCGTCAGTATCTTGTAGAACGGGTTGTCCTTCCCTATCCTCCAGGCGAGGGCCTCAGCCATCCGCTTGGTGTTCTTCCAGCAGACGTAGATCAGGGCTGCCTGAGCAGGCGTCATGCTGGCGTAGACGTCGGTCAGCGTCCTCGTCCCCTTCAGAGACCCGAGGCTCACGAGGGCCATGGGCGTGACCGTGAAGTACAGGTTCAGAGAGGCCATGTAATTGATCAGACCTATCGTGTCCCAGATGTCGTCGTCGGTCTCGCCCGCCATCCCGAGTATGATCGTGTAGGCAGGAATCCAGTAGGCCGCGTTGTAGGCTTTCTGGGCCTCCACCACTATCTCGGCCCACGTCGCGTCGACCCCTACCCTCAGTGGAAGGGCCTTCCGGCTGGCGTGCATCTTGATCAGCTTGTCGCTCCCCGTCTCGAGCCCGATCTGGACTCCTATGTGCTTCCTAGGACCTGCGCGGACGATCTTCGCGACGCCGAAAGCCAGCTCCGGATCGGCAGCCACCGGTGCAAGGGTCGCGTGCATCGGGTTCGCACCGGTCACCCCTGGATAGGACATCACGGTCCTGTAAAGCTCGAAGATCGCCTCCTTGTTCGGCCAGTAGTCCCTGTCCTTCAGCATGTAAGCCCACTGGTTGTCGGTCACGAACCACGCGTGCCTCTGCCCTCCCCTCAGGTTCACCTTCACCTCCTCCAGCACCTTCTCCGGCGGATAGTACCTCAGTGGTCTGGTGGTCACCTCGCAGAAGTCGCAGTCGAGCCCGCAACCCCTCATGATCTCCGCCTGACCGGAGATGGCAGGGTTGACGATCGTCGGTATCTCGCTGACCTTTGGGAGCTTGAAACGGGAGAACGGGTGCCTCGTGATGAAGCGGCCGCTCGGGTCCTTCACGTACGTGATGCGGGGCCTGCCGTTGACGTCGAAGGTCGTCGATTTGTAGCCGAACATGAAGACCGTGGTGTCTATAGAATCTTCTATTATCCCTTCGAACAGTAGAGGTGCGATGTCGTCGATCTCGCCCTCCACCGCATAGTCGATCCTCAGCCTGTCCAGGGCCTCGGGCATCATCTGGAACTCCCAGACGCCGGAGCCGCCTACTACGACCTTCGCCTTAGGGCACCTCTCCTTCCTCAGCGCGTTGATCCTCCTCATGAGGCCGACGAACTCCTCGGTGACCCATGACCTCTCCCGGCCGGCGTTGTTGAACATCAGCGTCAGAGGCCCTATCCCCAGAGGGTCCATCGTGTTGACGCCTATCACCTTCGTGTCCTCCCTGATGTGCTTCTCGAGGTGATCGGGGTGAGCCACCTCGACCGTGTACTTCGTCCTGCCCTTCAGGGACGCCTCCAGCTTCCTGATACCGTAAGGTGCAAGGACGGCCCTGCCGTGCTCGTCAGCCGGCACAGTGGGCTGCGCGAGGTAGTAGTAGATGGGGGGTGGGACGAACCGGACTGGAGCGCAGGGGAGGAAGGAGAGCAGCGGGAAGTTGCGGAACATGTGGCCCAACGAGGGGTCGAACGTCAGCACTATGTTTGTCATTCCAGTGATACGAGGGGTTTGGCCTTTCATTTTAGCCTTTTCCGCAACACGTCGAGGATGACAATTAGGTCCGATGGAAGCCTCAGGGACGCCGCCGATCAAATTTCAATAAGGAGCTGGTCGGAGTAGGACGAGGGGGCCGTAGTCTAGCATGGAGTGGACGCCCGGCTCGGGATCCTGAAGGAGGAGAACCCGGGAGGTCGTGGGTTCAAATCCCACCGGCCCCATATGCCAATAAAAACCACCAGGGTTATACTTCGCGGTCGCATGCAAGACGGTCACGCTTTACAGTTATTTGTGGGCTTATCTCGTCCAAATCAGAATGATCAAATCGGTGACGCTGATCGCGGTAGTTACGCTGACCCTTCTCGTGCTGACTTCCCAAGCCGCAAGCGCCGATCCTGGAGAGGTCCTGATCACCTCCAACTACCCTGTGACCCTTGTTTACGAGGGCCTCCCGCAGAGGATCCCGCTGAAGGCCGCCGAGGGCGCTACGGTCTGCGCGCCACCTGTACAGTACGTCGACGTCGACACGAGGCTCAGGTTCGTCGGATGGAACTGGACCATCAGGGATCCCTGCATAACTCTCAAGGGGATCAAAGCCCTCGTGGCCGTCTACAGGGCCGAGTACTTGGTGGTGATCGACTCGGAGCTCGAGGCGCTGAGGAGGTCACTTTGGGTCGAGGAGGGAACGGTCCTGGAGCTCGTCGCACCCCAGCTGCACTACGAGTCGGAAGGTGTCAGGCTCCGTTTCGTCCGCTGGAGCGTCGGCGAGTATCCCTTCAACGCCTCCAACAGAATCTACGTCTCGAGGCCTCTGCGGATCGAGGCCGTCTACGTTAGGGAGTACTACGTCCTCGGCGTCTCGCCCTACACGGCCGTCAACGGCAGCGGCTGGTACAGGGCAGGTCAGACGGTCCTTTTGAGCGCTCCCACCGAGATCCAGCTGTCGGAGGGCGTTAGGCTCGTCCTGAAGGGATGGGAGTCGATAGGCTCGGTGCCCGCCATCGTTAGCAGGGTCGTCTCGAACGTCGCGGTCCTTGAGGTCCGGGGGCCTCACGTGATCAGGCCGCTCTACGAGCTCCAATATCATGTGAGGATCTCAGGTCCCAGGGGAGCGGTCTACGACGGCTGGGTGACGGCCGGCGAGAAGGTCAGGGTCTCCGTCGAAGGCTACGTGGTCCTGAGGGAGAACGAGGTGAGGCTGAGGTTCGCGGGCTGGAACGATTCGGCCCTTCCGCAGCAGGAGAGCTTCGAAGTAGAGGTCAGGGCGCCTATCAGGGCCGAGGCCGTCTACGTCAAACAGTACTACGTCGAGGTGAGGGGCAGGTACGGTGCTGGAGGGACTGGGTGGTACGACGAGGGCTCCGAGGCCACCTTAACGGCCGTTCCCAACCCACCCGGCAACGTCTTCTTCAGACCTAAACTCGTTGGCTTCACCGGCTCGCTGATTCCCCTCGAGAACAAGAACGGTGCGGTGAAGGTGAGGGTCGACGGGCCTATCAGGGTGGAGGCGGTTTACGCGACGGAGCCCGAGTGGGCGAACATCGGCCTCTTCGCGGCTGCGGTAGTCGGCTCCGGGTTCTTGGTGCTTTACAGGCCCAAGAGGAAAGAGGGCGCGGCTTCAGAAGCTAAGTCGAGGAAGCGGGAGGAGGTGATCTCGCTGAGGCTCTGCTCCAAGGGCCACGAGGTTCCGATGGACGCCAGCGTCTGCCCGGAGTGCGGCGAGGTCCTCCGTCCGGTCCAATCATAGACCCCAGAGAAGCGAGTAGAGCTTGGCGAAATCGATGGACGCTATGACGGAGACGGCGAGCAGGGCGTAGACGAGGTCGGAGTGATTGACGTGTCGCTCGAGCAGCAACGTCGCCGCATAGACCGGCAGGGTGACCGCCAGGTAAAGGGGGCCCAGAAGCGCCGGGAGGCCCTTCACCGGTAGCAGAAAAGAGAGGGGCAGCAGGAAGGCCGGGAGGTACCGCAGGATCCCTGGATCGGCGGGCGTGTTGGAGGGAGCCTTCACCTTCTTAGGAACCAGCAAGAGCACGATGAGCAGGCCCATCACCAGCGAAGCGTACGGAGCCAGATAACCGAGGTAAGGAATGGCGACCAGCATCTTGCCCAGCACCTTCCCTGGCTCGACAGGGGTAATGCCGCTCGATGGGTCCGCATCGGCGGAAAAGAGGTACTTTCCGTCCCCGGTGATCCCCGTGACCCTATGGAGTATCACGTACTTCCTTCCCTCAGCTTCGAGGATGTAGGCCGCGACGTCGCCTATTGACGGAGGCTCCCCTCTCCTCAGAACAACGAGGCTTCCGAGGGGCACGTTGGGCTCCATAGACCCGCTGACGACGTGGAGGACCATGAGGCCAGGCAGCGACTGGACCGCTAGGAGGAAGAAAGAGGAGAGGACGATGATCAGGACCAGCGCCCTAACTGGGAGCCGCATATACATTCACGCTCACGGTTGG
>JAVVHL010000024.1:0-13651 GCA_032249575.1 Candidatus Calditenuis sp. | reverse complement strand
GACCACGACAATTCCGAGCAGGACTGACTTCTTCATGCGTATCTAACTGTTAAACGCCAACGGATAAGGTTTTTTGGTCGGTTTCAATGAGGTTCCCTCAAGCCGTTGACCCACGCATGAAATTGATAAGTCCCACCGTTACATCTGCAATCGCTTAAATTCCAGCGAAAAAGAGCACGGTCAAGGGTGAGGAGCCCTCGCGAAGTGGATAGTCTGCGGCGCATGGCCTTACATCAACGCGGTGCCGCACCTGGGCACGCTGATAGGGTGTGAGCTCTCGGCCGACGTCTTCGCCCGTTACATGAGGTCGAGGGGAGACAGGGTGCTCTTCGTCAGCGGTTCCGACGAGCACGGAACGCCGCTCGAGCTCCAGGCGATCAAGGAGGGAGTTAGGCCGGAGGAGCTGACGGACCGAATGCACGCCATCGTGAAGGACCTCTTCGCCCGTTTCGAGATCACCTTCGACAATTACACCAGGACCCACTCGAAGACGCACATCGAGTTCGTCCAGAGGTTCTTCCTCGAGCTCTACCGGAAGGGCTACGTCTTCAGGCGGAGCGTGGAACAGCTCTACTGCGAGGCGGACAGGGTCTTCCTGCCCGACCGCTTCGTTATAGGTACATGCCCATATTGCGGTTACGATAGGGCCCGAGGCGACCAGTGCGAGCGGTGCGGAAAGGTTCTCGACCCGCTGGACCTGAAAGGGCCGAGGTGTGCGATCTGCGGTGCCGAGCCAGTAGTGAAATCGACCGATCACTGGTTCTTCGACCTCCCTGCCTTCGAGGACAGGATAAAAGCCTGGATCGCGTCCAACGACCGTTTCCCCGACTCGGTCAGGAACTTCTCTTTGGGGTGGATAGGCGAGGGGCTGAGGCCCAGATCGATCACGAGGGACAACAAATGGGGCATACCGGCACCTTTCCCCGGAGCCGAGGGGAAGACGATCTACGTCTGGTTCGAGGCGGTCCTCGGCTACCTCACCGCGAGCATCGAGTGGGCCGAGATGCGAGGAGAACCGGAGGCATGGAAGGAGTTCTGGTACGACCGCGAGGCGAGGAGCGTTTACTTCATCGGCAAGGACAACATACCCTTCCACACCATAATTCTGCCTGCTCTGCTGATGGCATACGACGAGGACCTGGTCCTTCCGTGGAACGTCCTGGCGACCGAGTACCTGACTTTCGAGGGGAAGAAGTTCTCCAAGAGCGCAGGCGTCGGCATATGGCTCGACGAGGCCCTCGAGATCCTCGGACCCGATTACTGGAGGTTCTACCTGGTGAAGATAAGGCCGGAGACGGCGGACTCCAACTTCACCGCCTCACACTTCAGGGACGTCATCAACGACGAGCTCAACGACATCATCGGGAACTTCGTCCACAGGGTCCTCACGTTCCTTCACAGGAACTTCAACGGAACCGTTCCTGATCCTGGAGAGCTCGACGCACAGGACCGGGAGCTTTTGGCATCGATCAGAACGGCTGCGGAGGAGTTCGAGGCCGGCCTCGTCAGCAACAGGTTCAGGAGCTCTGTCAACTCGGTCCTCGATCTGGCGAAGAAGGGGAACGTCTACCTGAACGCAAGGGAGCCGTGGAAGGCGATCAAAACCGATAAAGGCTCGGCGATGAGGACGATTTACGTCTCGACGCAGGTCGCCTATGGGGTCTCTGTGTTGCTGGAGCCCCTTACGCCGAGGGCATCGGAGGCGCTCAGGAGAACCTTCAGGCTACCGCCCGAGAGGTGGACTGTGAAGGCGCTCATCGAGGGGAGGCTCGTCGACCCAGGACACGTGATAGGTGAGCCCTCACCGCCCTTCTCGAGGCTTTCCGACGAGGTTTACGAGAGGATCAAGTCCAAAGGTGGATCTCCCGCATGAGTAAGCTCGTTATCCTTAATTGATTGCCGAGTAATGACCGCCGCGTGAAACGGTACGAGCTTCCACAACTTCCATATGCGTACAACGCCCTGGAGCCCTACATCATCGAGGAGATCATGAGGCTCCACCACACCAAGCACCACCAGGCCTACGTCAACGGTGCCAACGCAGCGCTCGAGAAGATAGAGAAGGCAGCGAAGGGCGAGATCCAGATCGACGTCAGGGCAGTGCTGAGGGACCTGAGCTTCAACCTCGACGGGCACAAGCTCCACTCGATCTTCTGGCCTAACATGGCACCTCCCGGAAAGGGTGGAGGGAAGCCGGGAGGGGCGATAGCGGACAAGATCAACGCCGAGTTCGGGAGCTTCGAGAACTTCAAGAAGCTCTTCAGCGACGCCGCTAAGACCGTCGAGGGTGTTGGATGGGCCCTCCTGCTGTACGATCCGGAAGTCGACAGACTTGTGCTGACGCAGATAGAGAAGCAGAACCTGATGCACCTCGCAGAGCTTCCGATTCTCCTCGCGATAGACGTCTGGGAGCACGCGTACTACCTTCAGTACAAGAACGACAGGGCTAGCTACGTCGACAACTGGTGGAACGTGGTGAACTGGGACGACGTCGAGCAGAGGTTCAGCAAGGTCAGAAGGTAAGGGACTGCTCAGCCGTACATAGATTTGGCTGCGACCTCGTCCTTCGTCTTCACCGCTTTTATCAGCACCTCGAGCACCTCAGTGACCGCCTTCTGGTATGCCAGCAACGCCTTCGCCGCCTCGCTCAATGTGACCATCCCCAGAAGCTTGCCTTCCAGGTCCACCACCGGAAGCCTCCTGAAGCCGTGGCTCAACATCAGCGCCACAGCCTCCTCTATCGGCGAGTCGGGGCTCACCGCTATCACAGGGTAGCTCATCACGTCGCCCACCTTCGTCTTCGTGTGGTCCAGCCCTGTCGCGAGCACCCTGACGACGAAGTCCCGCTCCGTGACTATGCCGACCAGCTTCCCCTCTCTTTCCACCAGCAGGCTTCCCACTCCGAGGCGGTCCATCATGATGCAGGCCTCCCTGACCGTCCTCTCGGCCTCTATCACGTTGATCGCTGGTATCATAACGTCACGCACCTTGATCTTCGGTATCTCGCCTTCGCCTGACATGCATTCATCCACCTATCGTGTACATCGCCCTGATGTGGGAGGGGATCTTCTGCATCCTGAGAAGGGACTCGACGCCCTCGAACTTGTTCCAGAAGGCGGAGCGGATGAAGGCCTCGATCTCCTCGTCGGAGGCCCCTCTCCTCACCAGCGGCTTCAGGTCGTACTCGTCCTTGCTGAATAGGCAGGGCACTAGCTTTCCGTCTGCCGTCAGCCTGACCCTGTCGCAATCCGAGCAGAAGGGCCTGGTGATCGAGGTTATGACGCCTATGGTACCGGGGGCTCCGTCCGCGAACCTGAAGTTCAGCGACGTCGACCCGGGCTCCCTCTCTAGAGGCACGAGTTCGTACCTCTCTTCGATCGCCCTCAGGATCTCCTCGCCGCTCACGACCAGCTCGGGTCTCCAAAGCCTCTCGCCGTCGAAGGGCATGTACTCGATGAAGCGAACGCTGATCCCCGTCCTCCTTGCCAGCTCCGCGAAGTCCAGTATCTCGTCGTCGTTGCATCCCCTCGTCACAACGACGTTCACCTTCACCGGCCATAGGCCTACATCGATCGCCCTCCTGATGCCCCGTACGACCTTCTCGAAGACCCCCCTCACCCCGATTATCTCCTCGTACCTCTCAGGCTTGAGGCTGTGGAGGCTTACGGTCACGCCCTTCAGCCCTGCCTCCTTCAATTTCGCCGCCATCTCCTCGAGGAAGTAACCGTTCGTCGTCATCGAGACGCTTTCTATTCCCTCGACCTTCGCCAGCATCGCCACGAGCTCCTCGACGCCCCTCCTCACCAAAGGCTCGCCTCCCGTGAGTCTGATCTTCGTGACGCCCATCCTCGCGAAGATCCTCGCAAGCCGAGTTATCTCGTCGAAGGTCAGGAGTTCCTTTCTGTCGAGCCAGACTGGGTTCCTCGGCATGCAGAAGTTGCACCTGAAGTTGCAGCGGTCAGTCACGGAGATCCTGAGCTTCCTCGCGACCCGTCCGAACCTGTCGACCAGGGGCTTCGCAGCGACCAAAGAATCCCGTCATTTAATGTCTCAAGGCACGCGATATAGATGTGCCGTCAACCCGATCGGATGTCGATCCCTAGCCTCTCCCAAATCACCCTCGCGATCTCGGCCCTGACCTCTCCCAGCTCCCTGTCGGCAGGTATCCTGACCAACTTCCCCTCCTCGCAAAGCTCGAGGTAGACGGCCCTTACCTTTTCCAGCAACGCCGGGTCTTCGAAGGCCCTCAAACCGGAACGCCACCTCCAGAACCATTTCCCCTTCCTTTTCCTCCCGAGTCCTGTGCTTGGGTCGACGTCGAGGTAGATCGCAAGGTCTGGAGGAACGCAGTACCTGTTGACCAGCTCGACCCACTTCCTGTCGCCGGTCATCGCCCCTTGGTAGGCGATCGAAGAGTAGAGGTACCGGTCGGTGACGACGACGTAACCCTTCTTCAGACTCGGCTCTATGATGTGCCTCACATGGTACAGTCTGTCTGCGGCGAACAGGAGCGCGTCGATCTCCGGACTCGAAGCCCCACTGGCCTGCAGTTCCCTGAGGGCCACGCCGATCACGCCGTACGTCGGCTCGCTGGTGTACACGACCTTGTAGCCTGCTTCCTTGAGTCTTCTGACCAGCCACTTCGAGTTGACCGTCTTGCCCGCTCCGTCAATCCCCTCGACCGCGATCAGGTATCCCCTTCCCACGTTCGCACCCATCCCTCATCCGTGACTCCGCAGCCGGCCAGTTTATGACCCTCCATCACCGCTCAAATCCAGAATGGCGAGCATCAGGTTCGGACGACTCGTGCTGCCAGGGGAGCGACTCGGCGTGGTCGAGGAGTACCTGCCCGGAACAGGGGTGAAGGCGCTGAAGTCAGGTCATCTGGTGGCGACGCATTTAGGCTATGCGGAGTTCGACAGGAGGAACCACATCGTCTCGGTCAGGCCTCTGAGGGCCGTGAGGAAGCCGTCGGTGGGGGACACGGTGTTGGCGACCGTGAGGGAGATCCAGGAGAAGGTGATCTGGTCTGACATCTTGGCCATCCTCGGGTCGAAGCTGACCACGTCGTACAGCGGCGCCCTCCTCAGGAAGGGCCAGGGTCTGGACTACGTTCCAGGAGACATCTACCTGGCGAGGGTCGTCGACGAGCTCAGCGGGATCTACACCCTCTCCGTCGAGGGGAAGGAGCTGGGGCTGGTGCAGGGTTTCTGCGACGTCTGCGGCAGGCCCTTGGCGCTTAAGCTGAACCACCTCGAGTGCAGGCAGTGCCGTCGATCCTACAGGAAGAAGATCTCGGTACACTATCAGAGGCCTGAATTCCTTAAAAACGTCCCGTTGGAGACGTGGGCCTTGAGGGGGTCGTGAGTTGACGAAGAAGGCAACGGTGGTCGAGAGGTCGCAGCTGCACCTGGTGCTGGAGGTCGAAGGTTTCGACTTCAGCGTCCTCGACTCGCTTCAGGAGGTCCTCAACGAGATGGAAGAGGTCGAGTACGCGGGGACCTCGGTGATCCATCCTCTTTTCCCGAGGCTGAGGTTCGTCCTGAGGGTGAAGGAGGGGCACGACGTCGTCAAGGTTCTGTCTGAGGGTTTGAGGAGGTTGAGGGCCCGCGCCTCGGAGGCCGTCGGAATTCTGTCAGAGACCCTCGCCAAAGCAGAGGCTGCAAGGACCTGAGTTCAGCACAAGGTCACGTCGCGAAGTGGACCCAGCCCAGTTCCGGAACTTCTGTCAATTCGCCGTCCCTCAAACGCCAAACGCCACGCCTCTCGATCACCCTTCCGATCACCTCGAGACCACAGCCGACAGATTGGAGCTCCTCCCTCAAAGCCCGCTCGTCCTTCGGGTCAAAGGTGATGATCAGCTCGTACTCCTCCCCGCCCCCTAGAACAATCCTTTCGGGGTCTAGGCCGTGAGAGATCGCATAACGTTCCACCTCCTCGTCGATAGGCAAGCGCTCGATGACGTAGCCGAGGCCGCTGAGCCTGCACATGTCGTACAGCGATCTCGCTAGGCCGTCGCTCGAATCGATCATCCCCGTCGCGTACCTCGAAGCCACCTGACCGGCCTCGATCCGCGCTTCGGGCCAGAGGAAGGACCTCCTCAGCGGTTCCCACTTCGGATCCGTATCGCCCGTCAGAATCGAGTGGAGGCCCGCAGCAGCCCGACCGAAGGCCCCAGTCACGCCTATCAGGTCACCGGGTCTAGATCCGCCCCGAGGTACAGGCCTCTCGGCCTCTCCGACAGCGAAGACGCCGAGCACGAGCTCCCTGGAAGCGTTCGTGTCTCCTCCTACAACGAGTACGGAGTACCTGTCCCTTGCCATCTCTATGCCCCTCCATATCGCCTTCAGCTCCTCGAACTCCATCTCCGGCGGAAGGCCCATCTCGACGTGTGCGAGGATCGGCCTAGCGCCCTTCGCTGCCAGGTCGCTCATCGACGCGGTCAAGGCCTTCCAGCCTATGCTTTCCGGAGGCGCGCCAGCCGGAACATCGGTGCTTCCGACCAGCATGTCGCCCGTGACCACGATCCTGCCCATCGGCAGGTAGTCTGTGCCGTCATCACCGGGTCCCAGATAGCCGCCTGCCCTCGAGAGCCTCGGAGTCAGGTAATCCAGAATCGCCCGCTCGCCCAGTTCCCTGAGCTTCAACGGCTCCATGTTCATGTTCCGTATGATTTAGGGTGATTGGAGCGTTGATTGTTACGTAACTTACGTAAGATATTTAAGGGTTGAACGCTTAAATACGTACCACTATATACTCGGAGGGGTTGGACGCGAGAACTGACAAACCGATTCGCATTCCGTCCCACATAACCGGTTTCTTCGTGCCGAAGTGGTCAAGGGACCCGCTGGAGACGGGCTCGATCGGCGCTGGGCTAGTTCTGGAGCCGGGGATCGAGTTCGAGGTCAACCGGTCAGGTCGGAGGGGCCTTTCGTTGAACGGCAACGAACTCCGGTCCGAGGTGTTGCACGAACTGCTTCCAGACACGGCACGGGTCGAGGTCAGATCGGAGCTCCCTCTGGGTGCGGGTTACGCGATGAGCGCCTCCTTGGCCCTAGCCTGCTCGATCGCGGCTGAACTCCGGAAGGCTGAACCGGATCTCCTCTCGGCATTCAGGAGGGCCCACGTCGCAGAGGTCAGGGCTATGACGGGGCTCGGTGACGTCTTGGCCCTTCACGCAGGACGAGGGCTTGCCGTGCGCCTCAAGCCGGGAGCACCTGGCATCGGCGAGGTCGAGGCGATCGAGGTCCCTCAGGGGATATCGGTAGTGACAGCTGTTCTGGGCAGCATGTCGACGACCGAGATGTTGACGAGGTATGCCGACAGGATACGGCAGCACGGCACCGAGGCCTTCAGGCGCTTCGTCAGGGACCCGACGCTGGAGAGCTTCCTCGAGAACGCGAGGGAGTTCGCGAAGGGTGTGGGCTTCCTAACGCAGGACGTCGAGGACCGGATGAGGCCAGTCCGCGAGTTGCTTTTGGGATACTCGGTGAAGAAGCGCGTCCTCTTCGCTGTGGTGAAAAAGGAGGAGCTGCATGCCGTCCACTCTTATCTCCGCACAGTCTTCGGCGAGGTCCACGTCCACAGGGTGTGTGACGGGAAATGGTCGAGATACCTCGAAGCCATCCACGCTATCGCTCGCTGATCGAGCGGGAGAGGATCGTGAGGGGCCTAGCGAAGGGCATAGTGGTCCCTGAGGGGCTGCTGGCCCACGGAAGGGGCGAGGCCCTCGATTACCTTCTAGGCGAGGAGACGACACCTGTCGCGAGGAAGGCGATCCGCGCAGCAGCTGCACTTCTCCTGACCTCGGAGAGGCCAGTGATCTCGGTGAACGGCAACGCCGCAGCCTTGGTCGGCGAGGAACTCGTCAGACTCTCGAAGACGTTGGGCGCACCTCTCGAGGTCAATTTGTTCTACCGTTCCGTGGAGAGGGTGAGGAGGATCAGGGATTATCTTCTGTCGCTTGGAGCAGATGAGGTTCTGACACCTGAGGACGACGTGGCTGAGGTTCCGGGCCTGGAGAGCGAACGCCGTTTCGTGAGTCGGAAAGGCATCTACTCGGCCGACACGGTATTGGTCATGTTGGAGGACGGCGACAGGACAGAGAAGTTGGTGGCGATGGGGAAGAAGGTGATAGCTGTGGACCTCAACCCGCTCTCGAGGACCGCTAAAGCCGCGACCGTGACGATCGTCGACAACGTGACGAGGTGCATACCGCTTCTCACAGACGAGATAACAGCCCTCAAAGGCAAACCGAGGTCTGAGCTCGAGGCGATCGTGAGAGGTTTCGACAACGACCGGAACCTCAGGGAATCGTTGGCGCTCATCGCGGCCAGACTCGCGAGGCTATCGGGCTACGAGGAACCGCTTTCCGACTGAGGTGCGAGGGATGGCCGAGAAGCTCACAGCAAGGGACATAGTGAGGAGGAAGGCGAAGGGCGAAAAGATAGCCATGATAACTGCTTATGACTATCCGACGGCGAGGCTGGTCGACGAGGCAGGTGTGGACGTCGTCCTGGTAGGCGACTCGGCGGCGATGGTGGTCCTCGGGATGAGGGACACGCGGTTCATCGGGATGGAGGAGATGCTCGTCTTCTGCAGGGCCGTCAGCAGCGCCGTCAGGAGGGCCCTTGTGGTGGGCGACATGCCCTTCATGAGCTACCAGGTCTCAACGGAGCAGGCCGTCACCAACGCCGGCCGGATGGTGAAGGAGGGCGGTGTTGACGCGGTCAAGCTGGAGGGTGGGGCGGAATACGCCGAGGTCATCAAGACCATCGTGAAGGCAGGGATCCCCGTCATGGGCCACGTAGGCATGACGCCCCAATCAGCCGCTTCGAGCACCGGCTACCGTCTGAGAGGTAAGTCAGCGGAGGACGCCGAGAGGGTCATACGCGACGCTGAAGAGGTCGCGAGGGCAGGCGTCTTCTCGATAGTCTTGGAGTTCACCACCGCTGAGGTCGCAGAATACCTCTCCCAGACGCTCGAGATACCAGTGATAGGTGTGGGTGCCGGGCCGCACTGCGACGGTCAGGTTCTGGTCCTCCACGACGTCCTCGGACTCTACGAGAACTCGCCTCCCTTTGCGAAGAAGTACGCGGACCTTAGGTCGGTCGTCCTCGACGCGGTCAGCCGTTACGTATCCGATGTCAAGAAAGGTGCCTTCCCCGACGAGGGGCGGTACTGGAGGATGGAGGAGCGCGAGAGGGTGGAGCTGAAGAGGAGGTTGGAGCGAAGGAACGGGAAGGAAGGATGAGCTTCACCCGGATCGCCCGCGGGGTCTTCATGATCGATACCGCACCGGATGTCCTGCCGAGGGCTATAGCGTCCTACTTGGTCAGAGGCGAGAAAGGGGCAGCGCTGATCGACGTCGGCTACAGGTCCACCTACAAGCAGCTGTTGAGGGCCCTTGACGCCATAGGTGTGAGAGCTGAAGAGTTGAGGTGGGTCGTCCTGACGCACGTCCACCTCGACCACTGCGGGGCCGTCGCGGAGGTCCTCGAGAGGTACCCGAAAGCAAAGGTGCTCGTCCACCGGAGAGGGCAGAGGCACCTCATCTCGCCGGAGAAGCTGCTGGACTCGGCCCGCTCGATCTTCGGTGACGAGGTGCTCCGTAGGATGGGAGGGATGGGGGCTGTTCCAGAGGAGAGGGTGATGACAGCCGAGGAAGAGGGCGAGGTCGTTCTCTCGGGCATCGCGTTGAGGGTCTTCGAGACGCCGGGCCACGCACCCCATCACATCTCCGTGCTCATCGAGCCTCACCGATACGTGGTGGCTGGTGATGCCCTTGCCAGCAGAGGGCCTCGATATCCCGAGCCCATCCCCGACACGGCACCGCCCCAGTTCAGCTACGAGGAAGCCGTAAAGAGCGTCAGGCGGATATTCGAGCACAGGCCGCGTCTACTGTTGCTCTCCCACTACGGGCCTTTCATCTCACCCGATGACGGCGGTGACGAGGAGGTGCGGTTGCTTGAGGCGTGGATCGAAAAAATCCGAGCGCTCAAATCTGAGGGATTGGACCCCTTTTCGATAACGAGGAGGATAATAGATGAGATGGAGGCGAGGACCCACACAAAACTCGATCTAGTCGCACGGAACGCTGTCCTTATGGCCGTGCTCGGCGCCTACCTCTCGCTTCCCTGAAAGGCCGCTCTCTTGAGCTCCTCGGCCCTCCTCTCGAGCCTCTCCTTGAGCTCCCTCAATCTCTGATCGACGTGTTGGGCCAGCGCCTCGAACTCCTTTGCCAGCTCCGACTCGGCGCTCACACCAGCCGTCCTTTGCGGTCTGATTTAATCCTGTTGATGACCGCGGAGAGTTGTCCTCAGGACGAGGAAGACGACTAAGAGGAAAAGCGTTACTGCTAGCAACATCACCAACGGAAATGAGGGTCCGTCCGATACGATGATCGGTATCGGCCCTATCAGGATGATCCCGAAACCCTTGACCTCTCCGCCGAGGCTCCCTAGGAGGATCATCAGGGCGATTAACCCTAACGCGACCATCGCGATCCCCAAAAAGGTCAGGAAGGAAGACCTCATCCCGCTCGTCACCGAATCAGAGGAGGAGCAAAAAGAAGAGGAGAAGGAGCACAGCAGCCAATACGAACGCCAGCAGGGCGATCCTCGCACTCCCCCTCAGCACGATCGGTATCGGGCCGAGCAGGAGAACCACGAGGCCCTTGGACCTGACGGCTCCCTCGCCCTGCGACGCTGTTGTGCCCAGAAGGACGAGCAGGATGCCGACCGCTATCAGAACGAAAGAGAGAGCGAGCAACGCGAAGACCTCGAGGACGCCCAGACCGCTCATGCCTTCTCCAGGGACGCGAAGACCTCCAGCAGTCCGATCCTGAGCTCCAGCACCCTAAAGGGCATCCTCTCTGTGAGCACCCTCCTGAGCCTCCTGCGGAGACCTATTGCGAGCGGGCCCATCTTCTGGTAAACGACGCACCTCCCTCCAGGCCTGAGCAACCTGTAAACCTCGTTCAGCAGCTCCCTTTTCCCCAGCACCTCACCGAGCGCGTTCAGGACGAGGGCAGCGTCAAAGGTCGAGGGCGCGAGCGAGGGGTTGTGCTCTATCACGGGCGAGTAGACGACCTCCACGTTTTCCCAGCCAGTGAGGGCCCTCCGCGCCTGATCGGCCTTCCTCTCCGAGTTCAGCAGTATCAGCAACCTGCCATTCCCTCTGATCGATGATAGGACCCGCAGGGGCATGTCAGAACCGTCGAACCCGAACTGGACCACCCTCATCCCCTCCTTGAGGTTCAGGTGGGAGAGGAGGTCCATGTTCTCACCCCATCGGCCTGACCTGGTTGACCGGCACCGAGATCGGGAAGGGATAGGCGCTCTCCAGGAGCTCCAGCGTCACCTCCTTCCTGATCTTGTCGACCCTCGTCACCTTACCCGTGAAGCCCTTGAAGGGCCCGGCGATCACCTCGACCGTCATCCCCTCCGCTATCACGTCTATCAGCGGCCTCTCCACTAAATGCTTCGAGACCTCCGAGACGTCGACCTGGACAGGCGCCTTGGACTTGACGTGCCTCAGATCCCTCACCAATTCGGCGACCGTCTCCCTGTCCTTGCCCTCGACGAAGACGAAGCCCTTCAATGTCGGAAGCACCAGTATCGCGTGGACGTCCCTCGAGCCCTGCGGTATCCTCCCTTCGATCATGTTGGCCACGTTCCTCTCATAGCCGGCCGTTGTCCTGAGCGCGAAGAGCCTGCCCATCCGTAAAGTCACCGCTAACCCTGGATTTTAAAATCCACCCGGCCCTCGTCGAGCTGAAACCGAGCCGGCAGAACTCCCTCGGTCAGCCGAGCACCGCCAAGAAGACGAACCTAACGATCATTGAGATGAGACCCAAAACGGCGATCCCTATCAGGACGATCCGGGCGAGCACCGAGTACTCCTCCCAAGTCGGCTTCCTTGCAACCCTGAACAGAACCGCAACCGACCGCGCGAACTCCCTAAACCCCATGCCGCTCACCCTCCATCCGGAAGGCCTTCGTATATTTCCGTGACTGCCACCTCAGTAGACCGCGTAGGGCGCCACGAACCTGTCGAGGTGCCTGATCCTCTTGGCTGGATGCGGGTGGGTGCTGAAGAGGTCGGCAAGCGCGCTGACCTTCATCCTCCTGAAGCTCTCTATCGCTCTGTCCAGGTCGATTGCGGGGTCGATCGCAGCCTCGGGATCTGAGATGAAGAACATCTTCAGCGTCTCGTGTCTCACCCTCTCCGACGGAGGGAGCCTGCCGCTCAGCGCCATGATCCTCACGAGGGCCCTCTGGAGCTTCCTCGCACCGTCTGGTACGGTCAGGGCCGCATGGGAGTCAGCGTAGTACTCCCTCAGCCTGCTCATCAGGAAGACGAAGATGTTGAAGACGAAGCTGATGATCATCAGCGCTATGCCGATCAGGACGCCGTAGGCAGCGCCGCCGTTCCTCCTTCCTCCACCGAACAGGCCTGAGATGTAAAGGGTATAGCCGATGTAGTAGATCACAGCGGGGATCAGGCTGATCATCAGCATCACCATCACGTCCCTGTGCTTGAGGTGCCCCACCTCATGGGCCAGCACCGCCTCCAGCTCATCTCTAGGCATCCTCCTCAGTATCCCCCGCGTCACAGCGACCATCGGGCCGGTCAGCGGGCTTCCGTAGGCGAAGGCGTTGGGCAGATCGATCTCGGCCACCATCACCTTCGGCTCCTTCCTCAGTCCGCTCCTTCTAGCGAGCTCCCGCACTGATTCGTAGAGCCACCCCTCGCTGACAGGGTCTGCGGGCCTGGCGTGGTAGACCGCGTTGATCATGTAGGGCCCGAAGAGCCACTGGAGGACGTTGATCGCCACCACCATCGCGAAGGTCAGATAGATGTAGGCGGAGGGGAGGCCGAGGTAAAGCATGATGGCCGTCAGTATCAGCGTCGCCAGCCCCACCACCGCGAACCACACGCCCACCATCGTGGCCCTCAGCTTGACCAGGGACAACCTGGCCGTTTCAGTTGCCAATTCCGATCACCACCCCGTTCTCTAACGGCCGCAGTATTAGTTCTTGTTGCGGTACGCCGAGGGGGTTAAAGGCATCAAAAAAGGTAAGGTCGAAAACGGAGGACGAAACCACACAGGCAGTCTTTCCTTTCTGTGTGGACGACGAGGTGTCTGACGATGCGAATCCGCGAGTACATCCACTGAGATTCGTCATCTCCAGAAGAGGGGTCGGATGCGGCTCAGTTGGAATCTAAGCCCGTAGGCACTATATCAGAGTCGTTACATCAAATTTGGTTGAGTCATTATCCTTAATCTCGGTGGTCGCGACGGAGGGGTGATGGCCAAGACCTTGACAATACTCAGCTACTACATAGACGGAACCTGGGTGCAATCGAAGTCCGAGAACGTCAGGCCCGTTTACGATCCGGGCAGCGGGGAGGAGATAGCACTAGTCCCCTACGCCACGAGGGATGAGGTCGATGCGGCAGTCGAGGCTGCGTCGAGGGCCTTTGACCGCTGGAGCAGGCTTCCCTTCACCGAGAGGGTCCGTTACCTCTTCAGGATGAAGGAGGCTCTGGAGAGGCACTTCGAGGAGCTCGCCAAGATCAACACATTGAACCACGGCAAGACCCTCGAGGAGAGCAGGGGCGACCTCAGAAGGGCGATAGAGAACGT
>JAVVHL010000023.1:0-13912 GCA_032249575.1 Candidatus Calditenuis sp. | reverse complement strand
TTAACCCTCAAATTCACGGACGAGACACGCTGAACGTGGACAAGACGATCCTCTGGATCTCGGTGCTTCTGATCGTGACCGGCGCGGCTGGCGTCTTTCTGACGTACTCCGGCGTCTCGAAGACCTTCGAGCACGGCATGCAGGCGGTCTCGGCGCTTCTGCTGCTGATGGGGATATTGATGCTGCCCGGAGGGATCTTCAGGGGAGGGCCTCCGAGCGTCGGCTCGAGGCAGGGCCTCGTGCTGGGCGTTGCGGTCTTCGCGGTCGCAGCGGGCCTCACCTTTGCCGCGGCCATCGGTTACGGTCCCTTCAAGCTGCTCTACGAGACAGGCGTCCAGATAGGCGAGGCTCCCTTCACAGTA
The DNA here is from genome assembly GCA_032249575.1 of Candidatus Calditenuis sp. GTDB lineage: Archaea > Thermoproteota > Nitrososphaeria_A > Caldarchaeales > Calditenuaceae > Calditenuis. The sequence goes on along the minus strand of JAVVHL010000023.1, from coordinate 13,550 downwards.
TTCGTATCGATAGTGCCGGGGTCGTGGGACCCGAGGCAGCCCCAGAACTACGTCCCGAAGGACATAAGGGTGATACTCTTCATCAACCACACGGTGATCTGGACGAACGAGGAGGAGCTGGACGTGGCCCACACGGTCACCCATGACGGAGGCCTCTTCGATTCGGGCCTCTTCGGGAAGGGCCAGAGTTACAAGTACAACTTCGGAAGGGAGGGAGTCTACACCTATCACTGCGTCCCGCATCCTTGGATGAGAGGCTCTGTGACCGTCGAGAGGTTGCCGGAGGAGCAGGTCAAGGCGATCCTCGAGAGGCTCGGAGTGAAGCAGGAGACGACCTCCCGCTGATCACCCTGAAGCGCGCTTCCTGAGGACCCAGGCGTTCAGCCCCAGCAGGAACGCTCCTATGTATCCGGGGATCAGGCCGAGCGTCCCAGCCACGCCTATTCCCAGGGCCAGCAGGATAAGGGAAGGAGCCCAGCCGCAGCAGAGGTAGAAGGCCGATGCCATGAAGCCGAGCACAGCACCGGCGAAGGACCCTCCGGAGACGACGAGGCAGCTCCTGATCCTCCCCGTGACGTACAAGGCCGTCAGATAATAGACGTTCAGCGCCAGCAGCACCGAGATGGCGATCCCCAGCCCGAAGGCCAGCCACCTGATTGTCAGGACGAAGCCATCACCTATCACCTGCGTCGCAGGCCCCGTGTAAGTCTGAGACTCGATGTATGCGGGAACCAGTATGATGCCATTGATGCCGAGCGGCGGAGCTGCGTTGTACGTCACCGAGCCTGAGAGGAGCGAGTAGCCGATGAGGTAGGCGATCCCAGAGGCGACAGCCAGCGCTCCTGGCAGGGGCCCCCATCCGGACCTTACGGCCCGCATCCACTCGCTGTGGAACGCCCTGACTAATAGGAGTGGGCTTTGCGAAAATCCCGGTGGTCAGCAGACCATCCGAGCGCAAGGAATTCGGTTTTTAATGTAGTGGGGGAAAGGACCCGCGGGGAAAAGGATGCCGAGGGTGAAAAGGATCTCGGAGGTCAAGGAGATCCTGAGGAACAAGGACCAGATCAGGAACATAGGAATCATAGCACATGTTGACCACGGGAAGTGCATATCCGGCGACTCGATCGTCTGCGTCTCTGACGGCAGGCTCGTCAGGATCAGAGAGCTCTACGAATCCGCGGCGATGGGTAGGCAGGTCGAACGCGTCAGCGTCGAGGGTCTGATGGTCGACTCCGTCGACCCCAACGACCTGAACGTCAAGGACCGCAACGTCAGGTACGTCTGGAAGCTCAAGAGCGACAGGATCGTACGGGTGAGGCTCAGGACCGGATTCACCCTGGCTACCACGCCGGAGCATCCGTTCTTCGTGCTCACGAGGTCAGGGATCGTGACGTGGAAGAGGGCGGACGAGCTGAAGGTCGGCGACCGCGTCGCAGTCCCTGCGGTGCTGAAGAGCATACCGAAGGATCTGAGCGGTGTGAAGGAGATCGTCCTCAGCAGGCTCGACCCGGAGCGTTATATCGCCTACCTCTCCCCCGACCTTAAGCGGCTGATCTATCAGGAGCTGAGGAGATTGGGGATCAGGGACGTCCACGCCCTCATCGCCTCACCAATTGGGTACAAGACGTTCTGCGCGGGGGCGAGAAGAGGAAGGTTCAGGCTGGGCGACCTGCTCAGGATCGCAGACCGTCTCGGCCTCAGGAGGGACGAGGTCTACGACGGCATCGCATACCTCGCCTACAGGAGCTCGATCGAGAGGACAGGCAGGCTCTCAAAGAAGATCAGGCTCCCCAAGAGCTCCTCCGCCTTCCTCAAGCTGGCTTACCTTTACGGCCTGCTGGTCGGCGACGGCACCACAAGGGCATCGCTCACCACCACCAACCGGCAAATCCTCTCGAGGTACGTGCGGTACATGCGCGAATGCTTCGGCGTCTCGTGCCGCACAGTCAGGATGAGGACGACGCTCAGGGTCGATCACCACGGCGGTCTCACGCTCATCTATTTCCTCCACGAGGTCTTCGGGTATCCGCTGAAGAAGAAGGCGCGGAGCGTTCCGTTCCCCGAGCTGCTGGCCCAGATGGGTAACCAGTACCTTGCCGCCTTCCTCAGGGGGCTCTACGACACGGACGGCTCGGTCGAGATGGGCCGCAGGGCGGTGACGCTCTCGACGGCCTCGGAGGACCTCGGGGAGAAGCTGCCGATTGTGTTGTTGCGCCTCGGGATCGTGTCCTCGGTCAGCCGGAAGGGACCCTACCGCGTGGTCGCCGTCTCCGGCAGCCAGCTGCTTCCCTTCGCCTCCAAGGTCGGCTTCTCCGACGTAGCAAAGAGGAGGAGACTTGCCGCGCTCTTGAAGCGTCTCTCCGCCAACAGGGCCGTGGACCTGATACCTATCGAGCCGGAGGAGCTGAGGGACCTGAGGATTGCGCTGGGACTCTCAGCCTCGAGCCTGCGGTTGCCCTACTACGCCAAGTACGAGGCTGGGGAGCAGCAGCTGACGCGCGACGTCCTGAGGGCCGTCGTGGAGAGGTTCAGCAGCGCGCTCTCGGATCTGGACGGTGCCAGGAAGAGGCTGACGGTCATCAGGCACATCGAGGGTGTGGGATCCATTAAGGAGCTGTCGGCCGTCACAGGGATCCCTGTCCATGTCCTCCGGGGACTGATCGCCTCGCTGCGCAGCGACGGTCTCATCGAAAGGGAGGGGATGTGGTACGCTCTGACAGAAGAGGGCAGATTCTTCGCGGAAATCTGGCAGGACCTGGTCGAGGGCGATGGAAGGGGCAGGGACAGAATCACCCGCATCCTCGAGAACTGGAGGAAGCTCTGCGACGCGGAGGTCAGGTTCGTGGAGGTAACAGATCTGAAGGAGGAGCGGGGCGAGTTCGACGTCTATGATCTGACCGTTGAGGGGACCTCCACATTCATCGCCAACGGCGTCGTGGTGCACAACACCACGACTACAGACAGCCTCCTTGCCGCTGCAGGACTGCTCTCTCCGGCTTTGGCTGGTAAGGCCCTGGCGCTCGACTACCTGGAGGAGGAGCAGCAGAGGCAGATGACGATCAAGGCCGCCAACATCTCGCTCTACTACGAGCTGGACAGCAAGCCCTACATCATCAACCTCATCGACACGCCAGGCCACGTCGACTTCTCCGGAAGGGTGACGAGGGCCCTCAGGGCGATCGACGGTGCCATCGTGGTGGTCGATGCGGTTGAGGGCGTCATGACTCAGACGGAGACGGTCATCAGGCAGGCCCTCGGGGAGCGCGTCAAGCCGGTGCTCTACATCAACAAGATCGATCGGCTGATAAAGGAGCTGAGGCTCACGCCGGAGAAGATCCAGGAGGTCATCAGCAGGATCGTCTTGGACGTCAACAGGCTCATCGAGATGTACGCCGAGCCCGAGTACAAGGACGCTTGGAAGGTGAGCTTCCAGGCCGGCACGGTGGCGATGGGGAGCTCGAAGGACAGGTGGGGCTTCACGCTCCAGCAGGCCCAGAAGAAGGGGGTCAAGTTCAGCGACATCATGAAGGCCTTCAACGAGGGCAACATTGACTGGCTTAGGGAGACCCTTCCGCTCCACGAGGCCATACTCGAGATGGTGATCAAGAACCACCCGCCGCCGCACGTTGCACAGCGCTACAGGATACCGAAGATCTGGAAGGGAGACATAGAGTCGGAGGTCGGGAAGGACATGATCGAGTGCAACGACAGCGGCATACCTGTGATGATCGTGACCGACGTCAAGGTCGATCCTCAGGCAGGCGTCGTGGCGACCGGCAGGCTCTTCAGCGGTACGGTCAGGGACGGTGACGTCATCAAAATCGTCGGCCGCAACATCGAGCGCAGGATCCAGCAGGTCACAGTCTACATGGGCCCGAACAGGGAGATCGTCAACGAGCTTCCAGCAGGGAACATACCCGCGCTGCTCGGCATCGAGGAGGCGAGGGCCGGCGACACGCTCTCGACGATCGATATTGTGCCTTTCGAGTCGCTGAAGTACGTCTCGGACCCGGTGGTGACGGTCGCGATCGAGCCTAAGCACAGCAAGGACCTCCCGAAGCTGATAGAGTTCCTGAACAAGCTGACGATAGAGGACCCGACGCTGGTGACGACGATAAGGCCAGAGACGGGCGAGTACCTGATCAGCGGAATGGGGACCCTGCACCTGGAGATAGCGCTGACTTGGATCCAGAAGGCGGGGCTAGAGGTGGTTGCTGGCAAACCGATCATCCTGTACAGGGAGTCGGTCCTGAAGAGGGGAAAGGTCTTCGAGGGCAAGTCGCCGAACAAGCACAACAGGATCTACATCTACGTCGAGAAGCTGGAGGACGAAGTCGTGGAGCTGATCAGGAGGGGCGAGTTGTTTGACGAGATGGACAGGAGGACGATCGCGAAGATCCTCAGGGACCACGGCTGGGACACCGATGAGGCGAGGGGCGTCTGGATGATCGACCCGAACGGCAACATATTCGTCGACATGACCAAGGGCGCCCAATACCTCCACGAGACGAAGGCTTACATCCTCAGCGGTTTCCAGAGGGTCGTACAGGAGGGGCCGCTGGCTGGGGAGAAGGTGAGGGGGATGAAGGTGGTCCTTGTGAACGTCGACCTCCACGAGGACCCGGTGCACAGGGGACTAGCCCAGATAGCTCCTGCAACTTGGAGGGCCATTTACGCTAGCATGCTTACCGCCGAGCCCACGCTCCTCGAGCCGATAATGAGGATAGACGTCAAGGTTCCGCAGGACTTCATGGGAGCCGTCACATCGATCATATCTTCCAAGAGGGGCAAGATATCGAACGTCGTCCAGTCAGAATACGTCACGACCGTCATCGGCGAGATACCGGCTGCGGAGGCCGGAGACCTGGCGGACCAGATGAGGGCCGCTACGATGGGAAAGGCGTTCTGGGGAATGGAGTTCGCTGCTTGGAGGCCAGTCCCCGCATCGCTCTTCGAGAAGGTCGTGATGGAGATCAGGAAGAGGAAGGGGATGCCTCTGAAGCTGCCGACGGTCGAGGACTTCGTGGAGGAGGCTTAAGGAGAGAGGAAAGCTACTCGGATCCTAGCATCTCCGCGTAAAGCGAGGCGAATCTCCCGAACGACTCCTCCGCCCACTCCCTCATCCTGTTCCTCTCAGGTCCCTCGAGCCTTCCGTCTTTGAGCACCGCGATCTCGTCGGCCAGGAGAAAGGCCTCGAGCGGGTCGTGGGTCACGTAGAGGGTAGGCACGTTGATGGATCTCAGTGCCCTTAGGACCAAGAGTTTGTTCGGGAAGTCGAGGTGCGATGTGGGCTCGTCCAGGACCAGCGCCCTCGGCCGCCTGAGCAGAACGGTCGCCAAGTTCAGCAGCTGCCTCTCACCACCCGAGAGCCCCTCCTTTCCCAACGCTTCGAGAAGGCCCAGCCTCTCGGCTACAGGCCTCCAGTCGGCGTTGTGAAGTCTGGCGAAGTACTCCAGCTGCTCGATCGGCCTCATCGGAAGGACCACCTGCGTCTGGGGGACGTATCCCATCGGCCTCCTCTCGGGCGGGAGGCCAGTGACGTCCTTTCCGTCCACCAGGACCCTCCCTCTCTCGGGCCTGAGGAAACCCATTACTGCTCTCATGAGCGTGGTCTTCCCCGAACCGTTCCGGCCGAGCAACACCGTCCTCCCAGAGACGCGGAGCTCGTCGACCCTGACCTCGATGCCGTAGGCCCTCACCTCGAAGTCAACGACCTCCAGCATCCCTCTCCAGCCTCGAGATGACGAAGCCCACCATCAACGATAGCAGGACGAGGACGAGGGCCCCGCCAACCACGAACTCCGTCCCCCTCGAGAGGAAGAACTCGTAGATGTACACCCCCACGGTCAAGGGCCGCCTCGCCACTATCAGCAGCGCGCCGAGCTCTGAGAAGGCCCTGAACCAGGAAAGGAGGAAGGCGAGGAGGACGGCGGTCCTCACGGAGCGGAGGGTCATCGCGGTCATCCTGAACCCCGAGAGGCCCATGCTCCTGAGGAACTCGAAGTATCCCAGGCCGAGCGACGTTATTGCGCCCCTTATGACGGTGAAGCCTATGGGGAGCGAGACGACCGCCATAGCCAGAACGATCGCAACCGTCGTGTCCGAAATTCCTAAGCCGAAGACGAGAGGTGCGAGCAGCACGCCGACAGCGGTGTGGGGCATCGAGACCGTCGCGGTCACCACAGGTACAACCGCCTTGCCGAGACCTGAGAGGCTTCCTTGTGCCGCTAAGGCAGCGACAGGCATGACTAACAGCGTCGACAGAGTTGCGGCTATCGCTGTGTTCATCAGCGCCTGCACGAACTCTTCCGTCAGAGTCAGCTGGTACCTTATGATCGCTGGTATGGTGAGGAAGCCGAAATAGAACAATGCGACTGAAAGGGCATAGAGCTGGAGCCTGTCCATCTACTTTATCAACCCGTACTTCGATAGGTTCAGCGAGAGGACCCTGTCCACGTACTCCTCCCCTTGCTCTGTGAAGACGATCGCAACCGCCGTCAACCGTTTCACCTCGATCTCTCCGAGCATCGTTATCGCTTTGAACCGCACAGGTGGATCGTTCGCGAAGCTGACCTCCTCCGGCATCCTCAACACGTGATACTTGCCGACAAGATCCCTCGATATCGCAAATGGTGTGTGGGCGAAGATGCAATCGACCGAGCCGTTCTCGAGCATCGTGAAGGTCATCGCCAAGTCCTCCCTCATCTTGAACCTGCCGCTGGCCGAAACATGCCTCACGTCCATCGTCACCGACCTTCCGTCAGGGTCCTGAACGAACTTGACGGAGAGCGATCGCTCGAGCTCGTTGAGGTCGATGAGGTTAGACCTGACCGAGAGCCAGTACAGCGCGGCGATGGCCCTGTATCCGATAGGAGCGATGTTGGGATCTGCCAGACCTATAGTTGCCCTGCCAATCTCCTCGAGGTCAAGGGCTTTCCTGCACACCAAGATCAGCTCGAACCGCCCGAGATCGACGACCTTCCTGTAGGAGCTCAGGAATTTCACCAGCTCCGCGTCGACGCTCAGGATGACGTCTGGCTTCGCTCCCATCTGGACCTGCCTAACCGCTGCCATGCTTCCCATGACGACCACGTCCACCTTCCCTCCCATCTGCCTGGCCGCCTCGTCGGCGAGGACCGCGAGCGTTGGCGCTGCGTAGACGAGGATCCCTCTCGGTCCGGAATGCCATATCCCATACACCATCACAGTCCCGACCAGTGCCAGCGCCGCGGCAACTAACAGAACCCGAACGATTTGTGACATCGCCCACATCACTTTGCCTTGCATCTTTTTAAGGGGAGCATCGACATTACACAACGGTACATGACGATAGCAAGGGTCCTCGGAAGGTGGGTGGAGGTCGAGCTCGACGACGGAAGGAGGGAGAGGTGTAGGCGCGAGCTCTTCGAGCTCCTCCACGCCATAAGGAGGTCAGGGTCCATATCGGGCGCATGCAGGAACATCGGCGTTACGCTCAAGACCGCCCTCTCGTGGCTCAGGGAGGCCGAAGGCAAGCTGGGTTTCAGGCTCGTGGAGAGGAGCAGAGGAGGGAAGGGCGGGGGAGGGGCTGAGCTGACGGAGGAGGGCTCGAGGCTCCTCGTGGCCTACCTCAGCGCGATGTCGGTCCAGCGCCCAGGCTTCACAGGAGCCCTGATAGAGGAGTTCTTCAGCGCCAGGAACAGGCTGATCGGAAAGGTGGTCTCGAGCGTGAGGGGTGACGTCGTCTCGCTGGTCGAGGTGGAGCTCGAGGTGCCACAGAGGGTTAAGGCGGTAGTCACTACACAGGCCCTCGACTCCCTCGGGATCGCAGAAGGCTCGAGCGTCGTTCTGGTGGTGAAGGCGACCGACGTGATGTTGCTTTCAGCCGGCAGGATCGGTCGGAGGTCAGGTTAGGGCAGCCCGGTTTCTTTTCAGCTGCGTAAGAGAACAGGCTACCTGGTGATCTCCCGGCTCTTGACGAACTCGTACAGCTCCCTCGCCCTCGAGTTGGTCTCGAAGTGCCTTCTGATCGGAGCTATCAGCTCGTCCAGCGCCCTGGCCACGGCCCTCTTCAGGTCCAGAGGGTGCAGCCTCCCGGAGACGTAATCGTCCCTGAGCTGCTCGTAGGACTCGTAGACGACGTCGCCGCCGTACTTCTGCTCCCTCTCCACCTTCAACCTCCCCATGGCCCTGAAGACGATGTGCTTGGCGTAGTCCAGTACAGGGTTCCCCTCCTCGACCCGCGGCGGGCAGTAGGCATTCAGTATCTTCCTCTCGATCACCTCGGTCGGGTCGTGGACGAGTATGCTGGTCTCTGGGACGCTCTTGCTCATCTTCGAGCTGATCTGCACATCGATCCTCGGGTCGTCGTCCATCCCCTTGGCCCCGACAGGCCCCTGAAGGCCCATGAGCATGTGATGGTGGACCGCAACTGGCTTCCAGAGCCCCAGCTTCGGTCCGACTTCGCGCGCAAGCATGTTCGCCCTCCTCTGGTCGAGCCCCAGCTGACAGATGTGGCAACCCATGTAGAAGATGTCAGCCACCTGCATGGCCGGGTAGATGACCTGTGCTGCCTCCTGAAGCTCGCCCTCCACCCTCCCCATTATCGGGAGCGCCCTCAGGACCCTCCTGAGCGTGACGGACCTCGCGACCTTCAGCACCAGCTTCCAGTATTCTGGATCGGATGCGTTGTCGCTGGCCCAGACTATCTCGACCGATCCCATGTCGACGCCCGCAGCCCTCCAGACCTCGACGAAGTACTCGCCGACCGTTCTGATCGCCTCCAGGTCACCGCCCATCTTGTTGTTGATCATCGCGTGCCAGTCAGCCAGCAGCAGCTTGAACCTGCACCCCGCCTCTATCATGTCCCTCAGCTTTATCGGCCTCAGGAGACCGAAGGGAAGGTGGGCGAGACCGCTCGGCTCGAAGCCGTCATATGCTACCGGTCTATCGACCGACTCGAGCAGCTCTCTGAGTTCCTCCACCGTTATCACCTCCTCTGTCGGCGGCCTCAGGATCAGCTCCATCCTCCTCTCGACGTCCATCAGGCGCTGCTTCCTCACGCCGAGAAATAAACGCCACAACCGCCTCAGACCTCAGCCACCGATATCAGGCAGGACACGTTGCAGTCCATCCATCAGGTGATTCATACGTAGACAACACAATCAAACCCTCCTCGTCCGATTATCAGCTACAGCTTCAACATCCAAACCATGTTATCTTGTTTCACAGGACGCGAAAATCTTGGGAAAGGTCACGTGACCAACCTGACTTCTCCCCTTTCGGAGACGAAAGCGGCCCTCATCCCATTTTCGAGGGCTTTCCTGAAGAGCTCGAGGTCAGCTGTGACGAGCAAACATCCCTCCCGCCTCGCCGTAGCTATGAGAACCTCGTCGACCTCCCCCTCCACTGCAGGCTCGATCACTCTGAACCTTCCTGCCATCTCCAGGGCCAACGCAGCCGTCCTGCCCCTCTTCCCCTTCGCCCTGGTCAGGGCCCTCAGCTCCGCCATCACCTGAGGCAAGGTGCAGGGCTCGATCGGCTCGCCAAGCTTGTCGCTGACGAGGGAGAGTAGGTCCCTGCCTACCTCGGCGCACAGCATCAGGAAGCTCGTGTCGAGGAGGGCCCTCAACTCATCCGACTATCTTCCCGTATCCGATCAGGCGCCACCCGGTACCGATCTTCCTGCTGATGGTGACCCTGTCGCCCGGTTTGGCCACCAGCGGCCTCGTCAGCCTGATCTCCAGCCTCTCCGGCGTCACGCTTGTTACGGTCCCACTTGTGACCGCCGAGTAGGAGTTCAGCACCAGAGGTTCCTTCGGGTTGATCCGGGTCACCTTGACTTCGCCGTCGATGCCGACTACCCTCTCGAAGAGGTGGTACTCGAGCGTCAGCTCCTTCCAGGTCGGCGGGAGGGTGCCGGGCTTGCCTGCCATGTTGCCGGCGAGGCCGTCCGACTTCGTCAGCGCCGGATCCAGATCGGTCTCTATGCCGACCAGCCCGCCGCTCGTCGCCTCCCTTACGCTCCTGTTTCCGGCCTTGATGTGCCTGGCGACTGTGTGGATCGGCTCGTAGGGCGAGTTAGGGTCGTTCTCCCTCACAGGAAGACCAGGGGCTATCTCGATTTCGTCACCGACCTGCACCTTGCCCTGTATGATCGAGCCTCCGATCACGCCGCCCTTGATGGAGGTGGCTATGGTCCCTGGCAAATTCACGTCGAAGGTCCTGAGCACAGGCATGAGGAAAGGCGCCTCGAGGTCCCTTTGGGGCGTAGGGATGTACTTCTCGATGGCGTAGAGGAGCGCGTCGACCCCAATGCCCTGCTGAGCTGAGACCGGAACGATCACCGGGTCCCTGAACCCCTTCCCTGTCACGTAGCTCACGATCTCCTCGTAGTTCTCGAGGGCCCGCTTCCTGTCAACCACGTCGAGCTTGTTCTGCGCGAAGACTATCCTCTTCATACCCATCACCAACATCGCCTCGAGGTGCTCCCTGTCCTGCGGTTGGGGGAACTTGACCCGAGCGTCGACCACGAATATCGCGCCGTCGAAGAGGGGAGCGCCGCTGAGCATCGTTATCATGAGCGAGTGGTGACCGGGGCAGTCGACGAAGGATATCGCTCTGACGAACTCTGTGGGAACGTTGTGCCTGGGGCAGACCTCCTGCGTCGTGTAGTTGTAGGGCTCCTCGCACTTGGGGCACCTGTAGACAGCGGCGTCGGCGTACCCTATCCTGATAGTTATGCCCCTCTTCAGCTCCTCCGAGTGCCTCGCTGTCCAGACGCCTGTGATGGCCTGGACGAGGGTGGTCTTGCCGTTGTCGACGTGGCCGAGCGTTCCGATGTTGACCTCCGGCTGCCTCGGCAGCGGCTTGGTCATCCCCCGTTCCGTCGGGAGCTTCGGTATTAACTGTCGCCAGCTGGAGCTTACCCTCCGCTTGGCCGTCCCTTCCCTGATCACAGTGCATTTATCGCCCGATTTGCGGTCTTTGACTGGGGCGTGACCGAATGGCTGGGTCGGCGACCTTGAGGGGAACCGTGACGAAGTTAGCGCTGGGCAAGCTGGGAGAGCTCCCGGCGGTGAAGATAACCGTCGCGACGCCCGACGGACGGTCGAGCGATTACTACGTGGCCGATCCTCCCGACTGGTTAGAGGTCGGCGTGAGGGTCGAGGGCTCGTTCAGGGAGGTCATCACTACGAGGGGCGCCAGGAGGGTCGTCGAGTCGATCAGACGGGCCGATGCCGGACAGCCGACGGAGCTCGAAGAGGTGGAGATACGACAGGTCACCTTCCCCCAGCAGGGCCCCACGATCGTTGAGGGCGTGACCGGTGACGGCAGGGTCTTCAGCGTCATGGTCGAAGACCCTGAGGTCGTTGAGGAGCTGAGGAGGGGCCTCAAGAGGTCCTTCGCGCTCTACGTGAGGGTCGGTGCTGTCAGGCGTCTGATCGCGCTCCTCCCTTACAAGAGGACGAAGTTGGCCAGAAGGGTCAGGGAGCTCCTCGAGATGATCGAGGCCTCAGAGCGCTCTTACAGGTCCGAGGAGGCGATCAGGCTGCTGAGGGAATCGACCGGTCACGGCTGATTCGCGTCAAACCGGATCTGGCCGGAGCGGTAACGCACAATAGACGGCTGGAGGTTTTAGGGCGGATGGTCTGGAAAGAGGTCTGCAAGCTGAGCCAGCTGAGGGAAGGCGAGCTGAGGCGGGTGGACCTCGACGACGTGGAGCTGTTGGTCGTCAGGATCGGCGAACGGGTTTTCGTGGCAGACACCTGGTGCACCCATCAGCGCTCCGACTTGACGCTCGGGATCCTCGAGGGGAAGAGGGTCAGATGCGCGCTCCATCAGGCCCTCTTCGACCTTGAGACAGGGCAGGTGGTCGAGGGACCGTCCGGTGAACCGCCGTCATCGATAAGGGCCCTGAGGACCTACCGCGTCAAGATAGAGGGCGACACGGTCTTCGCCGACGTCTGACACGAGATGTGCGTCCTGAGAACGTATAAAGCACCCGATGGGAGGTAACGGTGAACCGGCATGTCCTCACACGAGCACCTGGAGCGTGGTCCGTGGAGGGGAGAGAAGTGGTGGGTCACGCACTTCAACTACGTCGACGAGGTGGTATCCCAGTTCAGCTTCCCCAGCAGGATCTTCGTCCACGACGTCACGCTGAGGGACGGCGAGCAGACCCCCGGTGTGGTGCTCAGGACCGAGGAGAAGGTGGAGATAGCGAGGGCCCTCGATGAGGCCGGCGTCGACAGGATAGAGGCAGGGATGCCCGTGGTCTCCGAGGAGGACTTGGAGGCGATCAGGAGGATAACGCGCCTCGGGCTCAGCGCCAAGGTCTTCGGCTTCGGCAGGATCAGGACTGAGGACATCGACGCCTGCCTGAAGGCCGACGTGGACGGCGTCATAACAGAGGGGCCGGTCGGGTATCCGAAGCTGAAGTACCAGTTCGGGTGGTCGCCGGAGCAGCTCTTCGAGTCGGCGGTCAAGGCCATAGATTACGCGAAGGACCACGGCCTGGTGACGATATTCTTCACCGTGGACGGTACGCGGGCCGATCTGGGCTTCCTGACCGAGCTCCTCCAGCGGCTCGAACGGGAGACGAAGGTCGACGGCTTCACGATCGCCGACACCTACGGATCCCTCACACCGGAGGGAGCGAGGTTCCTCTTCAGGCACCTCAAGTCAAAGCTCACGAGGCCTCTGGAGTTCCACGGCCACAACGACTTCGGACTCGCCACAGCCACCAGCATCGCCGCCCTCTCGGCCGGTGCGGAGGTCGTCCACGTCAGCGTCAACGGGATAGGTGAGCGTGCAGGCAACGCCTCGCTCGAGGAGGTGGTGCTCTCGTTGCACCTTCTCTACGGCCAGAGGACGGGCGTCAGGCTCGAGAAGCTGTACGAGCTCTCGAGGCTCGTGGAGCGGCTGACCGGTTTCAAGGTGGCTCCCAACAAGGCCGTCGTCGGGGAGAGGGTCTTCACCCGCGAGTCCGGGATAGGCGTCGCGGGGTGGCTGAAGTACCCGCTGGGGAGCGAGGCCTTCAGCCCTGAGCTGGTAGGGAACCGGCCGGCTGTTCTGATAGGGAAGAAGAGCGGAAAGCACGCGCTGGAGTACAAGCTGAGGGAGCTGGGGATCAGCAGGCAGCTCACCGAGGAGCAGCTGGAGGCCGTCCTGAGGGAGGTCAAGAGAAGGAGCCTTGAGAAGAAAGGGCCGCTCACCGACGAGGAGTTCGTTGAGATCGTCAACTCGGTCGTCGTGACCGTCTGACGCTCTACTCTTTACCTCTGTCTCCGCCAAGCAACGAGGCATACTTCGGCTCCATAACCGACTTATTACAAGATTTATCCAGGACGCAGGCGGAGGATGGTCCGAGATGGTATTCAAACCTGTTCCCGAGTCGGAGATCACGAGGGCTATTGCCACCTCGTTCATCGAGATGTTCAGCGAGTTCGCGAGGAGCGACGTGATCGTCGTCGGTGCCGGGCCCGCTGGCCTCATGGCGAGCCGCGAGTTGGCGAAGAGGGGCGTCAAGGTGCTGGTGATCGAGCAGAACAACTACCTGGGAGGAGGCT
>JAVVHL010000022.1:0-14156 GCA_032249575.1 Candidatus Calditenuis sp. | reverse complement strand
CCACCAGCTCGACGACCACAACGCTCACGCAGACCGCCACGACCACCAGGACCGAGACTACCACCCTCACCCAGTCCACGACCTACTCGACCACCACAACCCTGTCGACGACGCTGACCCTCTCCACCACTACCACCCTCAGCACCACCACTACCTCTACCCAGTACTTCGCCGAACCGGTCTCGACCTACGTGCTGCCTGCGCTCCTGGCCGTCATCGCAGCACTCTTAGGCGCCTCGCTGGTGGTCGGACGTAGGAGGAGGGCCCTCCCCTACTGATCGCTCTGAGCGCCCGATACCTCCCAAAACACCTCCAGATTTTTTGCAGAGAGAAATTTTCCCTGTCCCAATGCCCTACAATCGGATTTTGGCTTTAAATACCTGCAAGGAGAATCCGGTCCCGAGTCGAGATGTCCGGAAAGCCGCACATCAACCTCGTCGTGATAGGACACGTCGACCACGGCAAGTCGACGACCATCGGCCACTTCCTGGTGCTGAACAAGTCGATCGACGAGCGGCAGCTGAAGCAGCTGGAAGAGGAGGCCAAGAGGCTGGGGAAGGAGTCCTTCGTCTACGCCTTCATCATGGACACGGTGAAGGAGGAGAGGGAGAGGGGACTTACGATCACGACCAGCTACACCAAGTTCGAGACGAAGAAGAACTTCTTCACCATCATCGACGCGCCGGGCCACAGGGACTTCATCAAGAACATGATCACAGGCGCTTCCCAGGCCGATGCGGCTGTCCTCGTGATCTCCGCCAAGAAGGGCGAGTACGAGGTCGCTATAGGTCCAGGAGGACAGGCGAGGGAGCACCTCTTCCTGGCCTACATGCTCGGCATCAGGCAGCTGATAGTCCTCGTCAACAAGATGGACGACCCGACCGTGAACTGGTCGAAGGAGAGGTTCGAGGAGGTTAAGCAAGGCGTGTCCGCGCTGATGAAGCAGCTTGGCATCGATCCTTCCAAGGTCCCGTTCATCCCGGTATCAGGGTGGACGGGCGACAACCTCGTCGAGCGGAGCGATAAGATGCCATGGTACAACGGCCCGACCTTCCTCGAGGCCCTCGACCTCCTCCAGGAGCCTCCGAAGCCGATCGACAAGCCGCTGAGGATCCCGATACAGGCGGTCTACTCGATCAAGGGCGTCGGTACCGTTCCGGTCGGCAGGGTCGAGACGGGCGTGCTGAAGGTGGGAGACCAGGTGGTGATCATGCCAGGAGGGCTGAGGGCGGAGGTGAAGAGCATCGAGATGCATCACACGCCGCTCCAGCAGGCCGTCCCAGGCGACAACATCGGCTTCAACCTCAAGGGCGTCGAGAAGGCCCAGCTCTCCAGGGGCATGGTCGTGAGCCATCCCGACAACCCGTGCAAGGTCGCCGAGGAGTTCAGGGCCCAGGTGATCATAATCAACCACCCGACGGCGATATCGGTCGGCTACACGCCGGTCATGCACATCCACACCGCCCAGACTGCTGTCAAGTTCGTTGAACTTGAGGCCAAGATAGACCCGAGGACCGGTCAGGTCGTCGAGAAGAACCCGCAGTTCCTCAGGACCGGTGACGCTGCTGTCGTTAAGCTCCAGCCGCTGAAGCCGGTCGCCCTGGAGCCCTACAGCGAGTTCCCGCAGCTCGGACGGTTCGCGATCAGGGACATGGGCATGACTATAGGCGCGGGGATCGTCAGGGAGATCACGAAGTTCGGCAAGTGATTGTCTGTCTTCGGACTGAACGTTCTGTTCAGGAAGGTTTTGCATAATTTGCTTCTCCACACGCTCTCTACGAAGATCCGCCCAGGAACCAGCTGGGGCTGCGTCTTCTGAGGAACGCCTCAAGCCCTTCCCTGAACTCTCCGGTCTCAGAGATCGAGACGAGCTTGTTGGTGCCTAACGAGAGGAACGGCTGGAGCGAAGCCCGCTGGGCAGCTATGACCTCCTTGACGGCCCTTACTGATTGGGGCGACGACCTCATGACCTTCACAACGAACTCCACCCCTACCTCCCACAGCCGATCGTGAGGCACGACCACATCAACGATCCCGAGCCTCGACGCCTCCTCCGCTGTGATCCACTCGCCGGTGAGGGCGTACCTGATCACCTTTCTCCCGAGGAGCGATGGGCCGATGCTCGAGGCTATGGGAGGTATGGCACCGATGAGGGCCTCGGGGATGGAGAAGAGGGACCTCTCGCTCGCAACGACCACGTCGAACCCCAACAGAAGCTCGCATCCGCCTCCAAAGGCTATCCCGTCGACCAAAGCTATCAGGGGCTTCCGGTGTTCCAGCAGCTCCCTGAGCAGGGGCATCAGCAGCTCGTCGTGCCACCTCTTAGCATCCTCCAACCCCCTCCACGAGGCCATCATCGCGATGTCGTCCCCGGCCGAGAAGGCCCTTCCCTGACCTCTGACCAGGACGGCCCTCACCCTTTCGTCCTCAGCCGCCCTCCTCAGCGCAGCCCTGAGCCCAGCCCACATGCCCTCGTCGAGGGCGTTCAGCTTCTCCGGCCTGCTTAGCGTTATCAGCGCATAGGTCCCGCAGAGCTCGTAGAGCACCTTCCCCTCCCAGACCTGCTCGTGGGGCCACCGCAGGAACCCTTGTCCGGACTTCGCGCCCAGCTCGCCCCGCTCCACCGTCTTCCTCACGGTTTCCGTCCAGCTGAGCGAAGCGGCTCCCAGCTCCAGCGATCCTGTCACGACATCGAGCCCCAGAAGGTCTGCGAACGCCAGAGGCCCGACAGGGGATCCGAGCAGGTCGCGGACGTAGGCGTCGAGGGCCGATCTATCTGTGCTGGCTATGGAAGAGAGCGCCGCCAGCTCGCCCGCAACGGCACCGACCATCGATGCCGCCCTCACATGCCACATCCCTTCGACGGGAGGAACTGGATCAGGGAGGTGGAGCCCCTCAGCAACCCTCAGCAGCTCCGAGACGCGGCCGAGATCGACGGACAGGCCCTCATTCCTCGCTGCCAGCTCCGCCATCGACCGGAGCCTATTGTAGCCCTGCGCTTTGACCGCGCTAATCGGACCGAGCCCGAAGCAGAGTCGGTGGACCGCGGCCGCCTCCACGGCCTCAGCGCGTGCGCCCTCCTCGACCAGAACCATGGCCTGGGCCGCACAGGAGATGATAGCCCTCGGTGCGACCGGTCCGGGGTCGGAGCCGCGAAGCAGCAGGACGTTGAAGCCTAAACCTCTGAGCCAGCGGAACGCGAACTCGAAGGGCTCATTTCCTTCGTCAGGGAGCGCCACGAGCTCAACAGCCGTCCTCCCCCTCGCACCCCTGAAGACCCTGAACCCTACCGCCTTCTCCCGAAAGGACCGGAGATCGACCTCGTGGAGGAGGTGCCGATCGAGTGAGACAGCGAGGACCGAAGGTTGTCTGTCCAAAAGTTCCCGAAGGTCCCCCTCGAACTCGGTCAGCCGCTCCGGATCGGACAAGACCACCACCGGCCCTTCCGGGACCCCAACGCCCTTCAGGACATCGGACGACGTGACCTCGACGGGTCTGAGGCCGGACCTCTTGAGCACACCGCAGAGCTCGGCGATCGACCACCCATCACACGCTCCGAGGACCAGGATTTCTGGACCGACAGGCGCATGGCTCGACATCGACCTCTCGCCCATCTAAGGCAACGGCAATTATATCTAACTGGGATGAGGATGAGAATATGAGATGAGGTCTCCGAAGATCGACGAGCTGGACCTGAAGATCATCTCGCACCTCCAAGAGAACGGCAGGATCCCCGTTGCCGAACTCGCGAAGAGGCTGAACCAACCGGAGAACACGGTAAGGTACAGGATAGAGCGGCTCCTGAAGAACGGCGTCATAAGGCGCTTCACGGCCCTGGTCGACCCGAGGGCCCTGGGGCTGAACGTCTCGGCGGCTGTGATGTTCAAGGTCGATCCGAAGAAGCTGGACCAGCTTCTGGAGAAGCTCACGTCGATGAAGGACGTGACGAACATATACCAGCTCAGCGGCGAGTGGGACCTGATCGCGGTAGTCTTCGCGAAGGACATACAGGACCTTCACGAGAGGGTCGAGGAGCTGAGGAGGGCGGAGGGCGTGAAGGAGATGAACGTGATGATCACCACCCGCGTCATCAAGTCGGAGTACCGCTACGTCCTGACGTGAAAGGTCAGCGCCTTAACTGCCTGTAGCAGTGTTGCCCGAGGCCCCGCCGCTGCGCGGCAGAACTACCCTCCTCATCGCCCTGCAGTAGCTGCAGACCTCTGAAGTGGTCGGGTAACCGCAGACGGCGCACTCCCTCAGGACCGGTTGCCCTATCACCTTCTCCAGCACGGGCAGGAACCTCTTCACGTGGGCCTTAAGGAGCGTGTGCCTGAATCCCGGGATTTTAGACTCGATCTCGTGGATCAGGACCTTCCTCGAGACGGTCTTGGCGCCCCTGACCAGAGGGCACCAGCTCTCGACGACCTCTATCCCCTTGGCGTCGACGTAGTAGAGGTCCTCCTCGTCGGTCATCTCGAAGAGGGGCTTGACCCTGCTGGCTAACTTGACGCCGTCGCCTAGAAGCACAGGCCTCAGCCTCACGGCCTCCTCCAGCAACCCTCTCCTGTAAAGCTCGAAGAGGACCTCCACCGTGTCGTCGAGGTTGTGGCCGGTAACGACGGAGTCGTGGCCGCGCTCGACGGCAACTCTGTTCATGATGTAGCGCTTGACGGTCCCGCAGATCGCGCACGGCTTCCTCCTGAACCTGCCGACTGCCAGCTCCGGTATCGTCCGGCCCTCTTCCCTGAGCCTGTGGATCACCAGCTCAACGCCCAGCTCGTCCGTCACCTTCCTGACGACCCTCTCCGACTCCTCCGAGTACCCCGGTATGCCGAGGTCGATGTAGAGCGCCGTGACCTCGAGGTCCGGGAAGACCGACTTGAGGCCGACGAGGGCTGAGGTGCTGTCCTTGCCGCCTGAGAGGGCGACCAGCGGCCTCTTCATCACCCTCAGCATCCCGTACTTCAGGACCGTGGACCTGAGCTTCCTCTCGTAGTATCGGATGTAACACTTGCCGCAGAGGGAGATCCTGGCGAACGAGATGTGGTACCTCGCGTCCTCTGCTCCGCACCTGGCGCACCTGATCGCAGGCATGCCCGTATCGATCCGTCTCTCGGCGGATATCAAGTTGAAGCAACCAAAAATAGGGAGTCGGAGGAGTACTGAGAGCATGGACCGGGAAGTCTACGACGTGATCGTGATAGGTTCTGGGCCTGCGGGCTGCACGGCTGCGATCTACGCCGCCCGAGGAGGGATGAAAACGCTGCTGATAGCAGGTGTGACGCCTGGAGGCCAGCTCATGTTGACCACGATCGTCGAGAACTTCCCCGGCTTCCCTGAGGGCATCATGGGGCCGGAGCTGATGGACAGGATGCGCGAGCAGGCGGAGAGGGCTGGAGCGGAAGTCGTTTACGACGAGGTGACGGGCGTAGACCTCTCGACCTACCCGTTCATCGTCCGGACGGGAAGCCAGGAGTTCAGGGCGCTCTCGATCATAGTGGCGACCGGTGCGGCCTCGAAGTGGCTCGGCCTCGAGTCGGAGAGGAGGCTGATGGGCAAGGGAGTCTCAGGGTGTGCGACCTGCGACGCGCCCCTCTTCAAGGGAGCGAAGAACATGGTCGTGGTGGGAGGAGGAGACAGCGCGATGGAATACGCCCTCTTCTGCGCTAACCTCGCCGAGAGGGTCACGGTGATCCACAGGAGGGACAAGCTCAGGGCCTCGAGGGCCCTGCAGGAGAGGGCCTTCGCCAACCCGAAGATCACCTTCGTCTGGAACAGCGTCGTCGAGGAGATCCTCGGAGAGGAAAGGGTGACGGGTGTTAGGGTGAGGAACCTGAAGACGGGGGAGACGCAGGTGATCCCTTGCGAGGCCGTATTCATCGCGATAGGGCACGCTCCTGCGACGGAGATCTTCAGGGGTTGGCTCGAGCTGGACGAGGAGGGCTACATCGTCACGCACGACTACGTCAAGACAAGTGTTGACGGTGTCTTCGCTGCGGGCGACGTCCACGACAAGAAGTACAGGCAGGCCGTGACAGCGGCAGGCTTCGGGTGCATGGCGGCTCTGGAGGCGATCAGGTTCGTCGAGGGCGTGAAGCTCGGTATCGTCAAGCCGAGGATACCGGCCTCCAGCTCATGACCTGGAGAGCCTGTGGGCCCCCTTCACCAGCTCGTGCGGCCTCCTGTCCGTAAGTTCCAGCAGCTCGAGGAGCGTCTCGAGGTCCGTGAGGTGACCGGGTGATAGGTAGTAGGTCTTCTTCCCGCACCTGTATGCCACGCCGACCCTCTCGCCTTCCAGCGTTATCCAACCGGACTCGTCCGACTCCCACAGGACCTCGCCGCAAAGGAGGCCCTTCGCTATGCCGACCGTAGGCCTTCCGGTAACCAGCCCTACGATGGAGGCGAGCCCTGCCCTGCGAGGGTGAGCGATGCCGTGCCCCTCCACAAGCGCCAGGTCAGGAATGACCGATAACCGCCTCAGGGCCTCGACGGCGAAGGGCCCCTCCCTCAGGTAGAAGAGGCCCGGGACGTAGGGGAAGGGCGTGTGACCGGAGAAGCTGAGCTCCTCGAGGACCTCCATCCTTGGAAGCTCGAAGACCGCCGCTCCTACCTTCACCTCGCTGTCCCTGTAAGAGGCGTCGAGCGCGCAGACCCTCGCTCCGGGGCTCAGGTGGAGGTGCCTCAGCTCTACCGATCTCGAGAGGAGGAGCTGGATCTCGGCGAAGAACCGATAGACCGGGTCCTTGGCCACGGAGGCAGATTTGGTGCGACTGATATCCGCCTTTCGCTTCCGTAGGGCAGCTCCTCTACCGAGTCCACCGTCCTCAGACCTGGGATCTCATAGGGACGGGCGCTACCGATGCCGTAGACCTCTATGCCCATCGCCAGGGCCTCCTCGACGAGCCGGAGGTTCCCCGAGTTGAGGGGGCCTATTGGAGGGTAAGTGAAGACCACGACGTCGGACTCCGAAGCCCTCTCGAGCGCCTCGCGCACTGCTGCCTCCGATATCGGGAAGTAAGGCCTCTCCGAGACGACGTCGATGCCCATCGAGACAGCCACGTGATAGTCGATGTCGTTCTCGTGGAGCACGCCCGCCGAGACCGCGTATCCCCTCCTCACGAGGGCCCTGAAGACTGGAGGGCCTGTGCCTGAGCCTGAGACGACGAAGGCCTTCGGTGCGTCGCCGCGCGGCCTTTGCAGGACCTCGACCGAGAGCGTGACTGGAGAGAGGCTGATCGACCGGCCTACTGAGAACGCGCCCACGAACTCGGGGTCCCTCACCGCGTCCTCCGGCCTCGAGTAGACCCTAACTGTCCCAGAGGAGACGAGGACGACCCTGTCGCCGAAGCGGAGGGCGAGCTCCAGCTCATGCGTCGAGGCTATGACGCCCACACCTTCGCCTTTTGCGAGGTCCCTCAGCAGCGTCATCACCTCGATCCTCGAAGGGGCGTCGAGGTGCGTCGTCGGCTCGTCGAGTATCAGGTAATCGGGCTCCTGGGCGAGGGCCCGTGCGATCAGGACGCGCTGGAGCTGGCCGTCGCTGAGCTCCGATATCCTCCTACGCCTCAGACGGAGGACGCCGGTGACCCTCATCGCCCTCTCCACGACCTCCCTGTCCCTAGCCGTGAGGAGGTGTAATGGACCGGTCCACGGATACCTGCCCATTCCTACCACTTCCTCCACCGTCATCTCGGAGACCTGCGGCCTCGACGTCGTGACGGCTCCTATCGACCTCGCCCTCTCCCTGCTCCTCATCCTGTGGACCTCCTTGCCGTCTATCGTCACCACACCGCCGAGCGGCCTGAGGATCCCGGCGAGCGTCTTTAGAAGGGTCGACTTCCCTGAAGCGTTGGGCCCCACAACCAGCGTCAGCTTCCCCTTCTCGACCTCGAGCGATACGCCTGAGAGCACCTCCTTGCTGCCGTACCCGACCGAGAGGTCCTTAGCCCTCACCTGAAACCCCACCTCCTCACGACCAGCGCGAGGACGATGGGTGCGCCGAAGAGCGAGGTCACGGCGGTCACGGGCAGCTCCAGAGGCGACATGAGGGTCCGAGCGGCGATGTCCGAGAGCACCGCGAGCTCAGCACCCACCAAGGCCGAGAGCGGGACGGTCAACCTGTTGTCCTCGGTCTTCAGGAGGATCCTGACGGCGTGGGGAGCTGCGAGGCCGACGAAGCCGACGGGCCCTGAGATCACCACAGAGCAGCTGACGAGCGAGGCGGCGACCGCAATCGCTCCTACCCTTGAGGACCTAACCGATGCCCCCATCGTTGCCGCGGCGTCCTCTCCGAAGAGGAGGGCGTTCAGCGGCTTCGCGACGAGGAGCGAGGCCAGGAGCGAACCGAAGGCTATGGGCAGGACCGAGTTGACGACGGACCACTTGGAGGCCGAGAAGGTGCCGAGGGTCCAGAAGGTGAAGGCCCTGACCCTCTCGACGTCGGAGGTCACGACGAGCAACGTCGTCAGCCCTGAGGCCAGATAGCCGAGCATCACGCCCACGAGCACCAGACCGAGGTTGGACCTGAGGACTGAGGAGAGAGCGACGACCGCCAGCGAGACGGCCAGCGCACCGAGAGCCCCTGCCACGTAGAGGGCCTGCGGGTCGTAGGAGCTGATGAGGCCGAGCCCAGTCCCGGCTATGAGGGTGGCTGCAATTGCGAGCGAGGAGCCTGAGGAGATGCCGAGGACGAAGGGGTCAGCGAGGGGGTTGCGGAAGAGGGACTGGAGGACCGCACCCGCTGCGCCGAGCGATGCGCCAGAGACGAGGGCCGCCACGGTCCTGACGAGCCTCAGGTCTATGACCGTTGCTGCGAGACCCTCAACCCTGAACCCGAAGAGGGCCCCGAGCACCGACTCGAAGGGGACCCTCACAGAACCCGTCACAGCTGAGAGCATGACCGATCCGAAAAGAGAGACTGGAAGGAAGGGAAGGACCGATCGCCTCATGCCTCAAAGCGCCACGAAGTAAGAGAGCGTGTGGTCGGGGAAGAGCTCCGGGTAAAGCATCGAAGCCAAATCGAGGAACCAGCCCTCCGTGTCCATGTACCCCAGCTGGTAGATGTTCGAGTTGAACCGGTACACCCTGCCCTCCCTGACAGCCTTGAACTCGGCGACCTGCGGGATTTCGTCAGTCAGCGCCTCGAGCGACTGTATCAAATCAGTCGAGACGACTAGGACGTCCGCGTCCCTTGCCCTCGCGACGAACTCCTCCAGGCTCACCTGCCTGCCCCCAGTTGCCTTCAGGTCGGAGAAGGCATAGACCGCGTTGAGGTCGTAGATCGAGTTGGCCACGTAGCTGAGGCCTCCAGCGACGTAGACGGTTCCCTTGTAGACCGAGAACCAGGCCACCTTCACCGGCTTGATGTTCAGGGTTGCCATCGACGCCGAGACCTTGGTGGATATCAGCTGGTACCTGAGCTCGACGAGCCTGAAGACCCTCGCACCCACCTCGTCGAGCCCGAAGAAGGCGGCGACGAACTTGATCCACTCGAACCTCCCGAGCAGGGTGTTCTCGAGGTACTCGCTGTTGACGACGTAGGGCACCTTCAGCTCCTCGAGCTTCGACCTGACCGGGTCGCCCTCGAAGGTGTAGATCATAACGAGGTCCGGTTTGAGCTCGATCAGCTTCTCGTAGTCGGGAGACCAGGCGGCGCCGACGTCGACCAGCTTCCCCTCCGCGAACCTCCGCTCCACCTCAGGGAAGAACCACTGGTATGAGCGGCCCCACATGATCCCCGCAACCCTGTCCCATATGTCAGGTGCGTACTCCCTCAACCGCTCGACGAGGGCCACGTGAGTCGCCGACATCAGCACCATCCTCTCCACAGGCACCTGCACCACCAGGTCCGCCTTCACGTTCTGCGGAGCGCTCTGGCCCCGCTTCACCAGCAGGACCGTCCTGTTCAGCCCGTCCCTCAACAGCGTGTAGCCGTCTCCCCGCTCGATCGAGAAGAACCTGGCGTACTTGACCTCCGGCTCCCTCTTCTCCACCAACTGCGTCTCGGTCCTCGTCACGGTTACCGGCAGCTCCAGCGTTCGGGTGACCATTTGGATGAGGTGCTCCGTCAGCGTGGTCCTGAGCTCGACCGTCCTAGCGACCTCCCTCGTGACGGTCACCGTGTTGAGTCCTCCCCCCGTCACCCCGGCTGCGAGATACCCTCCGAAGAGGCCCACCAGCAGTGCCGCGATAAGAGCAGCCGCAAAGACAGGTCTTGAGGTACCACCCGTGGGCATCAAGAATTGGCAATAATGTCCAATAGATCAGATTTTCGCTACAACACCGCCTTAAGGCAGATCGCTCCACCCGAACACTTCCAAGGCGTTCTGGTAAGTCGCCTCGACCACCCGATCGGTGCTGATCCCCTTGAGCCTGGCGATCCACTCGATCGAGAACCAGGCGTTCTTCGGCTCGTTCAGCACGGTCCTCTCAGGGCCGAGCCAGGGCGAATCGGTCTCTATGAGCAGGGCCTCCAGCGGCAGTTTCCTGACCAGCGCCTTCTTCTGGTCCGAGGTCGCGATCCTCGGAGGTATCGAGAACCTGAACCCCCTCTCGGCGGCCCTCTTGGCAGCGCCGACGTCGCCGTCGTAGGCGTGCATCACGACCCTCTCGGCACCCTCGGAGAGCAGCTGCTCGATCGCGGGCTTCCCTGCGTTCCTGCTGTGTATCACCAGCGGCTTGTCGAGCTCCTTGGCGAGTGCTATGAACTCCGAGAAGACCCTCCTCTGCTCCTCGAACCCCTCCCTCGTGCCCCTGTAGAGGTCAAGGCCGACCTCGCCCACAGCGTCGACGAGCTGCCTGTTCCGTCTGATCAGCTCGATCACCTCCTCGTAGCCCCTCAGGTCATACGGCGCTATCCCGAGCGAGACCCTGACGAAGTCGTCCCTCAGCGCCAGAGCCCGCAGCGAGTCCTCCGGTCCCACGCCGCACGTCACGACCCTCACGACGCCAGCCGCTCTGGCCGAAGCGATCACCGTCCCCAACCTGCCGTGAAGCCGCTCGTCGGTCAGGTGAGCGTGGACGTCGACGATCATCCCTTGCATGTTTTACACCTATTAAATACCGTTGCTCCGGACGGACGTGGACGACGGCTGGCCCCTCTGCGCTTGCGGCATGCCCCTCAACCCCAAAAACGTGAGGCTCGAGAGGGCGGGCTCGTCGATCCTCTTCCTCTGCGGCAA
This sequence comes from Candidatus Calditenuis sp., assembly GCA_032249575.1. Lineage (GTDB taxonomy): Archaea > Thermoproteota > Nitrososphaeria_A > Caldarchaeales > Calditenuaceae > Calditenuis. Next base: position 2,976 of record JAVVHL010000022.1, on the reverse strand, counting down.
CGTCTCGTGCCATCTCGGTAAGATCGCGAAGTGGGACGGTGGGTTCGAGGTGGTGAGGTTCCTGAAGGGTTTCAACGAGCTCCTCTTCGGCCCCGACGAGGGACAACACAGGATCAGGAGACTCGAGAGGATCCTGAAGTCCCTCTGCAGGCTCGCATCCCAGCCCTGAGCAACGCATTTTACGTTGGAAACCATCTTCACTACGTGCCCAGCAGGACCACTTTCGGTGCCGTGACCGTAACTTGGTTGGGACACGACGGCTTCCTGATCGAGGGAGGAGGGAGGTCAGTCGTGATAGACCCGTTCAGGGTTAAGGTGCCTGGGAAAAAGGTCGACGTCGCCTTCGTCACGCACGACCACTTCGACCACTGCTCGCTGGACGACCTGAGGAGGTTCGTAGACCCCTCGGCAACTGTTGTGGTGGCGGCCTCCAACTGCAGCAAGCCCCTCGGAGGTCTGAAGGCCAAGGAGTTGAGGTACGTCAAGCCCGGAGACTCGGGCGAGGTGTACGGGGTCAAGTTCAGGGCCGTACACGCCTACAACGTCAACAAGTTCAGGGCCCCTGGCCAGCCCTTCCATCCCAGGGAGTACGGAGGAGTCGGATACGTCTTGGAGCTGGCGGGCGTGAGCGTCTACCACGCAGGCGACACGGACTTCATACCGGAGATGAGGGAGCTCGGGCCCGTAGACGTGGCCCTCCTACCCGTGAGCGGGACCTACGTCATGACGGCCGAGGAGGCGGCCGAGGCGGCGAAGGTAATCTCTCCGAGGCTAGCGATACCGATGCACTTCGGTGCCATCGTGGGGAGCGTGAAGGACGCGGAAAGGTTCAGGTCACTGGTCAGCGTCAGGGTCGAGGTCCTCGAGCCGGAGGGATGAGCGTGGGCTGCACCGTCCACGACTTCCTCTACGTGGGCGCCCTCAACGTCTACGTCGACCAGGAGCTTCTGAAGGTCCTGGAGGCCTGGAGGTGCAGGGCCTGCGGCGCCGTCCTCGCTGGTGAGAGGCCGATGGGACCGATATCTTCGACCGAGGGACTGAGAGGTGTGATAAACGGCGATGAGGAGAGGTGGCTGGCGGTGGCGAGGAGAGGTGCCGGGTCGCTGCCGCCCGACGTCATTCTGGTCAGGGCCAGGAGAGGACAGGAGATCTCGGTCGAGGCGATAGACGAGGGGGACTCGAGGCTGCTGGTCAGGGAGGACTGGAGCGTCGTGAGGGCGTCCGACGGCTCGCCTCCGAAGACCGTTGCCGTCTACGACCTCCTCTCGCAGCTGAAGGGTTACATAGACCTCTCGACTTGGCCGCCGAAGGCCTTCACGCTGCAGAGGCGCTCAGCGGTCGAAGGGGACCTCAAGCCTCTGTAGGTCGGAGGGCAGGATCACATCGGGGAAGGTCCTCCTCGCCTCCTCCAGCAAGACCTCCCACCTTCCCCTGTACCTCGAGCTCAGATGGTAAAGCACCAGCTTCCTGACGCCGGCCCTGAGGGCTATCTCGGCCGCGTCGGCCGCCGTCGAGTGCATGTCCTCCAACGCCTTGTCCCTGAGCGAGGAGTCGAAGGAGCTCTCGTGGACGAGGACGTCGGCCCCCCTTGCGAACTCGACCATCCCTTCGAAGGGCAGCGTGTCGCCCGAGTAGACCACGATCCTCCCCCTCCTAGGAGGGTCGACGGCCTCCTCAGGCCTGATGGTCCTGCCACCGAACTCGACGGGCCTCCCCCTCTGGAGCTCTCCCCACAGAGGACCCCTAGGGAGCCCGATCGACTCCAGGTACTCGACCCTCATCCTGCCGGGCCTGTCCCTCTCCCTCAACCTGTATGCGAAAGACTCCACCGTGTGCCTCGTCCTCATGGCCTCCACCACGAACTCCCTCCCCTCCACCACGATGCCCTCTCCGATCTCGGTCGTCACGACGTCGAATCCCGGGTCGAGCCTCGCGGCCTCGATGAGCAACCCTACCACCTCGCGGATCCCCTTTGGTCCGTATATCCGGAGAGGCGCCTCCCTCCTGAGCAGGTCGAGCGTGGCCACGAGCCCTCCCAGCCCCAGGTAGTGGTCGGCGTGGAGGTGGGTGACGAAGACGCTCATCGAGGAGGGGAAGCCCAGCCCAGCCGAGACGATCTGCCTCTGTGTCCCCTCACCGCAGTCGAAGATGAGGAGGTGGCCCGCGAACCTCAAGGCCAGCGAGGGGAGTGCCCTCTCGGGCGTCGGCATGCCCCCTCCGGTTCCCAGGAAGACCAGCTCCATCAGCAACTCTTCTCCCGTGACGTTTGGGTTATTCTCGATTTCAGCCTTCGCGATGACCGCAGGCTATCTGCTTCACACCGTCTGCGTCAGGCCCTCGCCACGCAAGGGATTCGACGTGTGGGGCAGCCCTTCCCGCTCACTCCCTGAACAGCGGCAGGACGCCCAGGTGTTCTATGTCGTCGTAGACCTTGCCCTCGACCAGTATCGCAGCCTTCTTGTAGACGATCCCGCCAGCCCTCCTCACGATCTCCTCGAGCGCCCTCATCGTCTCCCTCGTGCTTACGATGTCGTCGACGATCGAGACCTTCTTCCCCTTCAACAGGGGAACGTACCTCCCGTCGAGCACCAAGGTCTGCGGCGCGTTGCTCGTTATCGGCTTGTACTCCACCACGATCGGGTCGATCATGTACGGGATCATGCGCTTCCTCGCGATCACGTAGTACCTGTGGCCGAGTATCTTGGCTATCTCGTGGACCAGCGGGACGCCCTTGGTCTCCGACGTGATCAGGACCTCGGAGCCGACGAGCCTCCGTGCGAGGAGGTTGGCGCAGTGGGAGAGGAACTCCAGGTCCCCAAGGCTGTCGAAGTAAGCGATGTAAAGGTTCTCCGAGACCTTCATCATGGGCAAAGTCCTCCTGAAACCCTCGATCTCGAGCTCGTAGAACTTCCTCCCTTCGAGCGGCAGGATCACTTCGCCCTGCAATCCATGTGGTGCAACCCCTACCGTAGATTA
>JAVVHL010000021.1:0-14635 GCA_032249575.1 Candidatus Calditenuis sp. | reverse complement strand
CCGAGGACGGCGAGGCTCGAGAGGGATCTGGGCTCATAGGCTAGATGCATGAAGAACAGCGCTATCAGCACCGCCTTCCCTCCGGCAAGCAGGACTATCGATGCGTCGACCACGGCCCTCGGCAGAGGCTGGGAGAAGACCACGAGCTCCAGCACAGTAAGCACGACCAGCGCCGCGAAGACCGCGACGTAGATCCAGACCTTAGCCAAGCCCCCTCGTCCGTTCGAGAACCCGGTGATATTTGGTGATTTTCCGGCGACGGGTGCAGAGCACGGTCAGGGTTATCATTAGCTCGGGAACCGAAAACCCGGGTCTCCGGATGAGGGAGCTGCAGGTCTGGAAGTTCGGCGGGACGTCCCTCGGCAACGGCGAGCTGATCAGAAACGCAGCCAAGCTGGTAGCGGAGGCCCTCAGGACCCGGGACCTCGTCGTCGTCTGCTCAGCGATGGGCCACACGACCGACCGTTTGATGGCCGTGGCCGATGCTGCCTCGAGGGGAGATGCCCAGAAGGCCATCGAGACGGTGAGGGAGCTGAGGGAGGAACACCTCAAGGCCTGCAGGGAAGCGGTCGACGATGTCGACGTCAGGAGAGAGGTCGAGTCGTTCGTGACGGCGAGGACGGAGGAGCTCGAGAAGGTGGCGACGAGCGCTTCGCTGTTGCGGGAGGTCACAGAGAGGACGAGGGACCTGATCGCATCTTTCGGCGAGAGGCTCTCGACGAAGATCTTCTGGGGTGCGCTCAGGTCGATGGGGGTAGATGCGGTCTACCTCGAGGGAGGGGAGGCTGGAATCGTCACCGACGACGCCTTCGGTAACGCCAACCCGTTGATGCCCCTGACAGCCCAGCTGCTGAGGGAGCGCCTCGGCAAGCTCCTCTCCGACGGAAAGGTGCCTGTGGTGACCGGGTACATAGCGGCCAACAGGGACGGGGTGACCACAACGCTGGGGAGGGGCGGATCGGACTACACAGCGACGCTCATCGCCTACTCGTTAGACGCCAAGGAGGTCTGGCTCTGGACCGACGTGGACGGCATGATGTCAGCGGACCCGAGGGTCGTCAGGACCGCCAAAGTCCTCAGGAGGATATCCTACGAGGAGGCAGTGGAGATGGCCTACTTCGGCGCGAAGGGCCTCCAGATCAGGACCATCCTCCCCGCAAAGGAGAAGAGGATTCCCATCAGGATCAAGAACACCTTCAACCCCGGTGCGGAGGGGACGGTGATCTGCGACTCCACAGATACGGAGATGGGCGTCACGAAGGCGGTCCTCTTCACTAAGAACGTCTCGATGCTGACGGTCAAGGGAGACGTCCTCAAGGGCGGTGCCCTCTCCGCGAGGGTCCTGGCGGTCCTCGAGCAGCTGAAGGTCGTTCCTCTGATGATCTCCCAGAGCGTCTCGAGCGCCTCGATCTCGGTCGTCCTTCCCAGACCCATGACTGACATCGTCGTCAGGGGTCTCGAGAGGGAGGTCATCGGCGAGCTGGGAGGGGGAGAGCTGGAAGTGGAGCGGGACGTCGCAGCGATAGCCGTGATCGGTGAAGGGATGAAGGGGACTCCTGGCGTTGCGAGCAAGGTCTTCACCGCAGTCGCTGAGAAGGGGATTAACGTCAGGATGATCGCTCAGGGTTCATCGGAGCTCAACATCTCTTTCGTCGTGAAGGAGCGTGACGCTGATGAGGCCGTGAGGGCTGTCCACGAGGCCTTCATCGGGTGAGCTTCAAGCGCTCACTGCTTGTTGGCCTTCGGCTTCACGACGAGCTTCATCATCCCCCTCGTGACTGTCTGGTTGACGACCTCTACCCCGAAGACCGAGAGCATCTCCTTGGCCGCAACCGAGACTGCCTCGGTCGTCTCGACCGACTCGCCGACCCCCACGACCGATATCTCGAGTCCGTCCTTCCCGAGGTTCCTCAGCTCGACCCTCTTCAGCGGGAAGAAGTAGGAGAAGAGCGTTGCGAGGCTCACGAGCTCCTCGAAGCTCGAGGCGTAGGTCTTCATCAGGAGGCCGATGTCCCTTCCCAGCTGGCTGAAGAGGGAGAAGAGCTTCTTCCTGTCGTGGTTGTAAAGCTCCTTGATCAGCGCGTCCATGAAGTAGGAGGGCAAGACGACCGCGTCGGCGTCACGGAGGACCTTGTAGACCCGCCAGAGGTTTGAGATCACCGAGTCGCTCCCGCTCTCTTTGATTACCTCAATCCCCTGCTCGAGGATGCTGGAGGCCAGGGCGTAGACCGAGGACTTCCTCTCCTTCGCCAACTCCGATAGTTTTTCGGCCACCTCCCGCCTGACCGCAATGGTGGTCCTCTCTCTAACTGCGTCCAACCCTGTAGCATTACTTACAAGGCGTTATTCATTTGTGTTTGTTTGTTGACGGGCCCTTACTGGGCCGGAGCGGATTCGGTCTTCGGACGGAGCAGAAGCCTGATCTGGCCTTCCTCCTCCTTCTTCACCAAATAGCCGGGAACGTTCACGATCTGGTCGCCGATCGCTATGTGCCTGTGGACTATCAGCTGCCTGGCGTGGTAGATGGTCTTGGCCAATCCGAGCCTGTAGACCACGGTCTGGAGCCTCCGCTCGAGGATGTCCCTCACCGTGAGCCTGAGCACGTCGTCGGCCGTCGCGTTCTCGGAGACAAGCCCGTACTTCGCCAAAGTCCTGATGAGCTCCGACTCCCTCCGAACCCTCTCCTCGCCGGTCAGGACGAAGAGGCTCCTCGCTATCTTCCTGTACTTTCTTAGGATCGCCTGGGCCCTCCAGAGCTCCCTCTTGTTCCTCAGGCCGTACTCTCCGACGAGCCGGAGCTCCTCCATCAACCTGTCAGCGCGCCACGGGTGCCTCGGCGTCTCGTACTTCTTCCTCGGCCTCTTCGGATCGCCCATTCCCCTTGAAGCGGCTCCGAGTCCGTATTAGACCTACCGCATGACAACTGAGGTCCCGGACCGGCAGGTTGAACCGATTCCTCTAACCAAAAATCCTGGTAGTGGGTTGTGAGAGGTGTGAGGTCTGCATCGAGCATAAGGGAGCTCGTCGAGGCGGCGCAGGGGCTGAGGGTCCTGACGCTCCTGATCAAGGGCGCAGAGGTGCTGAACGTCTTCTCCGGCGAGATCGAGGAACTCAACATCGGGGTCTACAGGGACAGGATCGTCTACCTCGGCAAGGAGGAGCGGAAGGCGGAGACGGTTATCGAGGCTCGGGGCGTCGCGGTGCCCGGCTTCATCGACACCCACCTACACATCGAGAGCAGCATGGTGACGCCTGTCAGGTTCGCAGAGGCTGTCCTTCCCCACGGCACCACCACCGTCGTAGCTGACCCGCACGAGATAGCGAACGTCCTCGGGAAGGAGGGGGTCAAGATGATGCTGGAGAACTCGAGGGGGCTACCGATGAAGATCTACTATTTCATGCCTACATGCGTTCCCGAATCGAACGCGGTCACCGCCGGCGCTGAGGTGACGCCGGAGGACATCGAGGAGGCGCTCGGTTGGGACGGGATAGCTGGGCTGGGCGAGGTGATGGACTTCGAGGCGGTTCTGAGAGGGGAGGAGAAGTTCATGCGGATCCTCGAGCTGGGATGGAGGAAGAACGTCGTCATCGACGGCCACTGCGTCCTCCTCTCAGGTGCGAGGCTGAACGCCTACATCGCTGCAGGCCCGGAGGCAGACCACGAGAACTTCACGGTCGAATCGATGCTCGAGAAGCTGAGGCGGGGCATGTACGTAAAGCTAAGGGGCCCCTACATCTTGGACACCAAGAGGTTCGTTGAGGCGCTGAAGTCCGTGCCTAGCGGATGGAACAGGGTGATCTTCGTGACGGACGACGTGATGCCCGACACGCTCCTCGAGAAGGGACACCTGGACTTCGTGATCAGGTCGATGATAGAGGCGGGGATGGACGAGGTCGAGGCGATAAGGAGCGCGACCCTCAGGCCGGCTGAGCACATGAGGATGAGGGAGATAGGTGCGATAGCTCCGGGCAGGCTCGCGGACGTCGTGGTCCTCAAGGACCTCAGGAGGGTCGAGGTAGATCTAGTGGTCTCGAACGGCGTCCCCGTCGCCAAGGAAGGCAAGATGATCGTCAACCTCGAGAGAAGACCCTTCGACAGGAGGGCATATGGGACGGTGAAGGTGAGGAGCCTGAGGCCCGAGGACTTCGAGTTCATCGCACCGATCGAGAACGGAAGGATGAAGGTGAGGGTGGTCGACTTCCCGAGGCCCGAGGAGGTTCAGGGCGACGTGGCCTGGACCTTCCTCCAGATGATAGTGACAAAGGCTTCGGAGGCCGTCGTTGAGGTTAGGAACCGCAGGCCAGTACTTGGTGATGTGGCGCTGATGAAGGTGATCGAGAGGCACGGGAAGCACGGCAAGAGCGGGGTCGGCTTCGTGAGGAACATGCTGAGGAGGGGCGCTGTGGCTACAACTGTGGCCCACGACTCGCACAACCTCGCCGTCGTCGGGACCGACCCGTCGGACATGTACGTAGCTGCGAACGAAGTGGTGAAGGCGGGTGGTGGGATGGCCGCGGCCCTCAACGGAAAGGTCCTCGCACTGATCGAGCTCCCGGTAGCGGGGTTGATGTCGGAGGAGCCGGTGGAGGTGATGGCCGGGAAGATGAGGGCGTTCAGGGAGGCTCTGAGGAAGCTGGACGCCATAGATCACCCCTACATGCCGCTCGTCTCGCTCATGACGCTCTCCGTCATCCCAGCCTACAGGATCACCGACATGGGCCTCTTCGACGTCACGAACCAGCGCTTCCTCGACCCGGTCATCGAGGTACTTCCTGCGTGAACGCTGTTCGGTGAGGGCCTGGTGACGACGTACGACCTCGTCCTGAGGAACTGTAAGGTCGTGGACGTCTCTGGAATGCAGGAATGTGAGATCGCGATCGCAGGAGGTAAGGTCGTCAAGCTCGCGAAGGTCGTCGACGAGAGGGCTGACAGGGTCATCGACTGCACGGGCAAGCTGGTCGTTCCAGGAGCGATAGACGGACACGTCCACTTCGAGATGGACTACGGGCCAGGTATCAGGACGGCCGACGACTTCAGGACTGGGACGGAGAGCGCGGCGGCAGGCGGCGTGACGACGGTCATCGACTTCGTGACACCGATGAGGGGCCAGTCCCTCGTTGAGGCCTTCGAGGAGAGGCTGAAGGTTGCGAAAGGGAAGGCCATCGTCGACTTCGGTCTCCACGTCTGCGTCCTCGAGGTCAACGGCCAGAGGATCACCGAGCTGAGGCGACTCGTCGAGGAGAGGGGCGTCGCATCCGTCAAGGTCTTCACGGCTTACAGGGCGAGGGGCCTGATGATAGACGACGGCTCCCTGATCAGGCTCTCGAGGGAGCTGGCGGCGATGGACGTGCTGATGCTCTGCCACTGCGAGAACGAGGAGATGATAGCTAGGGCGACGGAGGAGCTGGCCTTCGAGGGGAGGACGGACGTGGCGCATTATGAGTCGAGCAGGCCCGATTACGCTGAGGCGGAGGCCGTCAACAGAATAGGCTTCATCTCAACGGTCACGGGTGTGGAGTTCCTCGTCGTCCACATCTCGTCGGCCGCCGCCCTTTCCTCGCTGAGGGCCTTGAAGAGGTCCGGCGTCAGGGCAAGGGGCGAGACGTGCCCCCACTACCTTCTCTTCACGAAGGAGGTCTACAGGACCGATAGAGGGCCCCTGTTCGTGATGGCGCCTCCCCTCAGGACCGAGCTGGACAGGGAGGCCCTCTGGCGAGGGGTATCCGATGGGACGATCGACGTAATAGGCAGCGACCACGCTCCCTACCTCGCCGTCCACAAGCTCAGGTCGAAGGACTTCAGGGAGATACCTGGTGGGGTTCAGGGGACGGAGTTGATCGTGCCTGTACTGTTCTCGGAGGGAGTGAGGAAGGGCCTAATTGGTTTGGAGAGGTTCGTCGAGCTGACCTCCTACAACCCCGCAAAGATCTACGGCCTCTCCCACAGGAAGGGGAGGATAGCCGTCGGCTGGGACGCAGACATAGTCGTCATCGATCCCGAGAGGAAGGTGAGGCTTGGGAAGGACGTGCTCCACAGCGCCCTCGACCACTCGATCTACGAGGGCATCGAGGTCACAGGCTATCCTGTCGTCACGGTGGCCAGAGGAGAGGTGGTGGCCGAGGAAGGTCAGATCACGGGGAAGCCAGGAAGGGGCGAGTACCTGCACAGGAAGAGGCAGAGCGCCAATCAGCCCAGGTAGCGCCTCAGCTCCTCGACCTCAGGCCTGATCAGCGGAATCTCGCCGACGCTTCCCAAGAGCTTCTCTACCTCTTTCAGGCCCGACCCGGTCACCAGAACGACTACCCTGTCAGACCTGTCCAGGAATCCCTCGTCGAGGAGACGCCTGAGGGCCGCGAGGCCGACGGCACCGGATGGCTCCGCGAAGACGCCTGCTCTGGATGCGAGTACCCTGACCGACTCCATTATCTCGTCGTCAGGGACCGCCACCCCCTTGCCCTTAGTCTTCTTCACCCCCTCTATCGCCGCGTCTCCGTCCCAGGGGAAGGGGTCGAGGAGCCCAGAAGCGACGGACCTCGGGTTCCTCTCGGGCTCTATCTTCTCGAAGGGAGTCCCCGAGTTGATGGCCCTCACGAGCTGCTGGTTGCCCTCAGGCTGGACCGGGATCAGCATCGGCAGGTCCTCTTCACGCAGAAGGCCCAGCTCCGTCATGTCCCTGAGGCCCTTCCAGAGGCCGGTGATGAAGCACCCTGAACCGGTCGGCACGAGGATCGCGTCCGGCGCCTCCCAGCCGAACTGCTCCAGTATCTCGTAGCTCACGGTCTTGGGGCCCTCGACCTGATACGGGTTGAAGGGACCGAAGCTGGGGCACGGATACCAGCCGAAGGCCTTTACGGCTTTGACCATCAGGTCGACCGTCGGGTCCTTACCCTCCTCAACAGCCTTGACCCTGAAGAGCTTGGCGCCGAAGGTGATCAGCTGGGCGGCCTTGCCCATCGAGACGTCTTCGGGTACGAAGGCGTAGCAGGAGATGCCCAGGGAGGCGCAGTAGGCAGCGAGGGAGGAGGCAGCGTTGCCGCTGGACGCAGTGACGGCCACCCTCTTCCCGAGCTCCGCCGCCTTCGCGACGCCCACTGCCATCGCCCTGTCCTTGAAGGAGCCTGTGGGGTTACGCGTCTCGTCCTTGAGGTAGACCGCCTTGGTCCCGAGGAACTCGTTGAGCCTGCCCGAGAAGACCGTCGGCGTCCAACCCTCTCGGATGGGCGATGCGAACTCCACCGAAGCGGGCATCAGCTCCTGGTACCTCCAGACGCCCAACTCCCTCGGCCTCGACTCGATGACCTGCCTGCTCAGGACCTCCTTGATCGCCTCATAATCGTAGATCACGTCGAGCCTGCCGAGGTCCATCCTGCTGCACATCACCGGGCCGTCCTCAGGCCTGTAGCTCGTCCCGCACCTCGAGCAGACCAGCTCCACCACGTAGGACCTCGACCTCTGACCCGACATCGGATCACCTTCCCAGGCACAGGGGTTCCACCGCTTCAGGAGGAGATGTGCCCAAGCGGTCCCAGAGCCTCTCCATCGTCCTGAGGATCCTCTTCTCGGCCTCCTCGAGGTCCAAGGTGAGGAGCCTTCCTTCCTCGACGATCGTCCTGCCTCCCACGATCACGTGCCTCACGTCGGCCCCCGACGTCCCGTTGACGATGTAGGCGAACGGGTCTCCTGTAGTCGGCGTTGCCATCAGCCTCGGCCTCAGCACAACGAGGTCTGCCAGATTGCCGGGAGCGATGGAGCCGTAGTCCCTCATCCCGTAGGCCCTTGCAGCCCTGACCGTGACCATCTCGAGGACCTGCCTGGGGCTCAGGACCGTCGGGTCCCTCCTGTTCACCCTGTGGAGGAGGAAAGCGGACCTCACGTTCTCCAGCATGTCGAAGACGTAGCCGTCGTTGCCGAGGCAGACGTTCACACCAGCGCTCAACATCTCGGGGACGGGAGCGACGCCCACCGCGTTCAGCATGTTGCTCATCGGGTTGTGGGCTATGCTGGCCTCGTGCCTGGCGACGATCGCTATCTCCTTGCTGTTGAGGTGGACGCAGTGGGCGAGGACTGACCTCCTGCTCAGGGCGCCGACCTCCTCGAGCCTCTCGACCGTCCTCTTCCCGTACCGCTCGATGTTGTGGTAGACGTCGTTGGGCCCCTCGGAGACGTGGATCGTTATCGGGCAACCGAACCTCTCCGAGACCTCGACGCCCTTCCTGATGAGCTCGTCGGTCACCGTGAAGGAGGCGTGGATGCTGACCATGCCGTAGGCGTTGCCCTTCTGGTTCCTCAGGTAGCGCTCGTTCTCCCTCAGCCCCCTCTCTCCCTCCTCCTGGGACCTCCTCTCGGTCGCCTCGAAGGCTATGAAACCCCGGATCCCGACCTCGTTCACGGCCTTAGCGATCGCGTCCAGAGAGCCCTCGATCCCGTTCGGAGCCGAGTAGGTGTCGGCGAAGCAGGTGGTGCCAGAGAGGGCCATCTCGATGCACGCCGCAAGGGCTGTGGCGTAGGCGTCCTCGTTCGTGAGCTTCTCGTCGAGCGGCCACCATACGCGCTGGAGGATCTGGAGGAAGTCGCTGGGAGGCCTGATGTTAAGAGCTGCCCCCCTCAAAGCTATGCCGTAAAGGTGCGTGTGGCCGCAGAAGAGTCCCGGCAGAACGAACCCTCCCTTCGCGTCAATAACCCTGTCCGGCTTCCCCTCCCTCTCGACCTCACCGACCCTTCCCACCTTAGCGATCCGGTCGCCTTCGATCAGTACCGCTCCGTCGCTGATGACGCCGAGCGCTTCGTCCATAGTCACCACTACGCCACCCTTGACGAGGAGCCTCTCCGCGGTCAGTCCAGATCACCTCACACGGAGGCGAGGGCCTTTATCGCGTACTCGAGGTCTCCGCTGAGCAGAAGGATCAAGGGTGCGGTGCAGCCGTGTTTCATGTACTCCAAGATCTTCGCCTTGACCTCAGACGGTGTCCCGGAAGCGGTGATCATCCTCACCACGTCGTCGGGAACTATCTCCATCGCCTTCTCGATCCCGCCTGGCTTGGCCGGCCATCCGCCCATAGCCTTCTGGACCTCCTCGATCAGGTCCTCGCTGACGCCGCTCGCCTTCATGATGTGAGGCTGCTGACCTAGGGTCATCGTCACGTGCTTCTTCGCCAACCTTATCGCCTTCTCGCCGTCCTCGTCGACCGAGCAAGCGATCAGCTGAGGCCTGTCGATCTCCTCGAGCTTCCTTCCCGCCCTCTCGGCTCCCTTCTTGATGTGCTCGAGGGCCTTGTCGTTGTAAGCCGGCGAGACGAGGTAGTTCAGGAGCACCCCATCTGCTATCTCTCCTGCCAGCTCCATCATCTTGAAGCCTGTGGCGCCGATGTAAATCGGAACGTTCCTCGGGACCTGGCCTTTCCCGTGGAGGACGTCCAGCCTGATGCCCCTCGCCTTCACGAACTTGCCCTCGTAGGTGACCTCCTCCATCCTGAGGAGCCTCCTGATCACCTCCACGTACTCCCTCATGCACTGCAAAGGCTCCTTCCTCTCTATGCCCACCTTCCAAGCCAGCGGGTCCCACCAAGCGCCGAGTCCCAGCATCACCCTGTTGTCGGCCAGCTCGTCGAGCGTTGCGAAGGTCTGCGCGATCAGCGCCGCGTTCCTCGTCCATGTGTTGATGACTCCTGCCCCAACCTTGATCCTCTCGGTTACGGTGGCAATAGCGGTCATGGGGACGATCGCGTCCCTCGAGAGCCTCGACTCGGCGACCCAGGCCGACTCGAAGCCGTACCGCTCCGCCATCTGCGCATATCTCACCATGTCCCTCACGTGCATGTCCTGGAGGTAGAGTCCGAGCCTGGGGATGGAAGTCACGTACATCATCGTGCGTTTTACGTGATAAGCGTGTTCTGAGACAATGGCGTCGATCAACGGGAAGCCGCGGAAATGTTTTATCCCCCTAAGGGAACTGTCCTACGAAATGCCGATCCAAGCCTATGTCCTGATCAGGACCCATCCTGGTAAGGCGAGGAACGTGGCCGAAGCGATATCCAAGATCACCGAATGCAGGTCGGTCTGCACAGTTACGGGAAGGTACGACGTGATAGCCCTCCTCGAAGCCGAGGACCTGAAGGGTCTTGGCGACCTGATACTCCAAAAGGTCCACACGATCGACGGCGTGGAGAGGACGGAGACGGCCGTCGTGGTCTGAGGACGAGCCCGAGCCTGAACTCTGTGATCCATTTTTATTAATTGCGGTTTGAAACAAATTTTATGGGCATGGAACCTCCCCGAAAGCCTCTCGTCTCGATGAGGGGGATAACCAAGAGGTTTCCGGGTGGGGTCATCGCGAACGATCGCGTCGACTTCGACCTGTACCAGGGTGAGGTCCACGCTCTCCTGGGCGAGAACGGTGCAGGGAAGACGACGTTGATGAACGTCCTCTACGGCCTTTACACCAAGGACGAAGGGGAGATCTACGTCGACGGAAGGAGGGTCGAGATCAGGTCGCCCAAGGACGCCATCAGGCTGGGAATAGGAATGGTCCACCAGCAGTTCAAGCTCATCCCTCGTCATACTGTCCTCGAGAACGTGGTACTCGGTCTGAGGGAGGCCGGTTTCGTCCTCAACTACAGGAGGCTCAGAGAGGTTCTCGTCTCGACGATCAGGGAGTACGGCTGGAACCTCGACCCCGACGCTTACGTCTGGCAGCTGACGGCCTCCCAGAAGCAGCAGGTCGAGATCCTGAAGCTCCTCGTCAGGAAGGCGAGGGTGCTGATCCTCGACGAGCCCACCTCGATACTGACCCCGCAGGAAACGGCGCAGCTCTTCGAGAGCATCCGGTCGATGGCTGCGCAGGGTATGGGAGTCGTCCTGGTCACGCACAAGCTCGAGGAGGTGATGAGGGTCTGCGACAGGGTGACCGTGATGAGGAGAGGCCGGGTCGTGGCCGTGAGGAGGAGGGAGGAGCTGAACGCTGAGGAACTCGTTACGCTGATGGTGGGTCGCAGCATAGACCAGACCTACCGAGTCGCTGCTCGGCCGAGGGAGGAGAGGGTCCTCGAGGTCAGGAACCTCAGGGTCCTCGACGACAGGGGAGCGGTGGCTGTGAAGGACGTGAGCTTCCACGTCATGAAGGGAGAGGTCTTCGGGATCGCGGGGGTCTCGGGGAACGGGCAGGACGAGCTCCTCGAGGCCATCTACGGTCTCAGGAAGGTCGTCTCGGGAAAGATCTACCTCAACGGAAAGGACGTCACCAACCTACCGACGAGGGAGCTGGTGAGGGAGGGCGTTGCGATGATCGTCCCAGAGGCCGTTAAGGGCGTCGGACTAGGACTCACGGTCGCCGAGAACCTGTTGCTGAAGTGCTACCGTTACGAGCCCTTCTCGAAGTGGGGCCTGCTGAGGAAGAGGTTTATCGAGGAGTCGGCGAAGGAGCTGGTCGAGAGGCTCAAGATCGTAACCAGGTCCGTCCACGCCAAGGCCTCCACCCTCTCCGGCGGCAACCTCCAACGGCTCATCGTCGCCCGGGAGCTCTTCGCTAACCCCGGTCGCCAGACGCCGGTCCTGCTGCTCGCTTCACATCCCACCAAAGGCCTCGACGTGGCAGCAACGGACTACGTCAGGAGACTGATACTCAGCGTGAGGGATTCGGGTGCAGCCGTGATCCTCCTCTCGGACGACCTGGAGGAGCTGATAGCGCTCAGCGACAGGATAGGCGTGATGTACAAGGGAGAGCTTTTGGCAGTCTTGGAGAAGGAGCGGGCGGAGATAGAGACGATAGGGATGCTGATGATGGGCGTGAGGCCAGGGGACTCTTAGCCCATCGTCATCACCATCACGGCCTTCTGGACGTGTAGCCTGTTCTCGGCCTGTTCGAAGTAGAGCGAGTACCTTGGATTGTCGATGACGTCGTCCGTCACCTCCTGTCCCCTGTCAGCTGGGCCGCAGTGCATGTACTTACCGTTGTTGGTCAGGTCCATAAGCTCTTGCGTGCATATCCAGTGCTTGAACTTGTTCTGGTACTCGACCGCACCCTCCTTGTCGACCTTGCTGTTGTAGGGCGGGAAGAAGCCCTTCGGCGACCAGGCCTTCGGGTATACGAAGTCCGCACCCTCAAAGGCCTCCTTCATGTCGTGGACGATCTCGAAGCTCCCTCCGTACCTGTCGGCGTTCTCCTTGGCCGCCTTTATCACGTGTTCCTCGAGTTCGAACCCAGGCGGGTGTGCGAGGACTACGTCCATGCCGAACATCGTCCCGATCAGGATGCAGGACTGGGGCACCGCTAGCGGCTTGAGCCCTCCCGAGTATGCGTAGGAGACGACGAACTTCTTTCCCTTGGGGTTGGGGGCCACATCGGTTATCGCCATGATGTCGGCCAGCGCTTGGAACGGATGGTAGATGTCGTCCTCCATGTTGAGGACCGGGACGGTGCTCCACCTGGCGAACTCCTGGATCACCCTGTGGCCTCGGCCTATGTGCCACTTGGCCGCATCGCCGTAGATCCTGATCGCTATCGCGTCGCCGTACCTGCTGAGGACCCTCGCGACGTCTGCTATCGACTCGGTCTGATACGGTATCATGTCCTCGGGCAAGGTCGGGGTGTAGACGTCCTGGGGGCTGAGGAAGTGGGCGTGACCTCCTAGCTGGAATATCCCTGCCTCGAAGGAGTTCCTCGTCCTGAGGCTGCGGTTGTAGAAGAGCATGAAGAGCGTCTTGCCCTGCAGGTACGGCGTCGGTATCCTGGCCCTGAACTTGCTCCTGAGATCCCTAGCGGCCTCGAGGACCTGCTTGATCTCCTCTTGAGTGAAGTCGTTGGTGTTCAGGAAGTGCCTGCCCCTTAGGAGCCCTGCGTATTTGGGGAGCTCCATCTCGCACACCCGCCGCCAAGCCGAGTTAAAAATTGTGATCGGCTCGGGATTTGCTCACGCGAGCAACGGAGGTTTGGCGATAAGGTTCATCTCCGACTGGGTGAAGGTCACAGCGGATGTTCAGGAGGCGTAGGTCGATCTTCGACCTGATGAGGGAGCTGGAGCAGGAGATGGAGCGGGAGATCGAGCACTTCCTGATGGAGCTGAAGCACGACGAGCTAGCAGGCCAGTGCCTCCAGCCGCTTTACGACGTGAGGGAGACCGATGAGGAGATCGTGGTGACGATAGACCTTCCGGGAGCTAGGAAGGAGGACATCGACCTCCGAGTGTCGGAGGACCACCTCTCGCTATACGCTCCCATCAGCTACGGCGTGAGGGTGAGCAGGACCTACATGAGGGGTGCGACCTGCTACAGGCTTCACCTCGAGCTCCCCGAGCCGATAAACGTCGACTCGGCCTCCAGCACCTACAGGAACGGCGTCCTCGAGGTCAGGATGAGGAAGAAGCGCTCGGGGTACAGGATACCTATCGAGTGATCTGCGAGGACCAGAGCTTCCTGAGGAGGCTGAGCGCCGCTCCGAGGGCCCCCGACTCGGCCCTTCGGTAGGAGGATGCGCCGGCGATGATGATGCAGTCGTTCTCCACGGGCTTTATGGACGAGGTGATTTTCTCAGAGAAGTGAGGATAATGGGACGTGACGTCCTCCAGCTCCGGCATCAGGACCCTCCCAGTCCTGTAAATGAGGACCATCGCAGCCTCTGCTCCGTGCCTCACAGCCTCGTCCCTCTCCTCAAGTCCCTTCCCCACGATTCGCGCTCCCTCCCTGACGGAGAGTCCTACGCTTTTTGCGTGATTCCAGACGTCGGTCAGGTCCAGCTCGTAGGGCCCTCTGACATGCTCAGAGAAGGCCGAGACGACCTGCTCTCCGGTTGCCGTGAGCCTGCAGCCCGACCTGATCACCTCGACGAGCCCCATCAGGCTGAGCCTCCGAACGAGCGACCTCACCGCTCCTTCTCCTATCCCGAGCTCTTCGCTGAGCTGCGCTCTGCTGACTAGCCCGACCCTCTTGATCGTCAATAGCGCGCGGACCACCTCGATGGTGCCGTAGCTCGGCTTCGCCCCCTTCCTCACCTGAAAATTTTCATCGGAGAGGAGCATCAACAGGATCGCGGGAGGGAGCATGCCTACTATAAAAGACAGTCAGAGAGTAGCATAAGCATAGCGCTTAGCCATTCGCCGAACTTGCTTGCGACGGAGTTTAGAGCAGGTTCAGGACGGGTTCTATCGGCGTCCTTAGGCTGTAGATGGCGGGGCAGCGCTCCTTCGCCTCCTCGACCAGCCTGATCAACTCACCACGATCGACGTCTGCCTCGATCTGGAGGTCGAACCTGACGTTCCTCACAATCGGGTGATCACCGAGGCCGAGAGGCTTCCTGAAGTCCAGCTCGCAAGAGGCCTTCACGTCGACCCTGTTGAGCCTAATGCCCTTCTCCGACGCCACACCGACCAGCGTCGCCAGGAAACAGGACGCCATCCCCACGAGGCAGTAATGCATCGGTCCTGGTCTGTTACCGCCGCCTCCCATGAAGCCCGGTGAGTCCACCTCTACGTTGAAGGTCCCCTTCTCGGTCTTGCACGTAGCCACGAACTGGTACTCGACAGGCCCGCAGCTCCTGCCCTCCGTCATCCAGTAACCCTCGATCTGGACCGTCCTGATCGCCTTCTGTGGGTCCGCCTTGATCTCCTCGACGGTCTTGCTGACCTTCTCGAGGTCGACGTTGTT
>JAVVHL010000020.1:0-14798 GCA_032249575.1 Candidatus Calditenuis sp. | reverse complement strand
ACCATTCCTATGCCGTGCTTCAGCGCGTCGGCGGGCGACCTGAACTTGACGACCTTGCCCTTAACGCGAATGATGCCTGAAGTGGCTACGTAGAAGCCCGACAGGACGTTGGCGAGTACCGTCTTTCCTGCTCCGTTCTCGCCGAGCAGTGCGTGGACCTCGCCGCTCCTGAGATCGAAGTCTATGTTGTCCAGCACCAGATGCTCCCAGACGCCGGGGAAGGCCTTCACTATCTTTGTCGCCTCCAGCAGAATTGGTGCCTCCAAGTTCACCTACCCTTCAAAACCTTGAAGAGCATGCTCCTGAACTTCTCTTTGTCGGCCTCATAGCATACCAGCGCGTTCGGCTCCTTTCCGAGGACCCCCAAATGGTCGACGACCGACATTCCCCTAGTAAGTTCGCTGACGTTCTCGACGTCCACATACCTCCACTCGAGGCGCTTCGCAACGCTCCTGTCTATGGCTATGGCCATCGTTATGGTGTCAGGGTGAGTGCTGCCGGGAAGGCCCACCACCCTCTTCTCGTACTCCACGACCTTCCTGTTCACCTTGACGAAGAACTCGGCCTCCTTTGTCCCCCAGGTTGCTATCTCTCTGTGCAGCTCCTCCTCTATGACGCTGTACTTGACCGCGATGTCCCACCCCACAAGGACAGGCTTGATGCCGGAGTGCAGGACTACCTTCGCCGCGTCAGGATCGACCCAGAAGTTGTACTCGGCCGCTGGCGTGACGTTCCCGAAACCGTCCGCATATCCTCCCATCACGAAAAGCTGCCCGACGTTCTTCGCGAACTCCTTGTCGGCCAGTATCGCCGTCGCTATGTTGGTCAGAGGACCTTGCGCCACTATAGTGTACTCTCCGGGAGCTGAGTTGACCAGCTCGATCAGAGCCTTCACCGCGTGCTTCTCCTCTGGCCTCTGCTTAGCCTTCGGGAAGTAGTTCTCTCCCATTCCGTCCTTGCCGTGGACGTAATCGGCGTACTTCCACGTCCTCATGAGGAGCGGCCTCCTCGCTCCCGGGTAGACCGGAACATAATAAGACGCGAACTGCTCGACCGTGTAGAGGGCATTCTCTACCTGCTGGTCGAAGTCGACGTTGCCGCAGACGATCGTTATCGCATCGACCCTGACGTCCGGCCATTTCAGCGCCAAAAGGATGGAGATCGTATCGTCGCCTGCTGTGTCGGTGTCGATAATGAAGCGTCTTACCACGGCTTTTGATGAACTCCTCCTCTAAAAAAGTTTCTTACAGGGTGCTACTCGCTCAGCTTCGCGAGGGAAGGAGGTCTCCGGGTCCGAAGGCTTCGGGCAACAGCTCGTTGAGCCTCCTGACGAAAATTTCACCTCCCTTTCCCGAGAAGACCAGCTCGATTCCGGGGCTGAACTCGTAGAGGACCTGCCTGCACGCTCCGCACGGATAAACAGGGTTCTTGGTCTCTGACACAACAGCCATCTTGACGAACGATGTGTGGCCCTCGGAGACAGCCTTGAAGACGGCAACGCGCTCCGCACACATCGAAAGTCCGTAGCTGGCGTTCTCTACGTTGGTCCCGCAGAAAACCGAGCCGCTCGAGGTGAGCAGCGCAGCTCCCACGCGGAATTTGGAGTAGGGCGAGTACGAGTTCCTGAGGGCCCTGAACGCCATCCGGATCAGCTCCTCGTCCGTCGGAGATCCCATGGACCGTCAACAGGAGACCTCCAACGAACCCCATAAAACTCTTCACGCTGACGGTTCCACGGAGTAAGCGGGCACATGATGGTGTTCGCGGAGGAGGTCGGTGAAGAGTTCGCCGATATCGCGGCGTCCGAGGGCAGAGGAACGGTGCTCCATGTGGGTCAGAGAGCTGTCTACTTTATGACCGACAGCGGAACGCTTCTGATGTTGGGGAGGTCGGCGATAGCACCGTATTCGGCGGGGCTCGGCGACCGATTTCAAGAGTTCAAGGAGAGGGTCGCTCCAGCTCGGTCTTTTTCGCTTACGAAAGGGATTCTCGAGATCGGCGACGTCACGGTGGTGCTCTCAGAAACGTGCAGGAGCAGAAAGAGGAGCAGGATTCCGTCTCGGGTATATCGAAGGGATGTGATCGAGCTTGCCAGATGTACGGCTGTCCTCCTCTCGGGAGATTCGGTCGACGAGCTGGGCTGGGGCGTTCTGAAGAATCTCGAATCGGCAGTCCGCGAATTGAGGAGACCTGACCCTGATGAGCTCGTGGGATCCCTGCTCGTCTTCTCAGGCTTAGGCCCAGGGATGACACCTGCCTCGGACGACTACCTCTTGGGCGTTCTGCGAGCGCTGGACCATTTGGGCCTCGAGTATAGTAAAGGTCCAGTGGCAGAAACTGTAAGGAAAAAGAGCACGTTGATCAGCGCGAAGATTGTGGAACACGCACTTCACGGCTGCTACTTCTACGTGTTGGATGACCTGATAACAGCACTTCACGACGGCTTTGATGCGGTGATGGAAACCTTGCAGCAGGTCCTGCGGCTCGGCAAGAGCAGCGGCCTTTTCATGGCTCTCGGGATGTTGGACGCGTTCGCCGTTTACTCTGAGTAAGGCGCGTCTCACAGAAGCTTGTCGAGTATGTCCTTCAGATCCTCCTCGATTTCCTGTGGTGGTGACCAGTCCACCTCCACGACCTCGACTCCCTGACGCCTGAGCTCCTCTGCGAAGAGGCTGAGGCCGATGTTCAGGACCTTTCTGTTCTCTATAAACCGAACCATTACAGATCACCTGCCCTGTCCGATTACAAATTTCCTTAGCAATTCATGGACGAGTCCCTCTTGGCCGGTTAGCATGTAAACTGCAGTAATGGCCGCGATCGCGTTGGTCGGAGCGATTATCGCACCGGTCTTCTCGAGCATTGGCAGGTCCGAGGACTGAGGGTCTGACGGTGTACCGACGTACCTCACCACGAGCTTCTCAGCGTGAGTGCCGTCGATATCCAGCGCCTTGACGGTCCTCTCGATCAAGTCGGCAGGGGCGCCTGTGCCAGCGACGACGTCGATGATCACAGACTTAACCTCAGGCCTTCTCAACTCCTCGGAGGCCCTGTCGTTCCTCAACGACGGGTCTATTATGGGATGCGGTCTGCCCTCTGTGAACTCCTCTGCCCCGTAATCGACGACTGAATGCCCGGCAGCTTCAGATGCGTGCAGCAATTCGGCACATTTGTGCTCGACGTTAGACCTCACCTTCAGACCTGCGCCGCACAGCAATTCTATGGTTTCGGTCGCTAACGTGCCTCCGCAGTAGAGGGCCCTGACGAATCCGTCACCACCGCTCACCCTCCCCTTGACGGAGTCGATGAAATCGTGGATCCGGTCGAGCTGACGTTGCGCAACCGACTCGTCGACCGCCCGAGCCAGCTCTATTGCCAGCGACGTTAGGGTAGGAACGTTCTTCACTCCTCCTAAATTCCTCGATTCGAGACCAAGCAGGCAGAAGACTACGGGCTTCCTGATTTCTTTCCTGACGAACTCCGCCAATTTGCTCACGGCCGAGGGCCCTGGGCTCTTCGAGATCACCGCGATCACCTCTGTTTCCGGGTCGTTCTGGAGCATCCTCAGCGCCTGCACGGTCATCATCCCGCCCACCTGGTCCTTCAGGTCCCTTCCTCCTACACCTATGGCGTTGGAGACGCCCAATCCCATTCCGTCGAGAACCGTTGTCACCTCCTGCAGCCCGGACCCCGTTGACCCTACGAGCCCTATCTGGCCCCTTCTGACCCTGTTGGCGAATCCCAATCCCACGCCCTCCACGATCGACGTCCCCGCATCGGGCCCCATCACCAGCAACCCTCTCTCCAAGGCCATCCTCTTCAGTTCGATCTCGACCTCAAGGGGTACGTGGTCGCTGAAAATGAACAGGTTGACGTTGCGCTCGATCAGCTTCCTCGCCAAACCCTCGACGTGCCTGCCCGGTACGGAGATGACCGCTAGCCGTATGTCGGGATTTGAGGCCAATGCGTCCTCTATGCTTTTGTAACGTCCTGCATGCTGCAGGCTAAGGCCCTCGAGCATCTCCTTCGCGAGGCCGATGAGCCTCGATGTTTCCTCCAGAGCCCTCACCGCTATCACCAAATCGTTAGGTCCAGCACGCTCGCCCTCAGGTGTGAGAAGGCCCGCCTCCCTCAGGAGCTTCTTGTTGAGGTCGGTGCCCATGACGACCGCCGCGTCGATAACACCTGGGGTCGCCTTGAGCCGCTCCGTGATTTGCATCAGCTCCACAGAGTCCCTGTAGACGCCCCTCAGGACCTCGTTCTTCACCTCGCCGGCCCTCTGCATCAGCGCCTCCGTCAGCACACCGCCTTTAAGGTTCGATCCTGTGCGGGACGTGGAGGATTCTAGATCGGCTCAACAACGGCAACGCTGAACGAGGACTGCATCACACGACGAAACTGTTTTTACAAAGTTCTCAACAGGAGAGTTGCGATGTCTGTCTTCGACTGGTCTAAGTTGCTGGACTGGAGCCGTGTGAAGGTTTACGACCTCTCCCAGCCAACCAGCGCCAGAGCGCCGCCCTTCATGTGGTATCCGCCGTTCAAGTGGACGTGGATAAAGAGGCTGGCGGAGCACGGTGTGAACGCCCAATACATTGAGGGCCCGCTGCACACGGGGACGCACTTCGACGGCCAGCTCCACTTCATGACAGGTGGCAAGGACATCGGCAGCATACCGATCGACTACTTCATCGGGGAGGGCGTCATAGTGGACATAAGCAAGCACGTCGGCGACTACGACATCTACACTCCGGAGATCCTCCAATCGGCGGCCAAGGAGGGTGGCGTCCAGATCAAGAAGGGCGACATACTCCTCATCTACACAGGATACTCGAGGTATGCCTGGTGCGGACCTGAACCTGACGAGGTCCGATACATCTGCAAGCACCCGGGCCCCGATATCAGGTTCGCCAAGTGGTGCATCGAGATGGGCTTCAAGTGGCTCGGCGTTGACGCGATCTCCCAGGACCACCCACTCAACACCGTCATACGAAAGGCAAGGCCCGATCTCGTGGCGGAGGCTGAGAAGAAGTGGGGGAAGAAGATCGACGAGGTCATGCCATGGCCTGAGAACTACCAGGTCATGCACACGCTGCTTTTCCCGAAGATGATACTTCACGTCGAGAACCTCGGAGGAGACATCGAGAAGGTCCTGAACAGGAGGTGCCTCATCGCTGCCTTCCCGTTCAAGTTCGAAGGCGGCGAGAGCGCCTACTGCAGAGTGGTGGCCTTCACCTCCGAGTGATTTTTCCCTTATTAACAAGCTGCAGCACAGCATCTTTATATTAATCTCGATTTTGATAGGATTGCGCATGTCAGCCGGCAAAACGGGCGGAAAAGGTCTGAGCTCCGCGTTGACCGCCGTGCTGATCGTGGTGGCGCTCGTCGTGGGCCTCGCGATAGGTGCGTTCGCGGTGGGGCCGACGATGGGACAGACGGTTACGGTGACGAGACAGCAGACGGTTACCGTCGGAGGCGCTGCGCAGACTGTCACTGCGACCGCCGTGGTCACGACCTCGGTCGTCAGGACCGTCACAGCACCGGGCAAGACGCCGTTCTCGGACCTCAAGGTGTTGCTGATACTTCCGATCGACGAGAAGGACAACTCCTGGAACAGGGCTGCGTTCGACGCGGTCATGAAGCTCAGGGACCTCTACGGGTTCGAGGTCTCAGTGGAGCGTAACCTGTTCGACGGCACGAAGGCGGAGCCGTACGCCGTTGACTACGCGAGAAGGGGCTACCAGATCATCATAGGCCAGGGCATACAGTACATGGTCATGTTCCACAAGATAGCGCCCCAGTTCCCCAACACGATGTTCATCTGCGTTGACTGCGCTCCGGGCCTTGTGGGAGCCTTTGAGCCCGGCACACCGGTCGCACCGAACGTCTACAACATCTGGATGACCCTCGGCGAGGGAATGTTCCTGATGGGGTATGCCGCTGGTAAGCTCACCAAGACGAACAAGATAGGCGTGGTCGGCGGCGGAAGGGTTCCGTCCATCTGGGAGGGCCACGAGGCCTTCAAGCTGGGCGCCAGGCTCGCCAACCCGAACGTGGAGGTCTTGGAGGCATACATGCCTTTGTCGTGGGCCGACGTGGCGGGTGCCAAGAAGGCGGCCGAGTCGATGATCGCTGCGGGAGCTGACGTGGTCAGCTCAAGCGGTGACGGGATAGATGTTGGCGTCACGGAGGCTGCGATAGAGAAGGGCGTCTGGACATCAACGGTCTACGCCGACCTGCCCTCCCTCAGGCCCGACGTCCAGAAGCTCATCGGCTCGATCGTCTTCAGGTGGGACATCGTCTTCGACGCAGCGATTAAGGACTACGTCAGGGGCACTTGGAAGAACGGCTTCCTCACCGCTACCATGGCATCAGGAATAGTCACGATCAGCCTCGGCAAGAACGTGCCCGCTGATGTGAAGAACGAAGTCATGAAGCTGTACAACATGATCCTCGAGGGCAGACTCAAGATAACCTTCGATTACAGCTGCTTCGACAACCCAGATCAGGCCAAGTGCAAGCCGACCGCAGCGATAGCCCACGGCCTGTAAGTTTATCAGCAACTTTTTTCCGCAACTATTGGATCGCTTTGTTGAGATTTTTGCAGCATGTTAGGACTGCCGCGTTGAACGCTGGCGCTGCAGCGATAGGTCTCGGCCTCGGATTCGTTCTGGTGCTGCTGACCGGTGCGGACCCGTTCGTGGCCATCAACACGCTGCTCGTATACCCAGTTTCTGATCCTTACAACGCCGCGGAGGTGCTGATCTGGTTCACCGCACTTCTGATAATTGCTCAGGGGATAGCGCTAGGTATAAGGGCAAACCTCTGGAACGTCGGCGCCGAAGGTCAGTTCCTGATAGGCAGCATCATGACCCTCTGGACATACAAACAGCTGGCCAACCAGCTACCGCATCCACTGGTCATCGCTGCGATGATCGCCGCTGGCATCGCTGGAGGGGCGGCCTGGGCCCTGACGCCTGGCGTCATCAAGGCACGCTACGGCGGCAACGAGATCGTGGTCACTTTGCTGCTGAACTTGGTGGCGGTGAGCGTCCTTTGGTGGGCCCTCGACGGGCCGATAAGGGGCCGGCTTTCCGCAGGATATCCGCTGAGCGACGTGATAGCACCCGAGTATAGGCTGCCCGTCCTTCTGCCGGGGACGAGGCTGAACGCGGGGCTTCTGTTCGCAATAGCAGTCGCTCTGCTCTTCTACCTCTTGGCTGAGAGGACCCACTTCGGCTACTCGGTCAGGGCGGTGGGCTCCAACTACTACGCCGCCATCGTCACCGGGATCAGGGTCCAGCGCGTGATAGTGCTGACCATGCTCATAGCCGGTGCTGCTGCGGGGCTCGCCGGTGCGCTGCACGTCATGGGCGTCCTCTATAGGATCGATGCCGGATATGCCGAGACTGGCTTCGGCTACTTGGCGATCGCCGTCGCGATGCTCGGCGGAGCCCATCCGATAGGCGTGGTCTTCTCGAGCGCCTTCTTCAGCTTCATCATGATAGGGTCTCAGGCCATGCAGAGGGCGATCCAGGTGCCATTCCCGATAGTTTACGCTGTGGTCGGGATAATGCTCATATCGTTAACGGCCGTCCAGAGGACCTACAGGAGGACGGTCTGAGATGGGCCTGGAGGCGGTCTTCACAGCCGACGCGCTCGTAGCGGTCTTCGCGATCACACTCAGGATAGCGCCTACCGTCCTTTACGCGAGTTTGGGGGAGGTGATCACCGAGAGGTCGGGCGTAGTCAACCTGGGGCTCGAGGGGATCATGCTCCTTTCGGCGTTCACGGCGTTCTACTTCTCCTACGTAACAGGCGATCCTATCACTGGTCTGGGGGTGGCGCTGCTCGTTGGGCTCGCGATGGGCCTTCTCCACGCGATGCTGACGGTGTTCCTGTCCCTCAATCAGGTGGTCGTGGGGCTCTCGATTTGGCTGTTCGGCTTCGGCTTCTCGGACGTCCTCTATAGGATGCTTTTCAGGGGGGTGCAGTCGCCCACCGTCAAAACACTCCCGGAGCTCCCGGTACCCGTGCTCTCCGACATTCCGGTGATCGGGCAGATCCTCTTCAGACACAACGCCCTCGTCTACGCGGCCTTCCTGTTGATCCCTGTCGTATGGTTCTTCCTGTACAGGACGAGGTTGGGGCTGCTGATACGCGCTGCCGGCGAGAACCCCAAGGTCGTCAAGGCCGCAGGGCACAGCGTGCTGCTGATCAGGACCGTTGCGGTCGTCATCGGTGCCGTTCTGGCTTCAGTCAGCGGAGCGTACTTCACCACGGCCTTCCTCAGGAGCTACATCACCAACATAACCTTCGGCAGGGGCTTCATAGCGCTCGCGATGGTGTACTTCGGCAACTGGAGTCCCGTGAGGCTCCTCGTGCCGTTGCTGATCTTCAACTACGTGGACTCGCTCCAGCTGATGATGCAGGCCGCCGACGTGGGGATAAGGTACTACTTCCTGAACATGCTGCCCTTCATAGTGCTGATAGCGATGATGCCGGTCTTCGGCAGGAACGTAAAGCCTCCCTCGGCGCTGATGAAACCTTTCAGGTGACCTGGTTCTGCGCTCCCCTCAGCATCAGGCTCGCGAGCTTCTCGACGTCGATCGAGTCGCGTGCGAAGGACCCCACTATCCGGCCGTCGAAGATGACCAGAACCCTGTCGCTGAGCTGCAACACCTCCTCAAGATCCGATGATATCAGCAGCACGGCCCCTCCCTGATCCCTGAAGTCGAGGAGGAACTTCCTGACGAACTCCGTAGCCAGGACGTCGAGTCCCTTTGTAGGGTTGTTAGCGACGATGATGGAGGGCTTCGTGTACACCTCCCTGGCGACCAAGAACCTCTGCTTGTTCCCTCCTGAGAGCTTCCAGAGCTCCGTGCTGACCGAGGGGGTCCGGACCTCGAACCTCCTCACCTCCTCCGAAACCGCCCTTTTGATGGCCCCCATCTTCAACAGCTTGAGCCTCCTGAAGAGCCGGGCTATCAGCGGAGGCATCGAGAAGTTCTCGTAGAGGCGCATGTCGAGCCAGAGGGCCTGCCAGTGCTCCTCCGGCAGGTAGGCCATCCCCAGCTTCCTCCTGAAGTGTGGTGGTTTCTCCGTCACGTCGGTCCCGTTGATCCACACCTTACCCTCGACGGGTTTCCTGACACCTATGATCACCTCTACCAGCTCCCTCTGACCGTTCCCCGTGACGCCGCATATCCCCACGACCTCTCCGTATCTGACCTCGAGGTCCACGCCCTTCAGAGCCATGCTGCCCAAGTCGCCCATCGCCTTGAGGCCGCTGACCTTCAGGGCCACGTTCCCCGTGTTGGGCCTGTTCCCGCCGACGACGGGACTGACGCTTCTGCCGACCATCATCCTGACGAGCTCGTCGGGCGTCACGTTGGCCCTGTCGACCGTCGCCACCTTCTTCCCTCCCCTCAGCACGGTTATCCTGTCTGCGACCTCCATCACCTCGTCAATCCTGTGGGTGACGAAGATGACCGATTTGCCGGCCTCCGCCATCCTCCTCATGGTCCTGAAGAGCTCCCTCGCCTCTATCGGCGTTATGATCGATGTCGGCTCGTCGAGGATCAGTAGCCTCACCTCCCTCATCAGCGCCTTGACGATCTCTAGCTTCTGCTTCTCGCCCGCTGAGAGGTCGCCGACCCTAGCGTTGAGGTCCACCTGCAGGCCGAAGTCGCTCATCAACCGCTCGACGGACCCCTTCACCGCCTCCCTGTCCAACAGCAGCCTGCCGTTCCCCTCCTGGAAGAGGGCGATGTTCTCGGCGACCGTGAGCTCCGGTATGAGCATGAACTCCTGGTAGACGATGCCTATCCCGTGCCTCGAGGCGTCCCTCGTCGAACCGAAGACGACCCTCCTGCCGTCGACCCTGATCTCGCCGGAGTCGGGCTTCAGCATGCCGGCGATGATGTTGCAGAGGGTGGACTTCCCGGCGCCGTTCTCGCCAAGCAGGGCGTGGACCTCACCTGACCGGACCTCCATGCTGACGTTGTCCAGGGCCTGGACGGGACCGAACCTCTTCGAGACGTTGACGACCTCCAGAAAGACCTCGCCTTTACCTGCGGCGTTCAACCCTCAGCCAGTGCGCCCAGGATTGGAAAATACCTTTCGAGCACAGGACATCTCAGAGAGTCGTGTTACGTTGAGAGACGCCACAGCAGAAGTCTTTTATCCCCCGACCAGTTGAGGGGTTTCGACATGGTCAGAAAGGTCGTTTTCCTGGCGAACTGCCTGCTGAACCAGAACGCGAAGGTCGCCGAGTTCGCGCTTTACCCCGGTGTGGTCGGGCCCGTGGTTGACCTCTTCAGACAGAAGGGGTTCGAGGTCGAACAGCTTCCCTGCCCTGAACTGACCTTCATGGGCATCAACAGGTGGTGGCAGACGAAGGACCAATACGACACGCCGGGCTACAGGAAACACTGCAGGAGGCTTGCGAAGGTGACAGCGGACCTCATCGAGCATTACAAGAGATCTGGCTGCAAGGTCTACCTGGTTGGCCTTGACGGCAGCCCCTCCTCCGGCGTCAGGCTCACAGGCCGCAACCCCACATGGGGAGGCAGGCCCCTCGCCACCCTCGAGCAGTATCAGGTCGTGCCAGGCAGGGGAGTCTGGATCGAGGAGCTGCTGGAGGAGCTCAAGAGGCGCGGGATAACGTTCGACGGAGAGACGGGCGTTCCGATGGACGTCCCGGGCTTCAACATGGACAGGTCGCTGAATGAGCTCAGACAGTTCATCGAGGAGGGGAAGGAATGAGCCCCAAGGACTTCAGGTCCTTCAAGCTGGCAATATTGGCCGATTGCTTCGTGAACCCCGTCCGATACCCGGGCTTCCCGAGGAACAGCGTGGTCTACGAGGTCCTGAGGGATCTGGGATACGGCATACTGAAGATGCCGGAGCTCAACGCCTTCCCCGAGGAGACGGTCAGGGGATGGGTCGAGCTGGTGGCCGATCAGGCCGAGGAGTACGTGAAGCGGGGTTACCTCGTGGTGGCGGTTGGTTACGCTGACCTGCCCGACTACGGCGTCTACTACAGTTTGGTCGAGAAGGAGATGGCCTCGCGGGGGCTGGAACCTCCGAGGCTGGTGGCATATCGCAGAGAGGAGGTCGGCAACAGGGACCTCATCGTCCAGAGGCTCGCGATACCTCTCTGAGGACGTCCTCCGGCTTGATCGGCGACTTTCTGATGAACGTGCCGAACTCCGAGAGGGCGTCGTCTATCGCAGAGGCTATCACCGCTGCGATCGGAATGACCCCTGCCTCTCCGACACCCTTCGCGCCCAGAGGGTTGAGGGGTGATGGAGTCTCCAGATGGGCGATCTCCAGATCGAACCCGACCTCCGCTGAGGACGGGATCAGGTAGTCGGCGAAGGTCGTGGTCAGCGGCATCCCTTCGTCGTTGTGGACGATCTCCTCGTACAGCACCGATCCCAATCCCATAACGAGGCCGCCGTGTATCTGACCCTCCACGATCATGGGGTTTATGACCCGGCCGCAGTCGTGGACGAGCCAGAGCTTCTTGACCTCAACGGCACCTGTCTCCACGTCGACCTCGACCATCGCCGCGCAACCTCCGGACGCGTAGACGGACCTCTTCGGGCTGAAGAAGCTGACCGCCTCCAATCCAGGCTCCTCGTCGATCGTTCCCCTGAGCGGAGCTGACTTCTGAGCGAGCTCCGCAAGCGTCAGCCCGTGCTCCGGATGTCCTCTCACGTAGGCCCTCCCGTTCTCCAGCACTATGTCCTCGGGGTTGGCCTCTAGGAGCTTGGCGGCCAGCTTGATGGCCTTCTCCCTCACCTTCATCGCGGCGTTGTAAACGGCCGGTGCGGCCACTGCAGCCGACCTGCTGGCGAAGGTCCCAACACCCCACTCCATCTTCCCGGTATCTCCTACGGAGACGTCGACGGTCGAGGGGTCGACGCCCAGCACCTCACCGGCTATCTGTGCGAGGACCGTGAAGTGTCCCTGGCCCTGGGATCCGACGCCTGTGGTGACCGAGACGCGCCCTCCGAAGTCGACCTTGACCTTTGCCATCTCGTAGGGCCCAACGCCGGAGCCCTCGACGTAGAGGGCCAGCCCGAAACCTATCCGCTTGGATCCTTTGGAGAGGGTGCGCTTCAGCTCCTCCCACCTCTCGTAACCTGAAATCTCGAGGAGCTTCTCGAGGACGGCCGGGTAATTGCCTGAGTCGTAGAGGTTGGGAGCTCCGTCTTGGTAGATCAGGCCCGTGTCCCAGGGCATCTCGTCAGGCGTGATCAGGTTGGTACGCCGTATCGCGGCCCTCCCCATCCCCAGCTCCCTAGCCGCCTTGTCCATCAACCGCTCCATGATGAAGACGGCTGTAGGCCTGCCTGCTCCCCTCACTGGGCTGACGGGCGTCTTGTTGGTGTAGACGGACTTGAAGTTGAAGTCCATGTTCCTGATGCGGTAGGGGCCTGGCATCGTGCACATCGTGATGATCGGCACCATGACGCCGTACGGCGTGTACGCTCCGGTGTCAACGAGGAAGTGGTCCTTAAGCCCGAGGATCCTGCCGTCCCTGTCGAAGGCCGCCTCCGCGTAGTGGACCTGGACCCTCTCCTGGTTGGCGGCGACGCTGTACTCCCGGCGCGTCTCGACCCACTTCACGGGCCTGCCGAACTTGATCGCCGCATACGGTACCAGGACCTCCTCCGGGTAGAACAGCATGATCTTGGGGCCGAAGCCTCCGCCGACGTCAGGAGCTATCACCCTGACCTTGGTGTCCGGCAACCCGAGGAGGCGGGCCAACCCGTTCCTGATGGGTATGGGTGCCTGCGTCGAGTCCCAAACGGTCAGCGTCCCCTCCCTCCGATCGTAATACGCAGCGACGGCCCTCGCCTCGATGCTCTGCCCTCCTCCCCTGTTGTAGACGAACCGCTCCCTCACGACGACCGCTGCTTTCGATGAGGCCGATTCGTAGTCGCCTACCAAGACGCTTTTCTCGGCAGCGACGTTGGTCCCGAGGTCCTCGTGCACCAGCGGCGCACCGGGCTCTATCGCCTTCTCCACGTAAACCACAGGCTCTAGTGGATCGTACTCGACCTCTATCAGCTCGAGCGCGTCCCATGCGATGTAAGGTGAGTTGGCGACGACGAAAGCCACCGGCTCGCCGACGTACCTGACCTTGTCCTTCGCCAGCGCGTAGTGCGTCCTGTAATTTATCGGGTATTGGGGGAGAGGTGAGACGCTGGGAGGCAGGGGGCCGTTCAGCTCACCCAACGTCTCGGCCGTGAAGACCCCAACGACGCCCTCGAGCCTCTCCGCCCTGCTGACGTCTATTCTCTTGATCCTGGCGTGGGCCACGGAGCTCCTCAGCACGGCTCCGTAGAGCATTCCGGGGAGCATCACGTCGCCTACGTAGAGGCCCCTTCCCGTTACGAGGCGAACGTCCTCGTTCCTCTTCACGGATTTCCCTATGTACTTGTGCTGCAGCTGCGCCGTCATCTCGTGTTGCAGAGTCAGTAATCTCTGAAATTAACGCTTTCTTGGACGATGGCAGGCTTCTCCTCGTCGATGATTCTCCTTAAATCGGAGGAGCGGAGTCGTCAGGCGAGGCGAAGTTCATGTCCTCATCCATCAGAGAGGAGGTGGAGGCCGCCAACAGAACTGCCGTTGAGAGGATGATGGAGACGAGGCCGATGCTCGTTTCCGTGGCGAGGGCCAAGGACGTTTTGCCGTTCCTGAGGAAAGGGGGCATGAGGCTGACCCATGCTGGCCCTCCGATCAGCTGGGAGAGGGCCTCAGGTCCGCTGAGGGGCGCGATAATCGGTGCGGCCCTCTACGAGGGATGGGCCGACACGCCGGAGCGCGCGATCAGGCTCGCCGAGACCGGTGAGATCGAGCTGGAGCCGAACCACCACAACTCGGCTGTAGGTCCCATGGCAGGCGTCATCTCGCCCTCGATGGCGGTTTTCGTGGTGAAGGCGGACGGCGGCGACTCCTTCTCCTACACCAACTTCAACGAGGGACTAGGGAGGGTCCTGAGGTATGGGGCCTACTCTTCGGACGTCCTTGCGAGGCTCAGGTACCTGAACGGCGAGTTCGCGGAGGTAATAGGAGCCGCGCTCCAAGCCGCGGTAAAGGACAAGGGAGGCATCGACCTCAGGAACATAATAGCTCAGGCCCTCCACATGGGCGACGAGTGTCACAACCGCAACGTCGCAGCCACCTCCCTCTTCCTCCGGGAGATAGCGCCCTACGTCGTCAGAGAGGTGGGGAGGGAGGGAGAGCAGGTCCTGAGGACGATCGACTCGAACAACCACTTCTTCGTCAACCTCGCCATGGCAGCGTGTAAGCTGATGGCCGACGCCGCGAGCAACGTGAAGTACAGCACGATAGTCACGACGATCTCCCGGAACGGGACCGAGGTTGGGATACGCGTCAGCGGGCTGGGGAACGAGTGGTTCACCGCACCTGCTCCGGTTCCGAGGGGCCTCTACTTCCCTGGCTTCAGCGAGAGGGACGCAAACCCGGACATCGGCGACTCGACGATCACTGAGACGGCCGGGATAGGTGGAGCAGCGATGGCAGCTTCTCCTGCGATAGTCAGGTTCGTCGGAGGGACGGTCAAGGACGCGATCGAGATGACCATGAGAATGGAGAAGATCACCTTCGCCAAGCACAGGTACTTCACGATCCCGTACCTCGAGTTCGCTGGCACCCCGACTGGCATCGACATTAGGAAGGTGGTCCAGACCGGCCTGACGCCGGTGGCTAACACCGGGATCGCCCACAGGGAGCCTGGTGTGGGTCAGATAGGTGCCGGGATA
>JAVVHL010000019.1:0-16054 GCA_032249575.1 Candidatus Calditenuis sp. | reverse complement strand
ATCCCGAGAGAATGAATGGAAAAGGAGCTAAGTTGAAAGTGATCCATAAAGAGGAAGTTGGAAGGATTGGTCGTCGGCTTCGAGGCCCTCGTCGAGAGGATCAGGCAGAGGTTCGGCGAGGAGGCGGTCAGGAAGGTGCTTGAGGGCGTTGAGGAGGCTATCAGGAAGGACCCGAAGCTGACGCGCTTCGGCGCGCTGCTCCTAGTGGCCGGAGAGCTGGGATACCTCCGCTCCGAGGGCGACGCAAGGCCTTCCCTCAGGATCGGCGAGCTGGTGGGAGGTCTGAGGTCCGTCTCGGTGACGGGAAGGCTGCTCGGCCTGAAGGGTCCCATCGAGAGGGGAGGTAAGAGGATGCTGGTGCTCAGGTTGGCCGACGGCTCTGGAGGCGTCGACGTCGTCGCCTGGGGTCAGGCGGCCGATAGGGTGGCCTCTTCGGGCATCGGGGTGGGAGACGCGGTGCGAATCTCCAACGCGAGGACCAAGGAGGGACCAGACGGTGAGGTCGAGCTGCACCTCGACGAGGGCTCTATGTTGGAGGCCGCCCAGGTCCCCGATCTCCCTCCCCTCACGGCCCTGGTGACAGGGTTCCCTCAACGGGTCGAGAGGAGGTCGCTGGACGTCATGGGGACCGTCGTCGGCCTTTCGGAGGAGCGGGCCGTCACGCTCTCGGGCAAGGAAACCCGTGTGAGGGACGTCCTGATCTCGGTCGGCGGTCAACTGGTGGAGCTCACGGTCTGGTCGAGGCATGTGGAGGGCGCACCGCAGCTCGAGCCGTGGACGGAGTTCCTGATCACATCGCTCAGGCACAGGGACGGAGGCCTCAGCACCAGCTCTAGGACCTGCGTCTCACCTCTCTCCCGGTCTACGCCTTCGGAGGCCCTGGGACCCCTCCGCGTCCTCTCGTCGAGGCCTGACGGCACATACCTCCTCACTAACGGCCGGTCCTACCTCCTCGCGAGGGGGAAGGCGCTGGATCGGGACGTCGTCTTCTCGGTGCTCTCGTGCAGGTTCGTCAGGGAGGGGAGGCACTGGTGGATGGAGCCGGGTGATGTCGAGCCGCTGGAGGGCGTCGAGGTCTCAGAGCCCGCTGACGTTCCGCTCGGTGAGCTGAGGAAGGGGATGAGGGGCATCGCCGTCTCCGGGAGGCTCCTGAACAAATCCCAGCTCTCAGAGGTTAGGACTCCTTCAGGAAGGGTGGCCACCGTTGCCTTCTGGCTCTCCGACGGAGCCCGCTCGGTCTACTGCAGGGCTTGGAGGGAAGCGGCCGAAAGGATCTGCTCGATCCCTGAGGGCAGGGCCGTGAGGCTCAGGTACGTCAGGGTCGAGGCCGACAGGTACGGAGGGACTGTCGTCACCTTGGATCCTGAATCGGACGTCTTCGAGCTCACGGAGGCCTGACGTCGAACTCGTCCGGGTACCCCTCTTCCTCCGTTTGCGCCTGCTGCTCCTGCTGGAACCTGAAGGGTTGCTGGCCCGACTCGAGCGCAGTCAGCGGAGGCCCTATCACGATCCCCCTCTTGCTCATGATCTCGAAGGTGTAGACCGTCATGTCGGCCGGAGACCAGCGCATCTTCCTCACCATCAGCGTCCTCACTAGCCTCCCTCCGATGTTCCTGAGGCCGAGCACTATGACCCCGGAAGAGAGGAACTCCTCGTACCCGAACCTGCTGAGCCTCGTGGAGCCCGAAGGTATGTCGCAGGTCAGCACCGTCGTAGCCCCGATCTTCTCCTCGAGGAAGAGTATGATCTCCCTGATGTACTCCCTGACGGCGAACTCCTCGAGCGCGCCGAAGGCCATCGCCGATATCGGGTCGAGCACGATCCTCGATACCTGACCGCCGTTGGTCATCTTGATGATGGTGTCGATGTACGCTTTGCTGCTCTTTCCGTACTTCCTCAGGTCCTCGGAGAAGATCCTGATCTCGAACGGGTATAGGAGGCCCATCCTGTAGTAGGACCAGAGGTCCCAGCCCAGAGTGAGCGCTCCGTCCAGAACCCCCTGCACCCTCTCGTCCAGGGAGACGTAGGCGACCCTCTCTCCGTTTCGGAGGCCCTCCAGCAGGAACTGGAGCGTCAGGATCGTCTTGCCGACCCCAGTCTCGCCCGTGATCAGGTAGGTCTTGCCCCTGATGAAGCCGCCACCGAGGATCCTGTCGAGCTTCGGGATCCCCGTCGATACCCTTTCCAGCACCAACCCCTCCGCCACCATCACACTCCTCGGCTATAGGGCTTTGTCGCTGGAACTCCTCGAATCCTCCGCAAGGGCCGCCTCCTTCCTCCGCAGCACGACCTTCCTCCGGGGATCGGGAATTATCCTGAGTTTAGCGTCGCTGAAGCTGATCCTGAAGACGAGCCCGTCCAGGAGCCGGTCGAGGAAGACCGCCAGCGCCGCCACCTCGCTGTGGGGCTGGTTCCCTATCGAGACGTTGGCATCGGCTATCTCGTAGACCTCCCTCGGCACCTTGCTCGACCCGACGACGACCACCATCTCCCTCTCCTCGAGTACCCTCCTCAGCTCCTCGAGGACCTCGGGAAGCGGGAGGCCGTACATCGTCAGGTGGACCACGTAAGCTCCGGAGGCCTTTGCTGACCTCAGGTAGCTCCTCCAGTCCTTCACGTAGTGGACCTCGAAGGGCCCTCCCCAGAGCTCTGTCACCTTCCTCAGCGATTCGATGACGCCTCGGTCCTCGTCGCCGGAGATCACGATCCCGCTGGCCCCGAAGGCCCTCGCCGTCAGGCCCACGTGCGTCGTTACCCTTTCGTCCCTTCCGACCCTGTGGGAGAGCCTCAGGACCGTTATCCTCCTCATCTCAGGAACCTCTG
Organism: Candidatus Calditenuis sp.; assembly: GCA_032249575.1. GTDB lineage: Archaea > Thermoproteota > Nitrososphaeria_A > Caldarchaeales > Calditenuaceae > Calditenuis. The sequence goes on along the minus strand of JAVVHL010000019.1, from coordinate 13,231 downwards.
GAGCTGCTCAATCTTCTCGTCGACGGCCTGAAGGAACTCGGTGGGATCGAAGGGCTCAAGTCTTCCACCGCACGTCGGGCACTTGAAGAAGTGGTCTACGGCCGTCGGGAAGTCGAGCTTCCTGCACGTGACCTTACCGCACCAGTAGACCTGGTTCTGCGAGTAGAACTCCTTGATCGCCTTCAGCCTGTCGACGATCCTGACGACCTGCCCCCTCACCGAGCTGACCAGCTGGTCGGTGTGGAGCCTCCACCTGAATATCCTCCTGGCGTTCTCCTTGTCGTACCCCACGACGTACGTCACCAGCGAGAGCTCCAGGAGCCTGTGCAGCACCTTCCTCACCTGCTTTATGTCCATCCCCAGCACCTCCGCGAGCTCCATGTCCGAGATCTCGGGGTTCTCCATCAGCACAGCCGCCACCCTTCTCGCCTCCTCCCCTCCCAGCACCTCGATCAGCCTCAGGGCGTCCTCGGGCTCGATGTAGTAGACCATTGCTGGGGCCTCCAATCTGTAATAAGTGTGTCACCGCGTAAAAAGTTCCTCCCCTCCGCAACGTCCCGGAGCCTTCAAGCGGAGCAGGCTGACAACAAGTATTACCGTCTAATCGGTGCACGGTCTTCCTCCGGATCTCCCATAATAACGAGGCGAACGTGGTCCCCTGTGGATGGAGAGGCTCAGGACAGGCGAGGTGCCGACGGCGCTCGCGAGGAGGCCGGCCTACATCACAGAGGTCGTCCTGGAGAACTTCATGTCCCACGAGTACTCCCGCATCACCCTCACGCCCGGCATCAACCTGATCACAGGCCCCAACGGCGCAGGCAAGTCCTCGATACTGCTGGGCATCGCGGTGGCCCTCGGGCAGAGCTACACCGAGCGCGGCGAGAGGCTCGCTGACCTGATCAGGAGGGGGAAGGAATCGGCGAGGGTGACGGTGGTCTTCGACAACAGGCCGGTGGACGGAGAGCGGCCCATCAGGCAGATACCATCCGATACCGTCGCGATAACGCGCTACATCAGGCGCCAGGGCGAGTACTGGTACTACGTCAACAACCGCTTCAAGACAAAGGCCGAGGTCGAGCAGCTCCTGAGGTCCATAGGGATCAACCCGAACAACCTCCTGATCATCATGCACCAGAACATGATAGAGGAGTTCGCCGCCCGCGACGACGCCGAGAAGCTCAAGATGTTCGAGGAGGCCGTCGGGATATCGGCGCTGAGGGAGAGGATCTTCCAGGCCCAGGAGAAGCTCTCGGCCCTCATCGGAGAGGCCAGCAACGTCGCGAAGGCCCTCGAGGAGGCCAGGGCTGCCGTCGATTTCTGGAGGAAGGAGCTGGAGAAGCTGAACGAGAGGAGGGAGCTCGAGCGGAGGAAGGCCCACCTGGAGCTCGAGTACCTCTACAGCCTCGTCCGCCAGACAGAGGTCGCCATCGAGAGGAAGCGCAACTCCCTCTCGTCGATAGGGGCCGAGCTGGAGCAGCTGAGGGTCAAGGAGGCCGAGCTGAGGGCGGAGGTCAGCAGGTTGCGTGAGACCCTTCTCCGCTACGTCGAGGAGGGCAGGAGTTCGTCGGAGGTTGCTCCTGTCCTTGACGCCCTGATACAGAGGGCCGTCGAGAGGGGCGTGACGGAGTACAGGGTCGCGTCGCTGGAGAGAGAAGAGAGGGAGCTGGAGAGGGAGGTCAGGGCGCTGGAGAGGGAGCTTGAGGAGCGCTTGAGGAACGCCACGGCCAAGGGCCCGAAGGTCGAGACGACGAGGGAGCCTTCCGAGGTCCTCGACGAGCTGAAGTTCGTCGCGCTCCAGCTCTCCTCCATGGGGCCGGTCGTCGCAGAGGCCGAGGAGATGTTCTTCGCTGCCGACTCGAAGTTCAGGCAGATGGAGATCAGGGCCCAGGAGCTTGAGGCCAACGTGAGGAGGGCGATGGAGGAGCTCGAGCACAGGAAGAGGCTCTGGCGCGAGAAGATCAGGGAGCTCGTGGAGGAGCTGAGCCCCGTCTACGACTCGATCCTCTCGGCCGCTGGAGGCACGGGTTCCATCAGGGTCGCTAACCTCGACGATCCCCTCAACGCGCGCCTCGAGCTCTTCGCCGGCTTCAGGGGCAACCCGCCGACTCTCCTCGACGCCCAGACCCACAGCGGAGGAGAGAGGGTCCTGGCCACGATGGCCTTCCTCCTCGCTGTCCAGTCGAGGATCAAGTCGCCCTTCAGGGCAGTCGACGAGTTCGACGTCCACCTCGACCCGCTGAACAGGGAGATGGTGATGAGGATGCTGGTCGAGACCGCCAAGAGGAACGAGGGGGTTCAGTACCTGATCATAACGCCTGGGAAGGTTCCTGACCTCGAGGGGGTGAACGTGATCGTCGTCCAGAGCGTCTCAGGCAGGTCCATCGTCACCCAGTAGCCTCCTCGGGAAAGCCGACGTAACACCGTTCTACTGCGTGCAGCAAAGGTTCTATTGCCACGGATGACGGGGTTGGGAGGTCGATGAAGGCGGTAGAGGTGCGGCGGGAGGAGCTGCTGAGGATGATAGCGGCGCTGGAGGCCGTGGTCCGCATGAAGGTCGAGCCCTTCGCCGTCCAGGTGGGGCCGCTGCTGGAGAGGCTCAGGAGGATCGTGGAGGAGAACAGGGACGCCGAGACGCTGGTCCTCGACGCCGAGGCCCTCTACAGGATATCGGTGGTCCTGGCGCTCCAGCAGAGGTCCATCGTCCAGTCGGCCTCCTCCCTCTTCGTCGACTCGCAGATCGTCGCCTCCAAGGTCGTCGGCTCCCCTCCCGTCGCCCTCGCAGGGGCCTTCCTCCTCGCCTGGCGGCCGATGGTCAGGTTGGAGCACGTCTCGACGCCTCTGCTCATCAGGGGCTACGAGCACTTCCTCTCGCTCTCAACGAGGGCCCAGCCCCAATCAGCTCCTTCGCCGTCGGAGGGCTTGAGGGCCGAGTGGGCCTTCCTCGAGGAGGGCTTCGAGGAGGAGCTGGAGAAAGTCCTCTCCGAGCTCAGATCGAGGGGCGGATGGGTCGACTACTGGAGCTTCATCTCCGAGGGCGGAGGCGGCAAAAGGGCCCGCACCGCCTACCTCCTGAGCTTCCTGATAACGCGCGGCGACGTCGAGGTGAGGTACAACCCGCTGACAGGCGAGCTGAAGATAAGGGCTGCGGAGCGGAGGGAGGAGGCGGAAGGCGAGAGGGTCTCGCTGGTCATATCTGTGAGGTGAGGCGCCGTGCCGGGTGAAGATCAGGAAGGCGTCGTTCCGCAGGCTGAGACCGAAGAGGCCGCAGGAGAGGTTGTGAGCGAGCAGGAGCTGACTAAGATGGAGCGGAAGGTCGCGATCGCGGCGGCCCTCATCCTCACCGCCGGTCACAGGCAACCAGGCGTCAGGGGCTGGGAGCTGAGGAGGAGATTGGGCAAGGGCTACCAGAGGGTGCTCGAGGCGCTCGACTCGAGGCTGAAGAAGGTAGGCCTCAGGCTCAAGGTCGTCTACGAGGACGAGTCCCAGGACCCCGAGCGGGCCAGGTACTACGTGGTGGTCTCCGAGCCCCTTGCCCTCTCAGACCTCACGACGCTCGGCTACAGCATCGACGAGGTCGCGATCCTTGCCGCGACGCTCGCTTACCTCTTCGCCTCCAACGACAGGAGGCCCTACAAGGAGGTGGTGGAGCTGCTCGAGACGAAGTACCCCAAGTGGCGCGTCGAGAGCGTCCTGGAGCGCCTGATCCGGAGGGGCTATCTCGTCAGGACCGAGGACGACCAGCTCGTCGTCGGTTGGAGGGCAAAGGTCGAGGTGGACAAGAAGGAGCTCCTCCGCGCCATCGCGTCCCTGGGTCAGGTCTTCTCCGAGCAGCGCCCCGCTCAGGCCGAGAGCGGCACCACTCCGAGCGAGAACCAGACGTAGACCATGTAGAGTCCTGCTGCGAGGAGGACCGTCCTGCCGAGGAGACCCGCGTGCCTCGCCAGCGCCGAGAACCTCTCCAGGGCCCTCTTTCCGAAGGCCGAGAGGGCGACGACCAGCGCGCCGACCGGGACCAGCATTCCGGCCGAGTAGGCGGCCATCAGGGGCACCGATCCCTCAGGGCCCACCAGCGCCGAGTACGCCAAGAAGACGACGAAGGTGGGGAGGGTGCAGCCCGCAGCTCCGAGCGCGTAGAGGGCCCCTGCGACGAGGACCTTGAGGTTCACGCGTTCGCCCAGCAGAGGACCCTGGAGCTTCCCGAGGGGTTTGCCTGCCAGAGCCATCGCCACCACTCCTGCTCCGGCCACCAGCGTCACATGGGGCAAGAGCCTGATGAGTGCTAACCTCGCGAAAGACGCAAGCAACGTCAGCACCGCCAGCGTCCCCAGCGCACCCACCGCCATCAGCGCGAACCTCATCACACCCTCAATAGCCCTCTTGCTCCCCGAACCTCCGTAGACGACGAGGGCCGGAAGCAGCGAGTATCCGCACGGCGAGAGGACCGTGGAGAGGCCGGCGAGGAAGGCCGTCACCAGCATCACGACGTCTACCAATTCATCTCCCACCCGCGCTCCTCGCAACGGCCTCGAGGGCCGAGGCCAGCTCCGAGGGCGAGAAGACGCCCCACCTCCTCTCGTAGACTATGTGGCCTTCGAGGTCGAAGCCCAGCAGGGTCTCCTGCGAGATGACCTTCAGGTCGTTAAGGAACTGGACGTTCGTGGTCGCGTAGATCCAATCGTCCGGCAGGTTCATACGCCGCTTGAAGTCGAGGATGTCGTCCTCCGAGTCTCCCGGGTCGAAGCTCACCGCCATCACCGTGACCCTCTCCCTGTAGGGCGCGTAGACCTGGGCCGCGTTCCGGACGTTCAACGTGCAGGTGGGGCACCAGGTAGCGAAGAAGATCACGAGGACCGGCCTCCCCTTCGCGAGCAGCTGCCTGAGCGTGACTGTTCCTCCCGAAACGACCCTCAGGGGCCTGTCGAGGTAGCTCATCTCGTGGGCGTGTTCGTGGTCGTGGGACGCGCCGACGCTCTCCACCTTCCCTCCCTTCAGCAGCACCGCGTACTCGTCCACCAGCATCTCCCAGGACAGGAGCCTGCCGCCGGACCTGATGGCGTGCTCCGAAGCGGCACCGATCTCCCTGAACGCCACTATCCCCGAGTCCATCGGCGTCCTCACGGACGAACCTGCGACGTACCACCCTCCCTCGGCCGATATCGGCTCTCCCGTCAGCAGGTCGTGGACCAATACCTTTTCGATCCGCGAGAACCTGAGCCCGAGGAGCCTCCCTGCACCCTCAAGCCTTCCGGAGCCGACGAGGTAGTAGATCAGCAGGCAATAGAGGTCCTCGAACTTTAAGAGCCTCCCGTCCGCTACGATGGCGCCCGCGAACCGCCTGTCTTCGATCGTCATCCCGCAGTAGTCGCACCTGTCCTCCCCTTCCCTCACAACGTCCTGCTCAGCTCTCTGCGCCAGCGGAAAGATCCTGGAGAAAAAGAAAAGGGCGAGGAGGGCTGTTGCACCGGAACCGGCCGCGACCAGGAACCTCCTCCTGCTTAGCCCCACAGAACGCATCGCTTCATTGCTCAACGACGACCGTGCCCGTCATCCAGGGATGTAGGTTGCAGTAATAGTCGTATCTCCCCGGCCTCGTGAAGGTGAACGAGACCGACTGGCCCGGGTTAATCGAGGGGAAGTTGAAGGACCCGTCCCTCGCCACAACAGCATGTGTCACGTCGTCCTCGTTGACCCAGACCACCGTGTTGTTGACGTTGATCTTGACCTTCACGACCTGAGGCTCGAAGGTGAGGTTCGGGTTGGTCCCGGAGCCCTTGGGGTTGACGACGATGACCTTGCCCTGAGGCTGAGTCGGGGTCTGAGGTCGCTGGATTGTCTGAGTAGTCTGCTGCGCAGGCGTGGTCTTCGTCTCCGCAGGTTTTGTGGGCGTTGTTGGCGTCGTTACTGTTTGACCTACCCCCTGCGTCGAGAGGTACAGGTAGAGCGCTGCGCCTGCGATCACTAGGACCGCGAGGACCGCAATCGCCGAGACGTTCTTCATCTCCGCACCTTCCCCGCTACTCCTCGACTATCAAGAGACCTATCATGCCTGCGTCGGCGTGGCTGACGACGTGGCAGTGGAAGAGGTATACGCCCGGCCTGTTGTAGGTGAGCTCTATCGTGTCCGCAGCACCAGGTACCAGCGGCACGACCTGTCCCGGCCAAGACCTCCCTCCGAGGACCCACTTGGACCTGAGGTCTCCGACGTGGAGGTGGAAGCTGTGGTAGATGTCGCCGATGTTGATGATGTGGAACCTGATCTTCTCGCCGACCTTGGCCTTGAAGACCGGGAAGGACTTGTTGAATAGCTGGACGACGCCTTCCAGCCCCTTCAGGTTCGGGAAGATCTTGCTCTGGCCGATGTAGACCAGCTCGAGCTCAGGCTCCCCTCCAGGAAGGCCCTTGCCGTTCATGATGTAGAAGGGCCTCGGTCCCTCGCCGACGATCGCACCTGGGACCGACGGGAGCTCCGACATGAAGACGACGTACTCCCTCGCCGGAGGTTCATCGACGTCGTAGACTATGATGGCTCCGTAGAGGCCCATCAACATGTGGTCCACGATCCTGAGTCCGCCCCCTGCAACAGGGCCTCCGGAGTGGCAGTGGTAGTACCAGATGCCTGGCTTCGTAGCAGGCCACTCGTACGTCCACTCGCCGCCCGGCGGTATCATCGATCCCTTGCCGACCCCGGTGAGGATGTTGATCTGGCTGCCGTCGTGCTTGAGGTCGTAGAAAGGCAAGTGCGGGTGGAGGCTGTGGGTGAGGTCGAGCTTGTTGACGGCCCTCACCCTGATGAGGTCACCGACCCTCGCCACCAGCGTCGGCCCCGGAACAGTCCCGTTGTAAGTCCATGCCTTCCAGATCACCCCCGGCGCGATCTCTATGTCCGCCCCCTTGATCTCGATGTAGTACTCCCTGACCTGCCCCACCTGCGCCTGTGCCGGTACACCGACCTGCTTCGCGAGCTGGGTCATAACCGGCGAGACGTAGGGCGCCACGATGACGCCGATCACCACACCAGCGGCCACCAGCAGCAGGAAGACCAGGACCATTCTGCCCTGTCCCTTGTTGGGTGTCATCAGTTGGTGATGATGCCTTCTTTGTGATAAACCTGCTTTTATAGCGAGCTGCAAATTGTGAAGGCACAGTAACAGATTGTATACAGTTGCATGCAGTTGTATACAAAGCGAAGCGATATTAGCATTACCTGAAAGCCTGTAAAAGCCGCTCCTTTTCAGCCTCCATCAGCAACTCGAAGAACCTCGGCGTCAGCCTCGGCTCTTGGCTGAGGATCCTCTCTGCGTCCTTCAAGGTTAGATTGCGGCCAACCAGCGCGACGACGGCAGCCTTTCCGTACCTCTCCACGAGCTCCGCCGTCCTCTCGGCCTCCCTCAGGACCCTCCTCTCTTCGGAGGAGAGCGACCTGCCCCGCTTCGCGATCACCGACGAGACCAAACCTTCCTCGGCCCTGATCAAGCCGAGCCTCCTCGACCCGCAGGAAGGACATTTGGGTTGCGGTTCGAGGGACCCTACGTCGGAGCGGATGGCCTCCGAGAGGCAGTCGACGCAGAGCAGCGTCACCCTCTCCGACATCAGCCTGCCCTTCACCATGTTCAGGACGACCCTGTGGACCCTCTCGGGCGCGAAGGTCTCGAACTCGTAGAGGTACCTGTTGATGGTGAGGGCTGCGAGGGGGCTCGGCGCTGTGAGCTTCACCACCCTCACCTCCACCTCCCCCCTTACGATCCTCTCCAGCTCCCTCTTCGCTCCTGGCCAGTCGTAGTCGGTCACGGAGGTGAAGCGGAGGGCCTCGACGTATGGGGCCGATCCCCTGAGGGCCTCGACCAGCTGCTTGGCGCTGACGTCGAGCAGGCTCGTCTCCTTCCCGACGACGCCCATCTTCCGGGCGACGTGGATCAGCCTCCTCCTGAAGACGCCGGAACCCTCGATCGCCTTCCTCATCAGCTCCTCAGAGAGCAACTTCGGCAGGGCCTCGACCACCATCTCCGGTGTGAGCAGCCTAGACCTCAGCACGATCCGGTATGGGTCCGACTGGACTGATACCGGTGCTCCGAGCTCCTCAGCAAGGTGCGTGACCAGGAGCCGCGCGATGGTCCTGTTGATCCTGAGGCCTCCGCAGTGATGGACGACTACGTACTCGCCCGCTCCCTCCACGACAACCGTCCTGTCGGTAGGTACGGGTATACCGAGGTTCAGGTGGGCCTCCACCTCCGCAAGGGCCCTCCTCATGTCCTCGTCCGGGACCGAGTACTCCCTCGCCAGGACCGAGACTGCCGAGTCTATGTCGGCCCCTGCCCTCCTCATCTCCGCGTACCTCCTCCTGATCGATCCGACCTCCTGCGCCACCTCGAAGGGCACAGGTATCTCGTCGCCCACCCACGAGGGGACCGCTCCCTCGCCCTCCTTCAGCGGTGCCACGTAGATCCTGTCGCCTGAGAGGTTCAGGATGACCCAAGGCCTCCCTCCGAGGATGAAGCGGGTCCCGACCTCGCCGTACTCGGCCACGAAGCTCTCGTCCAGTATCCCCACAGGCTCGTTCGTCCCCTCCTCCACCACAAGGTACTGCCTCTCCTCCGGTATCATCGAGAGGTTGTCGAAGTAGTAGCTGAAGAGGACCTTCTGGTTCGCTGGCCGCGTGATCCTGTCGCCCTGGACCCTGAGGAGGCCGATGCTCGAGGCGAAGCCCAGCACCAGATCCAGGTCTTCCTCCGGGAAGTCCCTGAAGTTGTGAGAGGACCTCAGGAACCTCATCAGCTCCTCCCTCCTCACCTCGCCGTACTCGATCAGGAGCCCAGCTATCTGGTGGAGGGCCACGTCGAGCGGGTTCCTCACGACCTCAGTCGGCTCCAGCTCCATCGCCCTCGCCCTCCTCGCAATCGCCATCGCCTCGAGCGCGTCGTCCGAGTCCATCACGATTACCACGCCCTTCGAGACCTCGCCTATCCTGTGCCCGCTCCTCCCTACCCGCTGGACGAGCCTCGTCACCTCCCTCGGCGAGTTGTATTGTATCACGAGGTCCACGTGGCCCACGTCGATACCCATCTCGAGGCTTGATGTGCAGATGAGGCCCTTCAGCTCCCCCTGCTTCAGGTCCCTTTCCGCCTCGAGCCTCCTGTCCCTCGATAGCGATCCGTGATGTATCGTGACCGGAAAGGTCTCGTCGAGCGCCTTGAACCTGTTCGCGAGGATCTCAGCCAGCGGCCTTGTGTTGGTGAAGATCAGCGTCGACCTGTGGACCTCGACCAGAGAACGAATGGCGTTGAGCCTCGCCGCCACGTCCGGCGCCACGCCCAGGTACTCAGCCAGCTCCCTGTCCTCCGGCCCGGGAACCGGAAAGAGTATCGTGACCGAGAAGCCCTTGGGTAGCGGGACCTTTACTACCCTGCAATCCCTCCCAGGACCCACTAGGAACCTCGCCACCTCCTCAGCGCTCCCGACCGTCGCCGAGAGGCCTATCAGCTGGAACTCCCTGCCGGTTATGCGCCTGAGCCTCTCCAGCGCCAGCGAGAGCTGGGCTCCCCTCTTGTCGGTCGCCAGCTCGTGGACCTCGTCAACTATCACGTATCTGACGTTGGCGAGGTGGTTCCTGACGACCTTCCCGGTCAGCAACGACTGGATCGTCTCGGGCGTCGTGATCAGGAGCATCGGCGGCCTCAGCGTGTGGGCCCTCCTCTCGGAGGGTGCGGTGTCTCCGTGCCTTACCGCGACTGTGACGTCGAGCCTCTGCGACCACCACTCAAGCCTGTCCAGGAGGTCCCTGTTCAGGGCCCTCAGAGGCGTGATGTAGAGCGCCGCGATCGACCTCAGGTCCCTGTTCACCAGCAGCTCGCTGAAGACCGGGAGGAGCGCCGCCTCCGTCTTCCCTGATCCGGTCGGAGCCATCAGGAGGAGGTTCTCGCCGTTGACGACGTGTGGTATCGCGGCCCTCTGCGTCTCCGCCAGCCCCCCGAACCTCTCCAGCACCGCCTCCCTGACCGGTTTAGCCAGCAGCTCCAGCGGGTCCTCCAGCATCTCCCCCATCAGGTCGCCTTCGTTCCTGATATCGCTGTCATCCGGACGCTTCCGAGATCATACCGGCGCCTCTCACGGGACGCCAATACAACCATAAAAGACCGGTGGACGAGTACGGGGAGGATGGCCGTAAGGACGAGGGCAAAGGGCAGCTACGTCCTCAGCGGCAGGCCTGAGCTCAGCGAAACGGAGCTGGCATCGCTCCGCGAAGAGCTCTCGGAGGTCCTGATGAGGGGTGTGCCGAGGGAGAGGGCTGGAGAGGGAGCGGTCCTCCGTTCCCTGGAGCTGAGGGACAACCGCCTCTCCTTCGAGGTCGAGTGCGGCACCTTGGTCTGGGCCACCGATGCGGTCCTGAGGATGCGCAACGCCGTCGCGGAGCGCCTCGGCAAATCCCACAGGATCGGCGTCAGGGGTGTGGAGGTCGAGCGGATCGAGGTGAAGGTCTCCGGCGAGCCGGTCGACAGGGCGAAGGCCGCCGAGGAGCTGAGCGGTGTGGCCGAGGTCTCTTCGACCGACGGCGAGCTCATCATCGTCTTCTCCAACCTCACCGAGTCCGAACTGCAGGACAGGGTCGTCGAGAGGGCGATCAAGCGGATCAGGGTGACGTCCACAAAGGAGGAGATAGTGGTCCCTGCCACCTTCGGGACGGTCCTGAAGAGCGGATCTCCGAGGCCACAGAAGGTCACGACCGACGTGGGAGAGGTCGCCGAGTCGCTCGGTTGGATCAAGAGGTTCCCTGGGAGAGGCCAGTGGATCTACACCCCTCCGATGGCTGCACTCCTGAGGTCCATCATCAACCTGATAATAGAACGGGTCTGCCTCCCTCTCGGCTTCCAGGAGTGGGTCTTCCCGAGGCTCCTGCCGATGGAGGTCTTCGAGAAGCTCTCGACCTACGTCGAGCACCTCCCCGAGGGCCTCTTCTACGTCTGCCCTCCGCCGAGGGACCCGCAGGCCTTCTCCGAGTTCAAGCGCGAGTACTCGCTCAGGAGGGAGCTGAGGGTCGACCTGCTCAGGTCAGTGCTGGAGGACCCGAGGTACGTCTTGGACGCTGTGCAGTGTCCTCCCTTCTACCAGTTCTTCAGCAACGAGTACGTCCGTCTGGAGGACCTCCCGGTGAAGGCCTTCGACGTGATGGGTGGATGGACCTGGAGGAACGAGGCAGGCGGCGTCGAGGGGATCGTCCGGACCAACGAGTTCCTCAGGATGGAGATGGTCTTCCTCTCTTCGCCCGAGGACGCGGTCGAGCTGAGGGACACGGTCGTCGACAGGGTCGTCGAGCTCATCGACAAGGACCTGGACCTCGAGTGGCGCGTCGTAGCGGGTGCGCCCTTCTACCTCTCACCGGAGGAGGCGAGGAAGCGCGTCATCGACATCTCCACCAGCGCTAAGATCCCGACGCTGGACGTGGAGGTCTACATGGAGTACAGGGGGCCGAGGGATAAGGCCGAGTGGCTCGAGATCACGGCGGCCACGGTCCACAGGGACTTCTACGTCAACGCCTTCAGGATCAGGGAGGTGAAGGGCAGGAGGATCTGGACAGGTTGCGTGGGACACGGCATCACCAGATGGGCCGCTGCGTTCCTCGCCCGGCACGGCTTCGACCCCAGCGACTGGCCCAAGGCCATCAGGTCCCAGCTCCGCTACGAGCCCAAGCCTCCGAGGACCGTGAGGTGAGAGGTTGGAGGAGCTGATGGAGGCCCTGAGGAACGGTTCCGTGAGGCTCCACGAGCTGGACATGAGGTTGGGCTCCAAGGAGGCAACGAGGGTGAGGAGGAGGTTCCTCGAGCAGGCAACTGGAACAGACCTCTCGGCGCTGGACGTGGACCTGCCCTACGACCAGATCGTGGGCCGCAACTGCGAGAACACGATAGGTGCCGTCTCCGTCCCCGTCGGCGTGGCCGGTCCCCTCCCCGTCGAGGGCTCGGACTTCAGGAGGGAGGTCTACGTCCCCTTGGCCACAACGGAGGGAGCGCTGGTAGCTACGGTCAACAGGGGCGCGTCTGCGATAAGGCGGTCGGGTTGGGTGAGGAGCAGGACCCTCTCCGACAGGATGACGAGGGCGCCGGTCCTCGAGACGCCAGACCTCGACCACAGCATCCACCTCGCCAGGTGGGTCGAGGAGAACTTCGAGCGCCTCAGGGCCACCTTCAGGTCCACCACCTCCCACGGCGACCTGGTCAGGGTGGTTCCCTTCGTAGTCGGCAAGTACGTCTTCCTCAGGATGGAGGCCTCGACGGGTGACGCGATGGGGATGAACATGGTGACCAGGGGCGCCCAGAGGGTCGTCGAGGAGCTGGAGAGGGAGTTCCCGTGGCTGAGGCACGTCTCCCTCAGCGGCAACCTCTGCACCGACAAGAAGGCCACCTCCGTCAACTGGATAATGGGGAGGGGGAAGTCCGTCTCGGCCGAGGCGGTGATCAGGCGCGAGGTCGTTCATTCGGTGCTGAAGTCTACGCCCGAGTCGATCGAGAAGGTGGTCAGGGCCAAGCTCCACCTCGGCTCAGCGAGGGCCGGGACCATCGGAGGCTTCAACGCCCACGTAGCCAACATAATCGCAGCGATCTTCATCGCCACCGGCCAGGACCCTGCACAGGTCGTTGAGTCCAGCATGGCGATAACTTACGCCGAGGTCACCGAGAACGGGGACCTTTACGTCTCCCTCACCTTCCCGAGCCTTGAGGTGGGGACGGTCGGAGGCGGTACCTGGTTGCCCGCTCAGAGGGCGGCCTTATCCCTGATGGGCGTAGCGGGATCCGGTGACCCTCCAGGTACGAACGCGAGGAGGTTCGCAGAGATCGTCGCGGCCGCTGCGTTGGCCGGAGAGCTGTCGCTCCTCGCAGCCCTCTCCTCCCACCACCTCGTCGAGGCCCACGAGAGGTTGGGCAGGGCCAAGAGGTAGACCCCGCGGAATTCGAGAGCTGTTCTGCTTTCTGTCCGTTAATAGAATTGGGGACGAGCGGCCCGTAGCCCTCCTTCCGTTTTAGGCGGGATCCGTCTTCTCGGCTTGGGGGCTCGACGGTGGGGCTCATCACCCCCTTCCTTTCTCCGCCCGGGACGCCCGTTTCATCCGGTCTCCGGCCGTCGTCGACGGTCTGCCCGCGTCCTCCCGCATCCGGCCGGAGGGGTCTCGTTTCTGTGGCGTTGCCAGGGGTCGCCCCCTGCACCTCGCGGTGCCGGGCCCACCGTAGGAGGGAGGAACTTC
>JAVVHL010000018.1:0-16625 GCA_032249575.1 Candidatus Calditenuis sp. | reverse complement strand
TCTGGAAGGACCTCGAGTCGGGGAGGATCGCGTCGATGAGGCCCTTCGGCAGGGCGCTCGACGAGAGTTTGCGCAACGCGCGCTTCGACCTCAGGGGACATGCGGTGTGGGAGGAGGAAGACTACTGCACCCCTCCTTTGGCGATGGAGAGGGAGGCGGTGCTGGACGAAGCGTTCGAGCTGGTCTCCGTCGAGCCGGTCCGGAAGGGCTCCGGGTGGGCGGCTATCAAGGTGCTTCCTAGCCTCTGGATTTTCGTTTTCGGATTGCCCCAAAGGAAGGGCGAGAGACCCGTAACTAGGCGCGGGATGCCCCATCAGCAGCTGACCCAGAACCCAGGTCCCAAGATCTACTCGATGCTGGCCGACGAACTCTTCTCGCTCCCCAACGTTACCGAGGAAGTGAGCGCCGTCTCCGTCCCGGGTGCGAGGGCCCTCGTTCTGAACGATGAGGCGGCCATAGGCCCAGAGGACGCTTTCATGTACGGCAGGGAGTTCGCGCACCTCCATCCACCCGGTGACGGCAGCCTCCACCTGATGGCCCCTCCGAACTGGGTCGACGAGCTGGTCTCGAAGGGATGGGCCGAGCCACACCCCGCAGCAGGTCGCCTGATACCGCGGAACGCCGTCATGGTCTACGCTCCGAGGGACGAGGCGGAAGTTCGGACGGTGATGGAGGTCGTGCTGCTCTCTTACTGGAGGGCCAAGGGTGCGAACGTTCCAGGGCCGGGGTCATTAACTTGAGGGACCAAATGTCCTCTACACCGTGCGTGGTCAGCCAACAGTAATTAGCGTCGGTTATCCCGGTGAGGTGTGCCGCGCGTCAGGATCGTCTACTGCGTCCCCTGCGGTTTCCTTCCGAGGGCAGTCCAGCTCGCAACCGATCTGCTGAACAGGTACGGCACCAGATACCTCAAGGACTTCTCCGTGACGCTCGAGACCGGCGACGGCGGCGTCTTCGACGTCTACGTCGACGAGAGGTTGGTCTACTCGAGGAAGGCCGAGGGTGGCAGGTTCCCCACCGTTGAAGACATAGCGAAGCATCTGGGATGACCCGAGAGAGCGGTCCTGGTTTGGCGGCGAAGAGGAAGGTGGTGATCGGGGCGGACGACGTCTACCCTGCTGCAAGGGAGGCGGCCAGATACCTCGCCTCGAAGGGGTTCGAGGTTGAGCTGGTAGGATCTCTGGTGACCGAGCGGGTCGAGCCTTGGCCTGACGTCGCCTTCGAGGTGGCGAGGAGGGTCGCAGAAGGTCAGGCCGAGTTCGGTGTGGTCGTCTGTTACACAGGGACCGGCGTCTCGATAGCCGCCAACAAGGTCAAGGGCATAAGGGCGGCCCTCTGCTTCGACGCCGAGACAGCAAGGGGAGCAAGGCTCTGGAACGACGCCAACGTGTTGGCCATGAGCGGCCGCCTGACGTCGCCGCACGTCGCGAGGGAGATCATCGACGCTTGGCTCTCGGTAGAGAAGATCGACGAGTCCGAGCGGGAGAACATCGAGAAGCTGAAGAGGCTCGACGAGAAGCGCTGAGCTCAGCCGCTCGCAACCTTTGAGCTCCCGGACTTCAGGGCCCTTATCGCCTCGAGCACTTCTTTCGCGTGTTCAGCCGGCTTGACCTTCGTGAAGACCTTTACCACCGTTCCGTCGGGTGCGATGACGAACGTGTGCCGCTTCGCCTTCCTCGTGAGGCCGTTCAGCGACGCGTAGGCCCTTGCGACCTCGCCCTTCACGTCGCTGAGCAGCGTGAAGTTGAGCCCGTACTTCTTCGCGAAGCGGGAGTTCCTCTCAGGCGGATCCGTGCTGACCCCTATCACCATGACGTCCTCGGAGCTGAGGTCGGGCATGTGGTCCCTGAAGGAGCAGGCCTCCTTCGTGCATCCGGGCGTGTCGGCCATCGGGTAGAAGTAGAGCACGATGTACTTGCCCTTGTTCAGGTGTTCGGAGAGCCTGAAGGTGTTGCCGTTCGAGTCGGTCAGCACAAATTCCGGCGCCTTCCTCCCGAGCAGCTCCTCAGGATCCTCCGGCTGATCCCTCGACAACGCGATCACCCTTGGATGCATCGGACAGGTGATGACGGTAGCGGTTCAGTGGCCGCAGCCGCAGGAGCAACCGCCACCGTGCCCCTCGTCACCGTGGGCGCCGATCCTCCTGATCAGGAAGCCCTCGCCGAAAGGCGTGACGCCGTAGTCCAGCTCGATCTCGCCTATCCTCTCCGCGGAGAAGCTGTCGATGTAGAACTTGACGCCGTCGACGTTGACGATCCTGTCTCCCTCGTACTCGCTGTCCTCGATCGCGAGGCCGTACTGGGGACCGCAGCAGCAACCCTCGGTGACGAAGATCCTGATGCCCGCCTCGCCTCCCACCTCCCTCAGAACCTCCTTCATCTTCTCGAGCGCCCTGCTGGTAACCCGGAGCTGAACGTCCTCCATCACGCCTCCTCACCCGTGAGCCTTAGAAAAACTTTTGCTGAGAACATCGGATGTGCGGAATGGGTGAGAAAGGGAACGCTTGACGTCTCGGTGGGAGCTTCGCTGCGCTGAGGTTCACTAGCTCGAGCTCATGACGAGCATCGTGAGGGTTGACCTGACCTTCTCGAGGCGCCTGATGTTCCAGGAGACTATCTCTTTCAGCTTCTCCATGTTGTCGGCCTCGACCTTCGCGACGATGTCGTAGACGCCGTAGACGATGTAGGCCTCCTTCACAGCAGGCATCGACTGGAGCTGCTTCAGGACCTCCTCCTCCGCGCCGATCTCGGTATTGATCAGGACGAACGCGATCGGCATTTCAGGGTATCATCACCGAAGACCGACTAAAAAGGATTCAGACTTTCAACCCTCGACCGTCAGCTCAGGCCAGCCGGGGTGGAGTAGGAAGGGAGCTCCCCGTGCCGTGCCATCGGCTTTTCGGCCAGCGATATCCATATAACAGCAAGCGAAGAGGAAGGAAATAGGGGGTGCCATGCCGAAGCACATACTCGTGACCCTGACCGACGAGCAGTACAGGTGCCTCAGCTACCTGAGGGGCAAGATGGGGAGCAGCGACGCCGAGGTCCTGAGGAACGTCTTCCTCGCATGGGTCTGGGAGAAGATGGGCGGTGCAGCGCTCGGCGAGTGTTGGACCGACGTCAAGAGGATGATAGGCGAGAAGGAAGGGAAGTGACCGCTCCGAGCGGCTCCGGGTAATCCGAGTACTCCGGATCCGGGTTCTTCCAGATCAGGTACTCGGGAGGGTTGAGCAGCATGACGAGCCTCGATGCGGCCCTCTCCAACGGAAGCCTCCTTCGACCTCCTTCACGCCTCCAGTACTCGCCCACGGTCCTGAGGGCCTCCCGCACCTTCCTCTTCTCACCCCTCGAGAGGTTCCTGTACCAGCGCCTGAAGAGCTCCGGGTCGAGCAGCACGTGCTCCCTCGCTCCCAGTCCCTCCAGGATCCTGTAGGCCGACTTTAGCGTCCCCATCCTCTCACGGTCGACCTCTGCAGAGACCCTGAGCATCCCTGCCCTCTCGAAGAAGGGGTTGAACCTAGCCATCACGGCCAGCGTCTCGACGTAGGGCCTTCCCTCGAGCGGAAGCGTCTGCCTCACCAGCTCCACCGCGACGCCTATTCCCCTGAACTTGGGGTGCACGATCACCCTCGAGATCCTGACGAAGTGCTCGTTGATCCACCGGAGGTAACCGCTCATGCCCTCCCTCATCATATCTCTCAGGAACGGAAGAGCGGCGTTCCTCGGCCTGAGGACAGGATGAGGTGCCGTGTAGACTATGACGCCCGCCAGCTCCTCGCCTATCACGGCCCTGTAAACAGCCCTCACCGCACCCGGATGCCTGCTCCTGTAGTGGAGTTCCTTCAGCGCGTTGTAATCCTCGATGGTGCCCTTCTCTATTTTGAGCGATTTCATCAAAGAGCACCTCTCAGGACGAGGCAAGTCGTAACGCACCTCAGCCGATGAGCCGAACCTCTTGACCACCAGGACGTCAGGCCCTAGGTCTTCAACGAGGTCTTCGTGAGCCGTGGCGACGACCAGCGTGATTCCCCTCCTCCTGCACCACCTCTGCGTCAGGAACGCGAGGACCTTTGCCGTCGTCCTGTCCAGGTTCGAGCAGAACTCGTCTATGATGAGGGTCTTCGGGTTCTCGGCGAGGGCCTTCGCCATCCTGTACCTGAACTTCTGGCCGTCGCTCAGCTCCGAGTACCTTCTGAGGAAGAGGTAGGCCTCTCCGAGCCCGACTGCCGATAGGACCTCTATCGCCTCTGCGACATCTCTCCCAACACCTTCGATGACCCTCTCTTTCGGATCGACCTCAATCGAGCTGAAGTTCAGGACCGGCCTGAACTCGCTGTGCCTGCGGAGCCCCGCCTCGATGTCCCTGAGGAGGAGCGATTTCCCTCCGCCGCTCTCGCCGGTGATGTATACCACGTCGCCGGGATCCACGTCCACCAACAGGTCCCTGTAGATCACGTGCTCCCTCCTCCCTATGCCGATGCCGAAGGCCTTGTGGACCTCCAGGACCCTCGCTGTATGGGGTGCGCTCGATTCGAAGGACCTGCTGAGCCTGAAGGACCTCCTCTCCTCCCTCTCAGGCTCTGAGACGACGTCCCTGAGGGCGAGCAGCAACCTTCTCACCCGAGGGGAACGGCGTAGGTCCCTGACGAGTCGACGGTCGAGGCGTAGCACGCCAGCGCTAGCGCCCTAGCGAGATCGTCGCGAGTCCCCTGTGGGTGGTGGAAGACCAAGCGTCCTTTCCTAGTCCGCTCGAACTTCACGGACTGAAGGGAAGAGATCAGGGCCTCGTCCAGGTACATCCTCAGCCTTCCTCCCTCCATCAGCACCTTCAGCGCGAGCATCGCCTTCTCCACCTCGCCCGGTCCTACCCCGATCACCCTGATCCCGTAAGACTCCAGCTGCTCCCTGATGGGTATCCCGGCACCGATCTCCTCGAGGGCTAGGTCGAAGCCCATCTGCCTGTAAAGCCCCACGACCCTGCCGACCGAGTAGGTGTAGCTCTCGCTCATCCACGCCTCCGTGTGGACCAACCTCACGGAGCCTGACCTGACCTCGACGACCGCGACCGCGTTCGGATCGGCCCTCCCTCCCCAGTCGAACCCGGCGTAGAGCCTGCCTCCCGAGAGCTCACGCGGCTGGTAGTCCTCGATGCAGGACCTGATGAGGTCTGAAGGGAAGAAGCTGTCGGAGTCGTCGACGAACTCGGCGAGCATCTCGCGCCTGAAGGCCTCCTCGCCCATCAGCCTCCTCTGCTCCTCGACGAAGGAGGGGCTGACCAAGGGACAGTAGGTCGTTGGCCACCTCCTCGAGCTCCAGTTGGGATCGTTGAAGCATCGGTAGAAGACGTGGTTCTTGTCCCAAGGAGTGCTGATCATCCAGAAGCTGCCCTCCGTCGTGGCTATCTGGGGCATCAGCACGTCGGTTATCACCCTCTCAGGGACGAAGGCGGCCTCGTCCACGATCACTAAGTCGGCCGTCAGGCCCCTGATCGTGTTTCCGAGCGTCCCAGATGGGAGGGCCACAACCCTGCTGCCGTTCCTGAAGGAGACTTCGGTCCTCGTCTTCCTCCTGAGTAGCCTCGCGCAGACCCGTGAGCTCCTGACGAAATCGGAGACCTTCTCGAGGAGGTTCAGGCTCTGCCTGAGGGTCGGCGCCACGAGGAGCACCCTCGCGTTGGGCCTCGAGAGGGCGAAGTGCAGGGCCTTGACGGCCACGGTCGTGGACTTACCCGTCTGGCGGCCCGCACAGACGCAGATCCTTTTGCCCTCGTCGGCCAGCAGCTCCTCCTGGTACGGGAAGGGCCTCCAGTCCAGGACGGAGACGGCGAACTCGACCGGATCGCTCGGTATTTTCGTCGCCGCAGCTTCCCTCTCCCGCTTGAGCTCGAGGAGTCTCCTGTAGAGCGAAGCCCTGCTGAAGTATCCCGGCGGCCCCATCATCTCCCCTCCTCGCTTCGCGCCAGATCCTCTGCCAGGGCCCTCAGTTCGGCCACCTCCCGCTCGCGCCTGATCCTGCTAAGGAGGTCTAGCCCCTTCAGCGCTATCCCGAGGTAGGCCTGGGAGGCCTTCTGGTCCCTCCGCCTCCTCGCCTCGACGGACTGCTCGTAGGCCTCCCTGACGACCCTCCAGACCTCCTCCTCGAGCTGGTCCCACTCCTTACCCGTTGACGCCCTTTCGGCCTTCCGCTGGAGCCTCCGGATTCCCTCGCCTATGCGGACGATCCGCCTCTCGAGCTCCCTTATCCCGGCCTGACCCTCAGTCCCAGCCCTCCTCATCCCCGAACCACCTCTGGATCTGGGCGTAGTTCCTCACCTCCTTCTTCGGGAAGTTCATCACGCCCCTCTCGATCGAGTCTATCAGCGCAAGGGGAATGTACGTGATGTCGCTGTTGTCGGGCTTCCTCTCCACCACGAGCCTCAGGTACGTCAGCCTCTCCCCCCTGACGAGCCCTCCGTAAGCTCCCACCGAGACGATCGGGCTGTCGAC
This sequence comes from Candidatus Calditenuis sp., assembly GCA_032249575.1. Lineage (GTDB taxonomy): Archaea > Thermoproteota > Nitrososphaeria_A > Caldarchaeales > Calditenuaceae > Calditenuis. Next base: position 10,141 of record JAVVHL010000018.1, on the reverse strand, counting down.
CCTCTTCGGGTTCCTCATGCTGTTGGGTACGTCCCTCCAAGTGCAGGCGTCGTACCACCTCACCACTATCAGCTCTCCCTCCTTCAGCGACCTCAAGACCTGCCTGACCCCTTTGCGCATCGTCTCGAATCAAGTCCTCGATAGAATTACAGGATAGCGATTCTTGCAGGACTTGCTGTTTGATTTTCTGCGACAATTCTGTTTTTAATCCGAGCAGCAATACGGGAGCTGTTCCAGATCTTACAGCGATGTACGGGTCTGTGGAGGAGGTGAAGATAAGGGTCGGGATTGACGTGAGCGACACGTCCCACGACAGGACGATAGCTTCCTTCATCGAGGAGGCGGATGCGCTGATAGACGCGATCCTCGAGGCCAACGGCATCAGGACTCCTCTCGAGGAGCCTCCTGCAAGGGTCAGGAAGCTGTCTTCAACTGTTGCGTCGCTCCTCTTCATCGCCTGGAGGTCCCAGAGGAGGGAGGACGCGGCGAACTACATGCGGCTCGTCAGGGAGGAGCTGAGGACCTTCTCCGAGGAGCTCAGGAACAGGGCAGGGATAGAGCTGACGGGTGAGACGGATTGAGGAGGGAGGGGAAGCTGACTGTCAGGAGGAACGGAAGGGCCCTGACGGTCAAGGTAGAGGTCGAGGACTGGCTCGGGATGCTGGCGCTGGTCCTGGCCGGTGCCTTCGTGGTCCTGCTGATGGCGGGGAGGGTGTTGGAGGCTACGCTCGTCGGCAGCTTCGGCGGAGGCCTCTCGCTCGGCGAGATGCTCAGGAGGGCCAGGAGGTCGTTGAGGGGATGAGGTGCAGGAGCCTCTGCGATGGGATAGATGGGTCCTCGAGGAGGGCGAGGTACGCTTTGGGATACTTCTGGTGCACGGCTTGCTCGATCGCAATTCAGAGGGAGCACTGTGAGGAAAGGGACGGAGCGCTCGTCTGCCCTTGCTGCGGAAACCGCGTCAGGACGACCCCGCGCACGAGACCGAGGTGGAGGAGATGGTGACGGTCTCGCTGGAGCTTTCGTCGGCCCTTTACGGAGCGCTCTACGCCTCAGTCTTCGCAGGCGCAGGTTACCTGAAGTCGAGGAGGAGGGAGGGTTTCGCTCCTGCGAAGTTCCTCCGAACGGTCCTGCTCGGCGCGCTGATCGGAGCGATAGCGGGAGGCATGGGCCTTGACCTCAGGGACCTCGGGATCGAGGACCTGTTGCTGGTAGGAGGAGCGACAACGCTGACGAGGGACCTGCTGAGGGCCTTCCTGCAAAGCTTGGGTGGTGAGCGATGAGGGGCATCGCTGTCCTTACGCTGTCGATCCTTGCTGTGACAGCGCTGACGGCGGCCTTCACCCTCACCGCACCTGATGTGGTGCTGACCACCTCGCCTCCTTCGAGTTACGTCTACGTCCCCGGATTGGGAGAGGTTCCAACCGATCCGGGCGAGCACAGGGTCACGGTCCGGTTCAGGGCTCCTGAGGCCTTGTTGGCCTTCGGCGGAGCGGTAATTCTTGCGGTCGTTGCGGCGTATGCGGCCTACTCGGAAAGGGACTTAGTGGTGCGGAAGGTCGTCGCCGCGGCTGGCATCTTCTACGGATTGGGGATAGGGCTTCTGACCTACTCGAGGAGGGACTTCAGGGTTGCAGCGCCTCTGCTGCTACCGCTCGGCCTCTCGTTGCTCGGCCTCTCCGCAGCCCTCAGGTTGATGCTCGGGAAAAGGTTCAGGGGGTCGACTCGACGGAGACGCGGACCGTCATCGAGAGGACGATCGCCCTCCTACCCTGGTCCACGTAATCGGTACGACGCAGCTCGACTGGAGAGGCGAGGACGTCGGCACCGGACAACCCCAGCGTCGGGTCCTGCCTGATCAGCTCGTAGGCCCTGAGGGCCGCCCTCAGCACCTTGCCGTACTGCTCGATGGGGTCGGCACCTAGACCCTCGAAGACCAGCTCGTACTCCTGGCTCGACCGCGTTGAGGACCCGCCTATTGACCTCGTTGAGATCTCGACGGTCCTCAGCATCACGTATGCCCTCGGGAAGACAGGCGCGTTGCCTGATCTGAGGACGGCCGCGATCAAGCCCTCTCCTTTCAGCCTCTCGAGCACGCCGTTCAGCGCGCCCTCCACTTCCTCCACCATCAGTGGCGACGTCACCCCTCTTTGCACCTCCCCAGATGACCCTCACGGGAGATCAGATCGCGGACCGCCATCCTGATCGCCTCGGCGACGCTGACGTAGACCCCTGACCTGACCAGCTCCTCAAGGGACTCGAGGTAGGGCTCTGGGAGCCTGACCGTAAGGGCACGGAGCCGGCTGCTCATCCTGCGTCGGTCGGGGTCGCTCCGAGATAAGCTGAGAGACCCACGCCTTACCGAATCTGAACGTGGACCGAGTGGTCGACATAACATCCATTACATCGCTTGAGGGCTGAGGGGCGAGAGTTGGCGGGTTCGAGGCACTTCCTCGAGGTGTACGATCTCAAAAGGGAGGAGTTCATCGAGGTCATCAGGACAGCAGTGGAGTTCAAGCGCTCCGGCTACCCATCAGGATCCCTCAAGGGGAGGTTCATCGCGCTCCTCTTCGAGAAGCCCTCGACTAGGACCCGCGTCTCCTTCACTTCTGCCATCTCCAGGCTCGGAGGGACCTTCGACTACCTCTCAGCGAACGACCTCCAGCTGGCCCGCGGCGAACCGGTCTACGACGTCGGAAGGGTCCTATCGAGGTACGTCGACGGCCTCGTCTGCAGGGTTAGGAGGCACGCAGACCTCCTCGAGCTCGCCGAGAACTCGAGGGTCCCAGTGATCAACGCCCTCTCCGACAGGCACCATCCGTGCCAGGCCCTCGCAGACCTCATGACGGTCTACGAACTGAAGGGCAGGTTCGAGGGGGTGAAGGTCGCCTTCGTCGGTGACGGGAACAACGTCGCGACCTCTCTGATGCAGGCATGCGCCCTCACAGGCACCGACTTCGCCATAGCTTCTCCGAAGGGCTATTGGATTCCTGAAGAGGAGAGGAAGAAGGCCGAGCGGGTCGCTGAGGAGACAGGCTCGAGGCTCACCTTCACCGAGGACCCAGAGGAGGCCGTGAGGGGTGCGGACTTCGTCTACACCGACGTCTTCGTCTCGATGGGCTTCGAGGCCGAGGCCCAGGAGAGGATGAGGGCCTTCCTGCCGAGGTACAGGGTGACCGAGCAGCTCATGTCGAAGGCCTCTCCCGACGCCAGGTTCATGCACTGCATGCCCGTGAAGAGAGGAGAGGAGGTGGAGCCTTCGGTCGCCGACGGCCCGAGGTCGGTGATGTACGATCAGGCCGAGAACAGGATGCACACCGAGGCCGCGCTCCTCCACCTAATCTATTCGGTCTGGCGCTGGATCTGATGACCTGTCAGGCCTGCCTAAACCTCGAAAGGTTTGAGCCACAGCGCTTTTAGGTGCCCGATCACACGGTAACGACGTGAGGCAGGAAGCCTTCACCACGAGCGTGGTCGGCAGCTGGCCCAGGCCTGCGTGGCTGCTGCAGGAACTGAGGAGGAAGAACAGGGGCGAGATAAGCTACGAGCAGTTCAGCGAGGTCGCCGATGAGGCGGCCCTGCTCGCGATCAAGTACCAAGAGGACGCAGGGATTGACGTGATCACCGACGGAGAGCAGCGTAGGGACAACTTCTACTCCTTCGTCGCCGACAAGCTCGAGGGGATCAAGCTCATGTCTGTGGCTGAGCTGATGGACTACGTCCAGGACAAAAGCAGGTTCGAGGAGATGCTGAGCAGGCTCGACGTCCCAGCTTTCGCGATCAAGAGCCCTGTCGTCGTGGGCCCGATCAGGAAGAGGAGGCCGATCGCGCTGGACGAGCTCCAGTTCCTCAAGGAACACACTAAGAGGAGGATCAAGGTCCCCCTTCCGGGTCCCTACATGTTGACGAGGGCCAGCTGGGTCGAGCCCCTCTCGAGGGAGGCCTACTGGAGCAGGGAGGACCTGGCGATGGAGTACGTCAGGCTCCTCAGGGAGGAGATCCTCCAGCTGGCTGAGGCCGGGGCGTACTTCGTCCAGCTCGACGAGCCCACATTGACCGAGGTCGTTTACGGAGGCGTCAGCACGCAGACGTTTATGTGCGCGGCCATCATGGCGAAGACCGACCCGAAGGAGGAGCTGGAGTTCGCGACGGAGCTGATCAACAAGACCGTGAAGGGCATCACGGGCGTCAAGGTCGGGATCCACGTCTGCAGGGGCAACTGGACTAAGGCCGAGGGCTCGCTGCTGAGGGGGGATTACGCTCCACTAATTCCCTACTTCCAGGAGATGAAGGTGGACCAGTTCGTGCTGGAGTTCGCTACGGAGAGGGCCGGCAGCCTCAACGTCTTCGAGGGCGCATCGGGGATCAGGGAGCTCGGGCTCGGCGTCGTGAACCCGAGGACGGACGAGGTGGAGAGCGTCGATTTCATCGTCTCGAAGGTCAAAGAGGCCCTCAGGTACTTCGACCCCGATAAGATCTACCTGAACCCTGACTGCGGCTTCGGGACCTTCGCCGAGTCACCGGTCAACAGGGCACCGGTTGCCTACAGGAAGCTCCGGTCGATGGTAGAGGCCGCCGAGAAGCTGAGGCGTGAGTACGATTGAAGAGGTAAACGGAGTCGACAACGTCGACCAAGCCTTAACTCGCTCCGACGCTTTTCGCGTTGCGTGAGCTCGGGCAGAATACCCGGTTACGCATACGGCATGCCACACCTGGATGATTTCCCGATGAGCGATGAGGAGTTCGAACAGCTCAAGAAGACGGTTCTGCTCTCGGAGGAGGACTTCAGATACCTCAGGCTGGCGGGGGAAGTGCTGAGGGATCAGATCGACGACGTATTGGACCTCTGGTACAGCTGGGTTGGCTCAAATCCGCACCTCGTCTACTATTTCGGCGATAAGAAGACTGGGCAACCGATACCTGAGTACTTGGAGGCTGTCAGGAAAAGGTTCGGACAGTGGATAAGGGACCTCTGCGAGAGGGACTACGACAGGGAGTGGTTGAGGTACCAGCTCGAGATCGGACTGAGGCACCACAGGGCCAAGAAGAACAGGACCGACGGCGTAAATAGCGTCGATCACATACCGATGAGGTATATGGTAGCCTTCATCGTCCCCATCACCCTCACGATCAGGCCGTTTTTGGAGAAGAAGGGACACCCGAAGGAGGTTGTGGAGAAGATGCATCAGGCTTGGTTCAAGGCCGTGACGCTCTCGGTCGCGCTCTGGTGCTACCCCTACGCCAGGGAGGGAGACTGGTGACTCAGTGGCGTCTCTTCGGGCTCATATCGGGCAAGATGACGTCGTCCCTCCAGTTCTTCTGGAACAGGTCGCAGAGGTAGATCAGCGCCTCACAGAAGCTGACAGGCCTCCCCGTGACCTCCTCGAGCTTCGCCTTCACCCTCACAAGCCTCTCGTAGGTCTCGTCGGAGACCCTGATCTGGGCCATGGACTGGGAATCTCCCTGAGCCCTGAAGAAATCCTTTCCGCTCTCCAACAGGACTGCGCAGATTCGGAGGAAAAATCCGTCTTCCAGCGTGATACGTTTTTATCATCGCCGTCCGTAGTGCCGTTGCAAAGGTGAAGAACATGAGCAGCACATCGGAAGTGACCGTGCTGGTAGGAAAGAAGCCGCCGATGAGCTACGTTCTGGCGTGCCTGATAGCGCTGCAGCAGGGACAGAGCGTGACGCTGAAGGCGAGGGGAAGGGCGATCAGCAGGGCCGTCGACGTGGTCCAGATACTGAAGAACCGGTTCTTGAAGGACCTGAAGGTCCACTCGATCAACCTGGGGACGGAGACGCTGAAGGGCCAGGACGGAAGGGACGTCAACGTCAGCACCATCGAGATCAAGGTCGGAGCCTGAACAGCCGAAGGACGGTGCGGGACATGAAGCTGGGGGGCCAGGTCGATGAGGCTTCCGGTCTGCACCTTCGACGTGAGGTCCGGGACGCTGTGCCCGAGGTGCGAGCCTCTCCTCCGCTCGGGCGTCATCGACTGGACCGACCTTTCCGTGATGCGGGAGCTCATCGACCTGGAGCGGCAGTTCCCCCAGCTTAGCGAGGCCGAGTACGTCAAAACGATCCGTACGGGTTCCATTTTCTTTGTGCTCCTCCGTTCGCGCCATCACCTTTCATCCCAGGTCAAGACCCAGCTCGAGAGGGCCCTCACCAAAAAGCTTGACGGTCCGGTGAACGTGGTCGAGTACCTGGGCGACGTGAACCAGCTCCTCGAGCAGCTTGTCAAGCCTGCGAGGATCACCTCCATCAGCAGGACTTGGCTTCCTGACGGGACGGAAAAGCTAGTCGTCAAGGTCGACAGGATCTTGTCGGTCGCGTTAGGGGTCAACAACGTGGCCGAGCTGGTCAGGTCGTTGAAGGGGCTGGAGGTCGAGATCGTGGAGTCCGCTAGATGAGGCCCCAGTTCCTCAGTAGGTGGAGGTACCTCTGGGCCGAATCCGGGAGCACCGTGACCACCACGCCCTCCTCTATCTCTGATGTGACCCGCATCGCGGCGGCGACGTTGGCGGCCGACGAAGGCCCTGCAGGAACCCCCATCAGCCTGGCCAGGTCCCGGGCGACCCTGTAGGCCTCCTCGGTGCTGACGTAGACCCTCTCGTCGGCGAGGTCCTCGGAGTATATCGCAGGCCTGATCGCCTCGTCCATCCTCTTCAAACCCTCGATGCCGTGGAGAGGCTCAGCTGGCTGGACTTCAACGATCTTGACGCCGGGCAGGCTCTCCCTCAGCCTCTTGCCGACTCCCATCAGCGTCCCTGAGGTCCCCACTCCTGCCACGAAGTGCGTCACCTTCCTCCTCGTCTGGACGAGGATCTCCTTGCCTGTCGTCTCGTAGTGGGCCTGTGGGTTCGCTGGGTTGGAGTACTGGTCTGCGTAGAAGTAGGCCTTAGGGTTCTGCTGGTAGAGCTCCCTCGCCTTGAGTATGGCGCCGTCGATGCCCTCCAACGGATCTGTCACTATGAGCTCGGCGCCGAGGTACCTCATCAGGTCCATCTTGATAGGGCTCACGTTGCCGGGGACCACGAGCGTCAGCGGTATGCCGAGCGCGGCGCAGACGAGCGAGTAGCCGATGCCCATGTTGCCCGACGTCGCGTCGAGGAGCCTCCTGCCCGTCCCGAGCTCGCCCCGCCTCAACGCGTCAAGGACGATGTACTTCGCAGGCCTGTCCTTCACCGAGCCTCCGGGGTTGAGGAACTCGGCCTTGGCGAGGAGCCTGACCCTCCTCTTCCCGACGAGCCTAGAGAGGTCTATCATCGGCGTCCTACCAATCGCGTCGAGGATCCCACCCTCTCTCCTCCGCAACCCCTCGGTTGCCTCTGCGACCCACCGTATCAATCTGGTGACGGCCTTCGTCACTGGATCCCTCGACTCCGGAAACGCGAGCATCACGGAGTGCACTCCGAAACCGAAATGGGCCAGCAGAGGTCAGTAGAGGGGGATGCCGGGAGGTCCGTCTGAAAATTGGAGGGTCGAGGAGGCGCTGGGCTACCACGAGGCGACGAAGCACACCTACGTCTCGGTCAGGATGCCGGGCAGGGGCCTCGACTGGGCGAACAGGCCTTACCCGTTCAAGGTCTACCTCGATGCGAGGAAGGTGCAGTTGCCGTCCGAGTTCGGCTCACCGCCCTCCGATCTGCCCTCGGCGCTCAGCGCTTCGCGGGGCTCAGGGCGCAAGATCGACCTGCAGCTGCTCGCGGAGCTCCTCTTCTACTCCGCCGGAATCACGCGTGTTTACCGCTATCCCTTCGGCGAGCGCTACTACTTCAGGGCCTATCCCTCGACCGGTGCGCTTTACCAGACGGAGGTCTACGCGGTTGTCGGAGAAGTAGCAGGCCTCGAGCCCGGAGTCTACCACTTCGACCCAGGCGAGTTCGTGCTGAGCCGGATCAGGGAGGGCGATTGGAGGGCGAACCTCTCCGAGCTGACAGGAGAAGAGGAAGTAATGGGATGCGACCTGGCTTTGGTCCTGACGTCCATCGCGTGGCGCAACGCGTGGAAGTACGGGCCACGTTCCTACAGGCACTGGTTCTGGGACGGGGGGACGCTCTGCGCTAACGTCGTCGCAGTGGCCGGGGCATTGGGTCTCGAGCACAGGGTGCTGATGGGCTTCGTCGACGACGGGCTGAACCTCCTGCTCGGGGTAGACGGGAAGAAGGAGGCAGCGATCGCGGTGGTCCCGGTCTGGAGCGGGGGCGCGTCGAGGGCAAGAGGTGCCTTGCCGATGAGCGAGGTGAGGCTTAGGGTCCTTCCCCTCTCGAGGAAGGAGGTGGAGTACGAGGAGGTCGTCAGGGCCTACAGGACGTCGAGGTTGTCGGACGCCTCCGAGGTCTTGAAGTGGAGGGAGAGGGCTGCGTCGATGGGGCCGCTTGGGATTGAGGTGGAAGGCGAGAGGGTCAAGCTGCCGAGCCCTCCTGCCGGGACGAAGCTTCCAACGCTCGGTGAGGTGATACTCCGAAGGGGATCGACGAGGAGGTTCGCGAGGGTTCCGATCGAGGCCTGGAAGCTCGGGTTCGTGCTGAGGACGATGTGCTCGACCTTGAGGGCCGACTTCCTGAAGGGTGCGGGATCGACCGTGACGCCCTTCCTGATCGTGAACGCCGTCGAGGGCCTCCGACCCGGCTCCTACGTCTACGACGCACCGAGGGACGAGCTGGTATTGCTGAAGGAAGGGAACTTCAGGCGGATCGCCGAGTACCTCTGCCTCGAGCAGGAGCTCGGCGGCGACGCGTCGGCGACGGTCTTCCTGATGGCGCCTCTCGAGAGGGTCCTCGCATCCCTCGGCAACAGGGGTTACAGGGCAGCGCAGTTCGAGGCCGGCATGAGGGCGGGGTTCGCGTACCTCGCCGCCTACTCGGTCGGCATAGGGGCGACGGGCCTCACCTTTTACGACGATGACGTCAGGGAGTTCTTCGAGCCCGCCTCAAAGGGGATGGAGAACATGATGGTGGTCGCTTTGGGGGTTCCAGCCTACAGGCCCAAGCCAGGGTCCGTTTTCGTGGGCGTCGTGAGGCACCCGACCGGTTGAGGAGAATCGGAAAGGTGAAGGGCTCCCTCCTCATCCCCTCGTCAGTTTTTTATCGGACGGTGTGAGGAAGGGTGCGAGCAGGGTTGTCGACCGACATATCGCTGAGGCTGCTGGACAGGAGCCTCGGGAACCAGGTGCTGGTGAGGCTGAGGAACGGAAGGCTCGTTAGGGGAACGCTGGTCGGGTTCGACAAACACATGAACGTCGTCCTCAACCCGGCGGAGGAGGTGCTCCAGGACGGGAACTCCGTGAAGCTCGGGGCCGTTCTGGTGAGGGGTGACAACATCGTCATGTTGTCGCCCAGCAGGCTGAGGGAGGGCGATGAGAGGTGACGAAGGGAACGCCCTCGATGGGGAAGTTCAAGACGCCGACCCACGGAAGGTGCAGGAGGTGCGGCAGGAGGTCCTTCCACTACAGGTCGAGGAGGTGCGCCCACTGCGGTTTCCCCGACCCGAAGTGGCGGAAGTACAGGTGGATGAAGAGCCTGAAGGAGAGGATGTGAGGGGCTGGGGAACGTCCAGTCACTCCTCCCTGGAGGCTTCCCCCTCGATCTCCGACAATTCCTCGAGGAGCTCAAGCAACTTCCTTCCTCGCTCCGACAACCTGTAGGCCCTCTCACCCGATCCCTCGACCGTCTCGAGGAGCCCGTGCCTGAGCAGGAGGTCGACGTGCCTGTCGACGCTCTTCCAGTCCATCCCCAGCTCCCTTGCCAGCTGGTACCTGTTCATCGGCTGGACCAACTGCCTCAGTATCCTCTGTCTCGTGGAGGCGCCCCTCATCCTGACAACGAGCCTGAAGACGTCGTAGTCGAAGTAGTTCCTCGACCAGACCCTCCGCACGTACCCCTTGAAGGCCAGCATCCCTAGCGCACCGGTGATGAGGGCCGCTCCGACCGCGAGTTGGGTCGGCATCTGGAAGGCATAGACCGGCCCTCCCCCGGGCTCTCCAACCCCTGCGGGACGAACGCGCTCGACTGTCGCCCCGTACGTTTCAACTGTCACCTCGGTCGGCTGCAGGAAGGTCGTGCCGAAGGCCCAAAGTGCCACTATTGCCGCACCTGCGAGGAGCAGAGCCATCGAGACGAAGGTGTAAGGCCTGCTGTGG
>JAVVHL010000017.1:0-17265 GCA_032249575.1 Candidatus Calditenuis sp. | reverse complement strand
CGTCCCCTCTCCAGCCCTCATCGCCCGTAGCAGGCACCGGCAGGATAAAAACGCGAAGAGGTGTCTCCGCAACGAAATTCAGCCCATCCGAGAGGTGCGGGGGGTGGGATTCGAACCCACGAACCCCTACGGGACAGGGCCCTCAACCCTGCGCCTTTGACCAGGCTTGGCTACCCCCGCCCGGATAAGGGATATCGACGGCTTGCTAATAGAACTTGACCCGGAAAGGCCCCCGAGGCCTGCCCATCTCCTCAGAAGACGCCTGCAACGCTCCGATCCTGCGGCATCTGATGAATTCCGTTGTTATGGTGCTCGGATTGAAGCAAAAAGATGCGGGCCCGGTGGGACTCGAACCCACGACCTTCCGGTTAACAGCCGGGCGCTCTACCGCTGAGCTACGGGCCCTTCCGGGGCTCCTCCAAGGCTGAACTCATCATCGTGCAGCATTCACCTCCCCGGTCATCGCCCCTTCCAGGACGTGAGGGCCATGTCTTCAATTTATTCTCGCCGACCTCAGGGGCACCGGTTTTAACTGGGCGGCCCGAAAGGGTGCCGGATTGGTCCTGTACGGCGCGACGTGGAGCCGAGAGAAGAGGCAGCACGCGAAGCATTACGACCTCCTGCTATCGGCTGCTAGGGCTTGGAACAAGGCAGAGCTCTTCAGCGACCTCATGAGGGTCACACCGGACGTCTTCGCCGAGTCCGAGTCGAGGTCAGCGGTCGCGGTCCTTTACTCAGGAGAGAGGCCGGTGAGGGAGACGAAGCGTTCGCTCGTCCTGGAGTTGACGCCGAGGGCCGCGGAGGAGAGCGTGAGGGACCCTGAGTTCAGGCTGCGGATCGAGGTCGGCGAGGAAGGCGTCTCCGTCTTCACAGACCACATGTCTTCCGTCCCAGCGCTTGCGGTCCTCGGCGATGTCTCGGGCCTCTTCCCGTTCCTGGGCTCTCAGAACGAGGTGGTTTTCCAGAGGCTCCCGCCGTCGACCCGTGCCACCATAACGTCCGAAGGCCTCCGTTTGACGACAGAGCAAGGGAGAGGTGAGGGGGACGAAGCGACGACCGACGGGCTCCTTCAGGCCCTCGAAGAGTCCTTCTCGAGGAACGTGGGGAAGAGGTGCGCCGTGGCGTTCTCCGGCGGGATCGACAGCTCGGTCCTCCTCCAGCTCGCCCTCACGTCGGGCAGGAAGGTACTGGCGGTGACCGTTGGGATGCCAGGCTCGCACGACGTCGAGTTCTCGAAGCGGGTGGCGCAGTCCATGGGAGCGGATCACGTGATCTGCGAGCTCAGCGATGCTGAAGTGCTGAGCTGGTCCACCTACCTCAGGAGGACCCTTAGGCTCAGCAACCCGATGGACGTCTCGCTGGGCGTCATCTTCCACGTCACCGCCCTCGAGTCGGCGAGGAACGGGTTCAGGCAGCTGCTGGCCGGACAGGGAGCCGACGAGCTCTTCGGCGGCTACATGAAGCACCTGAGGGCCTACAGGTCCGGAGGGCCGGAGGAGGCAGCGAAGGTGATGTCTGAGGACCTCGAGGGGCTTTGGAGGTGGGGCATCGTGAGGGACTTCTGCTCGGCCGGCCTCGCAGGATGTTACCTGACGCTCCCTTACCTCAGCGACAAGGTCGTCTCAGCTGCCCTCTCGATCCCTCCTGATCGGAAGCTGGACGGACAGCGCCGGAAGCTGGTGCTGAGGGAAGTGGCGAGGAAGCTCGGCCTCCCTGACGAGGTGGTCGAGGGCGAGAAGAAGGCGGCCCAGTACGGAAGCAGGATCGAGAAGGTCGTGAGGAGGGCGCTGAAGGGACAGAGCGGTTGTCCGGATGATGGCCTCTCAAGGCGTTGCGTACTCTGACATTTCGCCCTCAGACGTCGAAGTACAGGTAGAACTCGTACGGGTGCGGCAGCGCGCTCACAATCTTGTACTGCTGCATCTCGATATCGACCAGCGCGTCGATCACGTCGTCGGTGAACACCGGCTTCAGGAACTCCCGGTCGGAGAGGAGCTCCTCGACCGCCTCCTTTAGGCTCCCAGGCAGCTCCCTTATCCCCAGCTCCCTCCTCCTCTCAGGCGTCAGGTGGTAGATGTTCTCGTCGACGGGATCTCCCGGATCTGTCTTCCTCTTAATGCCGTCGAGCCCTGCACAGAGAATCGCCGCAAAGCAGAGATACGGGTTAGCAGAGGGGTCTGGGGTCCTGAACTCGATCCGCTTCGACTTGGCTGCACCGGCCGTCCCCCTTACGTAGACCGGGACCCTGACGTTCGCTGAGCGGTTGGACCTGCTCCACGCGATGAAGATCGGAGCCTCGTAACCGGGCACCAGCCTCTTGTAGGAGTTGGTGGTAGGTGCAACGATCGCGGCGAGCGCCCTGCTGTGCTCCAGGAGCCCTCCGATGAAGTACCTCGCCAGCTGGCTGAGTTCAGCGTACCCGTCGTTCGGGTCGTAGAAGAGGTTGACGCCGTCCTTCCAGAGGCTGACGTGGACGTGCATCCCGGACGCGTTGTCGCCGAAGATCGGCTTCGGCATGAAGGTCGCTATCAGGCCCATCTGCTTGGCGACGTTCCTGGCGACGTACTTGTACGTCTGGGCTTTATCCGCCATCCTCACCAGCGTGTCGAACCTCATGTCGATCTCGCACTGTCCGGCCGTGGCGACCTCGTGGTGGTGGGCGTCGATCTGGACGCCGAAGTAATCGAGCAGGTAGGAGCTGACGAGGTTCCTGTACTCCATCAGCGTGTCCTGCGGCGGCGCGGGGAAGTAACCCTCCTTGTACCTGATCGGATAGGAGGTTCCATGGGCCCTGGAGTTCCATGCGCCCTCCTTCGATTCGATGACGAAGCCCATCCCCCTCTGCGGCACCGAGACGTCCCACTCGACCTTGTCGAAGACGAAGAACTCGATCTCAGGCCCCCAGTACGAGGTGTCGAACCCTTGCTCCCTCAGGTACTGCTCGGCCTTCTGCGCCACGTACCTCGGGTCCCTGCTGAACCTCCCCTCTCCGAAGCCCCTGTAGACGTCGCAGATCATCCTGGCCGTCTTCCCGCCTTCCTGGCTCCAGGGCAGGAGCGCGAAGGTCGTCGGGTCGGGCTTCAGGACCATGTCCGACTCGTGGATCTCCGCGAACCCCCTGATCGATGACCCGTCGAGCTTCGGTACGCCCTCGACGAACCTCGACTCGTCGAAGTACTCCGCTGTCACGGTGACGTGCTGGAGCTTCCCGGGCAGATCTGTGAACTGCAGGTCGATGAAACGAACACCTTCCTGTCTTATCAGCCGCATGACCTGCTCCGCCGTCATCTCCCAAGGCACCGCACCGCTCCTCGTGTACTCCTGCAGGACCATTTTCACGCCGCTCCCACAGTCCTTTACTATAAGGTTACCATACCCCTTTCCACAACTGTTCACCAAGTTTTAAATAACGACGATGAGTGTTCAATGATTGAGTTGGTGGCTGTAGAGCTGGACGAAATAGATCTGGCCATTCTGGGAGAATTGATTGAGGATGCGAGACGTTCGTACAGGGAGATCGCGAAGAGACTGAACATCTCTGTGGGCACAGTGGCGGCGAGGGTGAAAAGGATGGAGGCGCTGGGGGTGATAAAGGGCTACTCGGCGATGGTGGACTACGAGAAGCTCGGGTACGAGCTGACGGTGGTGACGGAGGTCACGGTCTCGAAGGGGAGGCTCTTAGAGGTCCAGAGGGAGATCTCCCTGATACCGAACACCATATCGGTCTACGACGTGACAGGGACGGTCGACAGCATAGTCGTCTCCAAGTTCAGGAACCGGCAGGAGGTGAGCAACTTCACCAAAAAGCTCCTCAGCATACCGTACGTCGAGAGGACCAACACCCACGTCGTCCTGACGGTCGTCAAGGAGGACCCGAGGGGGCCCTTGCTGAAGGAGCTGGGCAAGCTCCAGGCGGCACGGGAGAGGAGGCCGGAGGAGCCGAGGGAGGAGGTCGGAGGTTATGGCTAGGGTCAGAGTAGCCCTGGCCCAGGTCTCGAGCAGGATCGGTGACGTCCCGTCGAACGCCGAGAAGCACTTGAGGCTGATTCAGGAGGCCGCCTCGGAGGACGCAGACCTCGTCGTCTTCCCCGAACTCTCCCTGACTGGTTACGTGCTGAAGGACCTGGCCTATGAGGTCGCTGGACCCTGCAGGGAGGCGGTCAGGAGGCTGGTGAAGGAGGGGGACGGTGTGGTCTCTGTGGTGGGGTTCGTGGAGGAGGTCAGGGACGGTGTCCTGAGGAACTCGGCGGCCGTGATAGGCGGTGGGAGGCTCGTCGCCACAATTCCCAAGTTCTACCTGCCGACCTACGGGCTCTTCGAGGAGGGCCGTTACTTCGCTGCCGGAGACCCTCTGAAAGACCTGAGGGTGATCGACACGCCCTTCGGCAGGATCGGCGTCACGATCTGCGAGGACCTGTGGCATCCGGAGCCTGCGGAGGCATTGGTCAGGATGGGCGCCGAGCTCCTGATCTGCATCGCCTCCTCACCGGTCAGGGGCGTTGGCCAGGGAACGGACGGTGAGCCGTGGATCGCAAGGGCCTGGAGGTCGATAATCGAGGCGACTGCCCTGATGAACACGGTCCACGTCGTCTTCGTCAACCGTGTCGGCCCCGAGGACGAGGAGTACTTCTGGGGAGGGTCGATGGTGGTCGGACCGGACAGCAGCGTCCTCTTCAAGGCACCCCTCTTCGAGGAGGGCCTCTTCTTCTGCGAGCTGGACCTCTGGGAGAACGCGAGGGCCAGACGCTTCAGCTCTTTCAGGGTCCATCAGAGGGACTTCCACAGGCTCCTCTCGGAGCTCTGAGTCGCCTTGTCCGAGAGCTCGCTGGAGAACGGAGCCCATGTAGTGGCCTCAGCCGCGACAACAGCTCTGCTGATCGAGCTGCTCGCAACGCCAAAACCCGGCCTCGTCGACAGGTACAGCGACCTGAAGGAGCTGAACGTCTTCAGGATGTCAGCGAGCGCAGTCGCCGCATACCGGTGGTTCCTGAGGGCCGCGATCGGTGGTGTCAAGCGCTCGAGGAACGTGGTGGGGAGGTGCGTGCTCGGAGCCGTTGAAGACGCTCTCTCCTCCCAGCGAGGAGGGAACACGCATCTGGGAGCGTTGCTCCTGCTCGTACCGCTCTGCGTTGCGGCAGGGAGGCTTCTCCGTTCGCGGAGCGGCTTGAGCGCCGAGAAGCTCAGGCGTCAGGTGATCGAGGTCGTTAGGGCTGCTGGGCCTGTAGACACGGTCGAGGTCTTCACGGCGATCAGGAAGGCCAAGCCCGGAGGTCTGGGGAAGGTCGCATACCTCGACGTTAACGACCCGAAGACCTATGAGGAGATCAGGAGGAAGCGCATAGGCCTCCGCGAGGCCTTCTCCGCCTACAAAGGTCGGGACCTGGTGGCCGACGAGCTGGTCGAGGGATACCCCCTGACCTTCGATGTGTGCTTGCCGGTCATGAGGAGGCATCTGCGGTCGAGCGGCGAGATCGATGTGGCGGTCGTCAACGGGCTCCTATCGGTGATGGCCGCTCGGCCAGACACGCACGTGATCAGGCGGAAAGGACTCCACGTAGCGCGCTACGTCTCCGACCTGTCGAGGAAAGCCCTCAAGCTAGGAGGCCTGGCATCACCTTCAGGGAGGAGGTTGATCGAGCGGATGGACAGGTACATGCGGGAGAGGGACGTGAGGCCTGGCTCCTCGGCCGACGTGGTCGATGCGGCCCTCATGGTCCTCCTGCTCACTGAAGGGATAAGGCCCTAAGACCTCACGGGCCTCCCGATGAAGGCCGAGGCGAATCGGACAGCGTCCAACGTCTCCCTCACGTTGTGAGTCCTGATCACGTCGGCGCCCTGCACGACTGCAATTGCCTCGGAAGCTATCGAACCGTAGAGCCTCTCGCCCGGATCCTCCCTTCCTGTGAGCTTGCCGATGAAGCTCTTCCTCGAGCAACCGACGAGGACCGGCCTTTTCAGCGCCCTGAGCTCGCGCAACCTCCTCAGGATCTCAAGGTCCACTTGGTACCACTTCAGCTCGGCGTGGTTCCTGTGGAAACCTATGCCCGGATCGACGACGATCTTCTCCTCAGGTATCCCCGCCTCCAAAGCGAGCGAGACCGATGCCCTGAGCCTCGAGGTTATCCCTTCCATCACGTCCCCCCTCTCCACGTCCCGCGCCATCACTATCAGCGATGCGCCGCTGTCCGCGATCTCCCTCAGGACGCCCTTGAGGTGGGCGAGGCCGAAGACGTCGTTCACCGCTTCCACGCCGATCCTCAGCCCCTCGAGGACGGGTTTGGGTCGGAAGGAGTCGAGGGATACGGGCAGGTCCGTCACGTCCCTTATCGCCCTGAGGGCCCACCTGATCCTCTCGGCCTCGACGTCCTCGTCGATCCAGGTCTCGAGGTAGGGAGCGGAGGACATGGCTCCGAGGTCTATGACGTCAGCACCCTGCTCCTCCATCTCGAAGGCTGCCCTGGCGACCTCCTCCGGCGTCCTCCTGACCGAGCCCTTGTAGAACGACTCCGGGCTCACGTTGATCACGCCCATCACCCTGACGGGAAGGCCCTCGCCCAACTCGAGCCTTCCGATCCGCGCACGCATCCCCCTCATCACCTCCACGCCCGACCTTCAACCTTCGAGACCGTACCAGTTCAGCGATATGGGGAAAGCTTGATGATGTGCCAGCAAAACGGAAGGGCCAGGATGTCCGAGGAGGAGATAACGGTGGAGAAGGTGCTGGAGGCGCTGAAGATGGTCTATGACCCTGAGATACCGGTGAACGTCGTCGACCTGGGCCTGATCTACGACATCCAGGTCAACCAGCAGGAGAGGTCCGTCTACGTCAAGATGACGCTCACGGCACCAGGCTGCCCTGTCGGTTTCCTCGTGGTCGAGCAGGCTAAAGAGGCGATAAGGGCGATGATACCCTCGGTGAAGAAGGTCGAGGTAGAGCTGACCTTCAACCCGCCTTGGACGCCCGACAGGATGAGCGACGAGGCCCGTGAGATCCTGGGCTTCATCTGATCGCAAGTTCCGGTGAAAGAGGCCGTTTCAGTTCTGCTGTAGTCCGAAGAGTTGCTCGATGAGTCGCTCCAGCCTCTCCTCCAGCTCCCTCCTCCTCAGCTCGTGGATACGCGAGTAGCGCACGGCCTCGAGCAGGTCGTAGCAGAGCTGCTCCGAATCTTCGCCCATCAGGTCTGCCCTGACCTCGAGGACGGCCCTGTCCTCCAGCGTCGGGTCCACGTCGTAAAGCTTGTTGGCGCATATGGCGATGAACCTCAGCGTCGATACCCCAACACCCCTGTGCATCAGCAGGTCCCTGAAGTCCTTGGGACAGGCCCTGTAGAGTTCCTCTAGGACCCTCCAGTTGACCCGGACCGGTGAGGTCAGAGGATTCTCCTCGACGGGCGCGCCCTCGACATATTCGAGCAGCGACCTCTGCTCCCTCGGCCTGTAGGACATAGCCACCTTCCTCAGCCTCCCTATCCCCTCCTTCAGCACCTCGACCGAGGCCTTCCTGAGGCTCAGGTTCATCGAGTGCGTGAAGTCGAGGCAGTACCTCGCCCTCGAGTCCGAGAGGATGAGCGTGTGGGGTTCGTCCACCACGTCCCTCTCCGCCACCCTCTTCGAGTTCCAAAGGTAGAGGCGCCTGAGGACGTTCTTGTGGCCTATCTGGACGACCGACCAGCTGCAGTCCACCGAGAAGACCATCACGTGCAGCCAGAGCTCGTAGCCGTCCTGGACAGCGACCCCATCCACCTTAGCCGTTGCCCTGCTGATCGTCTTCAGCCTCTCGACCTCCGCCTCAGGTATTCCCATGTAGGTCGCCAATCGGTCTATTTCGTCCGGAACCCTGAACTTCTCCGAATAGACGCCTCCGACTACAGCCACCCCGTCGGTCGGCGCGAGGACGTCCTTCAGAAGAGAGAACATCAGCTCCACCGTTGCCGAGACCGGCGAACCCGGATGTATCAGCGCCATGAACGAGTGGAGGCCGGCCGGATCGCCCAACAGCTCGACGAACCTGGAGGGGCCGAAGTAGCCGGTGAAGGAGTCGACCACCGCCCTCACTTCAGCCCTCAACCTTTCATATTGGGCCCTGCTGTAACGGAAGGCGGCCGACTCCAATCCAGCTCACCGGACTGAGCGTTAGGGAATTGCGTCCCGGATATAATGTTATTTTGTGTAGCGGTGTAGCGTAATACTGATGAGACTACGTGCACGATACGTTCCCACGAAAAACGACGCGAGGGAAAAACGTAGCAGGTCAGATTAGGTGTGCGGGTAGGAGGTCCTGCAGGGGGATGTCCTCGTAGGATCCGTCGGGGTAGCGCCTCCTTATGACTATCGGAAGCACGCCGGCCTTCAGCTCCTTCACCGCTATGGTGAATATCGTATCCCCGGGCTCGGGCTTCACGAGCGGAAACGCGCCGACAGACAGCTGGAGGGCCCTGCCTCCAATTATCTTGGTCTCCTCGTATTTGGTGAGCCTGCGCTGGGTAGCGAGGACCATCGCTAAGCTCCTCTCTCCGACCAGTTGCTGGCTGGACTCAGTCGAACTTGCTGGTCCCTCCCTTTTCTTCCTCCTCTTCCTCTTTCTTCTTGCCCTCCTTCTTGCTCTCCTTCTCAGAGAGCTTGGAGGCTGCGATGATGTCGTCGATCTTCAGCACCAGCGAAGCGGCCTCCACCGCCGACTTGATCACCTGCTTCTTCACAGCGACCGGATCTATCACGTTCAGCGACATCATGTCGTGGAGCCTGTTGTTCAGGACGTCGACGCCGTACCACCTCTCGCCCTCCTTGTGCTTGCTCCTGAGGGTCACGATGCTCTCGACGGGGTCGAGCCCAGCGTTCTCGGCCAGCTGTATCGGCACGATCTCCAGCGCCTCGGCGAACTTCTCCACGGCCAACTGCTCCTTCCCAGGCAGAGTCCTAGCGTAGTCCCTAAGCCTCAGCGCCAGCTCGGTCTCGATCGCACCGCCACCGGCGACGATCTTCGGCTCCATCAGGATGTCCTTGACCACGTTGATCGCGTCCTTGATCGACCTCTCGGCCTCGTCGACGATCCTCTGGGTCCCTCCCCTGACCAGTATCGTGACGGCCCTCGGGTTCTCGCAGCCCTCCACGAAGACCATCTTGTCCTCTCCGACCCTCCTCTCCTCCACCAGCTGGGCCCTTCCGAGGTCCTCAGGCGTCAGGTCGTCGATCCTCGAGATGACCCTCCCGCCCGTCGCCTTGGCGAGCTTCTCCATGTCGCTCTTCTTTATCCTCCTCACAGCGAGGATCCCCTTCCTCGCTAGGAAGTGCTGTGCCAGGTCGTCTATGCCCTTCTGGCAGAAGACGACGTTCGCGCCGGTCGCCACTATCTTGTCGACCATCTCCTTCAGCATCCTCTCCTCCTGCTCCATGAAGGCCCTCATCTGCTCCGGCGTCTCGATGTGGAGCTTCGCGTCGAACTCGGTCTTCTCGATCTCAAGCGGCGCGTCGAGCAGGGCTATCTTCGCGTTCCTCACCAGCTTGGGCATGTCGGGGTGCACAACCTCCTTGTCGAGCACTATGCCCTCGATCAGCATCGTGTCCATGACAGACATCCCCTCCTTCTTCTCGATCTTGATGTCGTCGAGGTCCACCTTCCACTTCCCGTTCTCGAGCCTCGCCACCTTCAGCACAGCCTCAACGGCTATCCTTGCGAGGTGCTCCGCATACTCGCCCACCAGCTTGCTGGCCAGCGACGTCTTTGCGATCCTCACGAGGTACTCCTTGTCCTGCGGGTTCACCGGCACCCCTATCTCGTCGAGGATCCTGAGGGCCTCAGCCGCGGCCTTCTT
This sequence comes from Candidatus Calditenuis sp., assembly GCA_032249575.1. Taxonomy (GTDB): domain Archaea; phylum Thermoproteota; class Nitrososphaeria_A; order Caldarchaeales; family Calditenuaceae; genus Calditenuis. The sequence goes on along the minus strand of JAVVHL010000017.1, from coordinate 7,453 downwards.
GTAACCCTCTATGATCAGGCTCGGATGGATCTCCTTGTCGATCAGCTCCTCGGCCTTGGAGAGCAGCTCGCCTGCGACGACTACCGCCGTTGTGGTCCCGTCTCCGACCTCCTCGTCCTGAGCCTTGGCCACCTCGACCAGCATCTTGGCGACCGGGTGCTCGACGTCCATCTCCTTCAGGATCGTGGCGCCGTCGTTGGTGATCACGATGTCTCCGAAGCTGTCGACGAGCATCTTGTCCATCCCCCTCGGCCCGAGCGACGTCCTCATCGCCTCCGCGATCGCCTTCGCCACCATTATGTTGGCCGCCTGCGCCTCCCTTCCCCTCGTCCTCTGTGTCCCCTCCTTCAGGATGATCACGGGTACTGTGGTTCCTGGAGCTGCAGCCATACCAGAATCACCTGCCACTATCGACTTGACCCAATTTTTAAACGTGTTGAGGAGAACTGTGCAAGACCCATTAGGGGCTTGAGGGGTTGATTCTCCCGGTCCGCGCCTTAGCGTGCCCGAGCAGGGCGAATGCCCGTCGGTGAGGGCACGTGGGTCAGGCGGACCACATCGCTGCCTTCTTCAGTCCTCCTCCAGCTGCTCGAGGCCGCAGTAGGGACAGACGCGCTCCTCCTTTCCTATCTCTTCCATGCAGTACCAGCAGAACTTCTTGCTGGGGTCGCTCGGGGTGACAGGTTCGGTGGGCTTGGCGTAGATCCCTGCCACGAACATCAGAACGCCGAGAGGTACAAGGACCGCGAACATCAGAAATCCCATGGCCGCGATGATGACTCCGAAGAGGGCCACCAGGATGCCTGAAACCATCAGGCCCTGGTTCATCCTATCCCTTTTCCCCCTTGGACCCGGAACTCGACACCCTCGCAGTGGACGACGCCCGATACCCTTCGGATGAAGGAGACGCAGCTGTAGCACAGGAGGAAGGCGACCTCCTTGCCAGCCACAGGACACTCCACGTACTCCCTCTTCATCCTCGAGATCATCTTAGAGCTGAGGCTCCCCTTCAGCGCCTCCTCTATCTCCTTGTCCACCTTGAGGGCCCTCTTTGCGGTCTTGACCTCGACCGTGTACTTGGGCTGCCTCAACGGTGTGAAGAGCGGGCCGATCGGCTATAAGCTCGACGCCAGGGCCGGTGCTGGACAGCAGAGACGGATGCAGGGTCCTGAAGCTCGCACGTTCCCATGCTATATTCCGGCCAGGACCTCAACGACGGCGCTCCAGGCCTCTCCGACGTTGACAGGGTTGTAGCCACCACCTCCGAAGGCGAGGATCCTGCCGCCGCACTTCCTCTCCGCGAGCTCCAGCAGGGCCCTCGCAGCGCTCTCGTGAGCCCTCCTGGAGTACATCAAACTCGTCAACGGATCGCCCGCGAGGCCGTCGGCACCCGCCTGGAAGAAAACTATGTCGAACTCGAACTGTTCCAGGAACCTAAGCCCCTTCTCCAGCGCCCTCAGGAACTCCTCGTCTCCGCTGTAGGGAGGAAGGGGTACGTTCATCTTCCTGCCGAGCGCCTCACCCTTCCCCTTCTCGTACTCGAAACCGGTGCCGGGGTAAAGGGTACGGCCGTCCTGATGTATGTCGAAGAAGATCACCCTCGGGTCCTCCTCGAAGTCGTAGTAGACGCCGTCGCCGTGATGGGCGTCGATGTCGACGTAGGCTACAGCTCTGTAGCCGAGGTGCCTCAGCGCGTACTCTATCGCTATCCCTGCGTCGTTGAAGATGCAGAAACCTCCGGCCGAGTTCCTCCGAGCGTGGTGGAGCCCTCCGACAGGGTTGAAGGCCCTCAGGGCCTTCCCGGAAGCGATCTCCCTCAGCAGCTTCAGCGTTGTCCCAACAACGGTCGAGGCCCTGACGAAGCAGTTGGGATAGGCAGGTGTGTCGCCGTAGTCGAGGTACCTGATCTTGGAGCCGGGAGAGCAGGCGAGCTTGACGAACTCGACGTACTCCTTGGTGTGGAAGAGCGTGATCTCCTCCTCGGTTGCCGTCGCGGGCTCTACGAGCTCGACCTTCTCAGGCGCCCTCGCCTTCAGCTCCATCAGACGTTTGACGAAGACGTCGGTCCTCGAGCGGTTGAGGGGGTGATAGGGGCCGAAGTCGTAGCTGAACAGCTCGTCGCCGAAGGCGACCAGAAGGCGGTCCGAGGGCATCCGACAAGACGAGGCTCCAGACGATGATAAAGGTGAGCGGGGAAGGCGTCAGACCATCCTGATCACGAGGTCGTTGATCGCAGGACCCCTGTAACCGGCCTCGCCCCTGTCTCCGAAGAAGCGCTTGACGCTCTTCTTGAGGCCGCCCTTCGGGGGATGGAGCCTGAAGTAGGGCTTGAAGTAAGTCCAGAGGGTCTTGAGGTCGATCTCGCCGTTGCAGACCTTCGTCGCCAGCTCGAGCAGATCCCTGCAGCCCAGAGCCTCCAGCACCTTCTCCCTCGGCACCTTGTTCCATGTCTCAGCCCGCTTCTCGAGCACCGCCGCGAGCACCTTCGGGTCCGGCTCGCCCCACGTCACGTAGGGAGCGACCTTCCTGAGCACTCCGACCTGGGAAGGTTCGTTCCTGACGAGGGTTGCCCAGTTGCTCCTCCTCAGCCTGATCAGGTTGAGCGAGTACTCGATCTCCTCGCTCGTCCCCGAAGGTCCGCGAAGCCTCACCACCAGCAGGCATTTGGGCTCCCCGCTCAACGGGACCACCTCAGGCGACCTTCCACTGTGCAGGCAAGACGAACTTCAACGTGTTCTTCAAAGCCATGTAGGTGGCGCCGGACATGCTGAGGGGCGTCCTCGTCTCTCCGAAGGTCCTCGTCCAGCAATCGCTGACCCCTGCAAGCCTGAGGATCGTCTTGGCCACGTCACCCGCAACAAGGCCGAGCCCCCTAGGACCTGGGAGGATCTCGATGCGGACGCTGCCGTACTTTCCTACGGTACGGTAAAGGAGGCTGTGGGGCTCACCGCAAGCGCACTCCCAGCTGCCGCACCCTCGCACCACATAGGTCAGGTTCATCTTGGCCTTCATCGCCGCCTTCTCTATCGCCATCACGACCTGCGTCGACTTTCCGACGCCCAGCCCCACGCACCCGTCGCGGTTGCCGACGGCGACGATCGCCCTGTAGCTCGACCTCTCGCCGGCATCGGTCTGGCGCTGCACTATCTGGATGTCGATCACCTCCTGTTCTATGTTGGGTACCAGGTAATCCACTATCTCGGGCTCGGTCACCCTGTAATGGTTCGCGAAGAGCTCCTCGATCGAGCTGATCTTGCCCGACTTCACCAGCTGGCCGACCTTCGTCTTCGGCTGCCACGTCTCGAGCATTCCTTCGGAACCGGCCACGTCCCGCTAATCAACCTTGGTGAATTGTTGGCTGGAGCTATGGGGTCATCGAGGAGGTGCCGTCACAAGGACTTCACAGGCTCTGCGAGGATGAGGCGCGACGCAGCCCAAAGGGTCGATCTGACGGGGGCTACCTGTACGACTTCTGCTTGAACCGGCGAGCTGACCTCCTGTTCGGCTTCTTGGGCTCGGTCCTCCTCGGGTCACCTGAGAGCAAATGGTAGTCGTATTTCTCGATCAACGGCTTCAGGTCCGGATCTATCGCGACGACGGCCCTCGCCAAGGCTATTGCGCACGCGTCCGCCTGTCCCATTATGCCACCCCCCTGCACGTTGAGGTAGAAGTTGTGGCTCTTCCAGACCCCCTCCGCCAGCCTCAGCGGCACGAGCACCTTCTCCCGGACGATCCAGTTGCCGATCAGCTCGACCGGTACGCCGTTGATCAGCACCTTGCCCTGTCCCTTCTCGACCTTCAGCCTCGCCACCGCCTCCTTCCTCTTCCCGACGAAGACCGTTTTGTACGGGTCGACCTTCAGCGCCTGCGCCATCCGCACCGCCAACCAATCGCTCAGCATAAAACCTTGAGCACCGATTCAGTCGAGGGATTGGACCGTCGATCAATAGCCAGGTGAGAGCGCTTATAGCCGACTGTGCTCGCCGATCAGGCGTGACGGTCGAGGTCAAGAGGTGGCCGTCTTCGCTCCCGAGCAGATCCAGATACCACGGGATCTTCAACGCTAGCCACAGGGCCTTCCTCAGGTCGATAGGGCTCTCGGACGCGGAGATAGAGAGGCCGCTCGGATGCGTCGTCGTCTCCTGGAGCGAGGCAGGACCCTGCAACTACCACACGCTACAGCTGGTGCAGCACGTCAAGGAGGGAATGGAGGCGGCAGGGGTGACGGGCCTCGCGGTGCCGACTCTGGTGGTGAACGACAACATCAGCATGGGTACCGAAGGCATGCGTTACAGCCTCGTCAGCAGGGACCTGATAGCCGACACGATAGAGGCCCAAGTTCAGGCCCACGCCTTCGACGGCCTAGTGGGGATAGGAGGTTGCGACAAGACGCAGCCGGGGATAATGATGGCCATGGTCAGGATGAACTTGCCCTCGGTTTACGTCTACGGCGGATCAGCGGAGCCCGGTTACCTCGGAGATAGGAAGCTCACGATCGAGGACGTCTACGAGTCGATCGGCGCGTACCTCAGCGGCAAGGTGACGGAGGAGGAATTGGCGGAGATCGAGAGGCACGCCCATCCGACGGTGGGGACCTGCGCAGGGCTCTTCACCGCCAACACGATGGCGTCCATCTCGGAGGCGCTGGGACTGGCGCTGCTCGGGTCCTCAACACCAGTCGCCACTTCCTCGAGGAGGGCCATGTACTGCTACCTCTCGGGGAAGGCGCTCGGCCAGCTCATAGAGAACGGGATCAAGGCGAGGGACATCGTGACCTACGACGCCCTCTACAACGCCACGGTCCTGATGATGGCGATGGGTGGGTCGACCAACGGCATCCTCCACCTCCTGGCGATAGCCCACGAGGCCGGCGTCAGCTTCACATTAAGGGACATCGACGAGATCTCGAGGAAGGTACCGTACATCGTCAGCATGAGGCCCGCTGGCCTCTACGTGATGGCGGACCTCGACGCGGTCGGCGGCGTCCCTCTGGTCCTCAAGAAGCTCCTCGAGCGCGGCTACCTCAGGGGAGAGGCGCTCACCGTTGCCGGCAAAACCCTCGCTGAAAGCCTGAGGGAGTACAGGTTCCCGAACGTTCCCCACGAGCACATCGTCAAGGACCCGGCGAACCCCATCAAGCCGACCGGAGGGACGCGGATCCTGTGGGGCAACCTCGCGCCCGAGGGAGCGGTGCTGAAGGTCGCAGCGACCGGGATCGAGAGGTTCGAGGGGAGGGCGAGGCCCTTCGACGACGAGGACTCGGCCTTCGAGGCGATCAAGAGGAACGAGATCCGGCCAGGTGACGTGGTCGTTATCAGGTACGTAGGTCCCAAGGGCGCTCCTGGGATGCCTGAGATGCTGAGGGTGACCGCAGCCATAGTCGGCGCAGGGCTCGGAGAATCGGTCGCCATGGTAACTGATGGCCGCTTCAGCGGCGCTACTAGGGGAATGATGGTCGGTCACGTCGCACCGGAGGCCGCTGTGGGCGGGCCTATAGCGGTCGTGGAGGAGGGCGACAGGATACTGATCGATGCGAAGGAAGGGAAGCTCGAGCTTCTCATCGACAAGACTGAGCTGGAGAGGAGGATGAAGGAGTGGAGGCCGCGGCCGCCGAAGGCCAGGTCCGGCCTACTCGCGAAGTACGCGGCCCTCGTCCAATCGGCCAGCAAGGGAGCCGTTACATCTCCAGGTCCAGCGGGTTAGCGCCCAATTACCCGATCCGACCGATCACGGCGTCCGCGAAGTCCTTCGCCTTCGAGCTCCCGCCGAGGTCTATCGTCCTGATTTTCCCCTCTGCCAGAACCTCCTCGACGGCCCGCTCTATCGCAACGGCCGCCTCTAGGGCGTTCCGCGATCCCTTGACCTCGCCCAGCCAACGCAGCATCATAGCGCTCGCCAGCAACATAGCTGTAGGGTTCGCCGTCTCGGGGTCTATGTCCGGTGCGGAGCCGTGGACCGGTTCGAAGAGCCCGAAGGTGTCGCCTACGTTCGCTGAGGGCGCAACGCCGAGCGTTCCGCAGACGCCGGCCGCCTCGTCGCTCAGTATGTCTCCGAACATGTTGGTCGTCAGGACGACATCGAACCTCTGAGGTCTCACCACGAGCTGGTAGGCGGCGTTGTCGACGTACATGAAATCGAGCTCGATGCCTCCGTGGGACCTGATGACCTCTGCCGCCACCTCCCGGAAGAACCTGTGGGAGAGGAGGACGTTCGCCTTGTCCACCACCGTCACCTTCCTCTTCCTCTTCATCGCCTCCCTGCACGCGACCCTCGCTATCCTTTCGGTACCGTGCCTCGTGAAGACCATCAGCGAGACCGCGTGGTCCCTGCCGACGTCCTCCACTCCCTTGTAGACGTCCTCCACGTTCTCCCTCACTATCAGCAGGTCGACGTCGGTGTACTTCGAGGGGATCCCGCGCATAGTCCTGGAGGGCCTGAGGTTGGCGTAGAGGTCCAGCTCCCTCCTAAGATAGACTATGACGTCGCGCGCCGTCTCGCCCACCGGGCCCTTCAGGCAAGCGTCCGAGGACCTTATCTTCTGTAGGGAGTCCTTCGGAAGGGCCTCCCCCCTCTCGGCCAAAACCGCGTCTCCAGCAGGAGCCTCGACGAACTGGAACCCGAGTCCGAACCGGTCACCGGCGGCCTCGAGGACCCTGATCGCCTCCCTCACGACCACAGGACCTATCCCGTCGCCCCTGATCACGGAAATCTTGAACATGCCCGCCGGCCCTCGATTTTCGGGGTATTTTACACCATAATTACGGTGTGGAGACCCACGGGCTGTCGGTGCGCTGTGGGTGCAGGCGCCGGAAACCTGAGAGCGGGAATGCGCGGTGTGATCGGGCCTTTCCCTTTCAGTGTTAAATCCAGGGCATGCGAATTGGTGGACGGGCGGGGGTAGCCAAGCCTGGACAAAGGCGCCGGGCTTAAGATCTCCAAATGGGTGACCCGGTCCCGCAGGCCAGATGGGCGGAAGGGTTCGTGGGTTCGAATCCCACCCCCCGCAAACATTTAGCGCGCTCAGGTCCACGTCTTTACGGGATGGTAACCAAAGTGAAGGTTTGCGGCCTCGACGATTACGTCTGTGAAGAATGCGGCTTCGTGTACCACGACCGTGAGACCGCGGAGCTTTGCGAGAACTACTGCAGAACACATCACGCGTGCTCGTTGGAGATAACCTCGAAGGCTGCGCACAAGCCCATGCCGAGGATTTAGCGGACCTCTATAGGTCGCTGTTTCTGAAGATGTAGAGTCCAACAAGAAGGCCTGCGGCGCCATAGAGTAGGGGCATAGCGATGAGCGGGTAGACGAACCACTCTCCTGCTTCCCTGACGAGGAAGTGGCCGAGCTCCCCGAGGAACGTCATCGCCGGGTCGACCGAGTAAATCATCAGGAGCCTCGAGGCCTCCAAAGGGTTCAGTATCATGAGGAGCCAAAGGTCGGCCGCTGAGAG
>JAVVHL010000016.1:0-17801 GCA_032249575.1 Candidatus Calditenuis sp. | reverse complement strand
TTGCTTAGGTTTATGACCTTGGTGCGGATCATTTGGGACGGCCGGGGTACCTCAGCTGGCCAGAGGCCGACGGCCAAAGGGCCGGGCTCATAACCCGGTTGTCGTGGGTTCGAATCCCACCCCCGGCACTTCTTGGACAAGCGACCGCGAGATACGGATCTGAAAGGTAGGTTTTTATCGAGTTCCCGTTACGCCAAACTTTTAGCAATGTGGATGTTACTAGAAGATGCAAGAGGTGTTGGGACTATGGAATTCTCAGAGCCCTGCCCGTTCTGCCGGGCGAGGATACGCCCTTTGCGTGGGAGGTACGGCGCAAAGCGGTGTCCCGTCTGTGGTGGCGAGTGGTTTGAGAGCGGAGGTGGGGGCGGCTCATATCGCTCCAGCTTTGGAGGAGGCGGCGCGGCTGCCACCACAGTCTGAGGCAATGACCTCTGAGAAAGGGCGCTGAGAGGCGGAACTCAACAAAGCCCCGTCTCGTCGAGCATCCGCATTACCTCCTCCCTCTCGGGACTCCAGACGTGCAGGACCGTCACCCTCTCCGGCCTGATCTCCGGCGCCCTGACGACGGCCTCGACGACGTCCTCCCTCACAAGACCCAGCTCGCTGAAGGACGTGGGAGCACCTGCGGCCTCGAGGAGCCCCCTTATCGACCTCCACCTCAATCCGGGATCGCGCCACCACCTCTCGTTCATGGACTCGTGGTACCTCGCCATCAGGACCGTCGCCAGAGCGACCTGCTCTCCGTGCAGCCCCTTTGATTTGCCCAATGCGTCTATCTGGTGGGAGATCAGGTGCTCCGATCCGGAGGCGGGCCTCGAGGAGCCGACGAGGGACATAGCAACGCCGGAGAGGAGAAGGCCCCTCAGAAGGACCTCAACGTCGACGGCCCCTCCTGCGATGAAGTCCATCGCGCACCTGACGGCCTCGAGCTCAGCGGCGTAGGCCCTCCCACAAACCGCCTCTCCAGAGTGGACCGCGCCGAGCTCCCAGTCCTTCAGCGCTGTGATTTTAGCCAGCAGATCACCTGCACCAGCGACCTTAAGCCTCCTCGGCGATGACCTGAGGACGTCAAGGTCAGCGATCACCGAGACGGGGCCTGTAGCGGGGACGCTAGCCCTATGCCTCCTCCCCCTGAAGGCGATCGATGCAACAGGCGAGGCTATGCCGTCGTGGGAGAGGGTCGTGGGGACCGAGACGAAGGGCCTCCTTGACCTGTGGGCTGCGAGCTTGCAGACGTCGATCACCGTGCCCCCTCCGACCGCCACTCCGAGTCCTGCCCCCTCCATCAGCGACCCCACCGCCTCCACGTTCCTCTCGTCAGCCCCTGTGACCGCGTGTCCGAGGACCATGAACCCCTCCGAGAGGAGGCGCTCCTCGATCGAGGACCCGAGTATCCTGTAGGTCAACTCGTCGTAAACGAGGACGACCCTTTCCCCGCGCCCTAGCTCCTTAACGGTCTCCAGCACCACTTCGGCCGCATCGCCCTCCGTCACCAGCACCTTTGATGCCCTCGGCGGAGACGCGTGGCAGTCGCAGGAAGTGCGTTCCAGGACCTTCTCGATCTCGGAGGTGATGTCCCTCAAGCCTACCGGGCCGTCGACAGAAGCCCTCGTACGCCCTCCAGCGCCTTTTGCGCCCTCTCGGCCTTGATGCCCGATATCTGGGCTATCAGCTCGCAGCTCCTGCAGACGTCCCTGAAGGTTGGGGAGCCGCAGAACCTGCACCTCCCTCCCTCAACGATCCCCTCCTTGCCGGACTGCGAAGAGAGGAGGCGGCCCTCGATGGCCATGAGGGCTGCGTAGAGCGAGCCCGGGAACCTCTCCTCGAACTCGGTGAGGAAGGACCTGATCAGGGCCCTCTGAGAGGCGTGGCCGTAGGGGCACTCGACCTCCTGCATCGGTATGCCGTTGTAGTAGGCGTAGAGGATGACCTCCCACTGCGGTGTTAGCCTGAAGGGAGAGACCCTCGGTATCACGCCCTCCCCCTCCCTCCTGATGCCGAGCGCGTTGTGGTTCAGGTCCCCCCTTAGTATGTTCATCAGGTAGGTCTGGACGATGTCGTCTAGCGTGTGGGCTGTCGCTATAACAGTAGCATTCGCCTTCATCGCTCCTATCTCGATGGCCCTCCGCCTCATCACGCCGCAGACCGTGCAGGGCCCCAACCCCAACTCGTCGAGGTAACCGTCCCTCACCACCTCGTCCATCGTGAGGCCGTAGAGGTCGCTGAAGGAGACGACGACCTGCTCGATCCCCAGATCCTCGCAGGCCCTCCTCGCGTACTCCAGCGCCTCCTCCCTGTAACCCGCTATCCCCTCGTCGACCGTGACGGCGATCAGCTTGGCCCTCGGGAACCTCCGCTCGATCTTGGAGAGCACCCTCAGCAGGGAAAGGCTGTCCTTGCCTCCGGAGAGCGCCACAGCTATTCTGTCGTCCTCCCTCAGCATGTCGTACTTCGTGATGGTCCTGTACACCCTCCGCTCGAAGGTCTCGAGGAAGCAGGCCCTGCAGAGCCTCTCCCCCGAGTACCTCCTCACGACCGCCACCTGACCCCTTCCGCACCTTCCGCAGACCTCACCCATCCTACCGTGCAGACCCAGTGCTGAGTTATGAGCATGCTCGCAAGGCCCGCAGGCCCTTCGTTCTCCGTCGACCCTTGGGCCCATTCCGTAAGGAAAAATGAAATTCATATCTCGGGAGGAGGGTCCGAAGCCGGTCGGGATGTCCGGTGTCCTAAGATCGGTCCTCAACGGAGCGTTCTCGGCGCTGAGGTCCATCGACAGGCGCGTGAGGGGGCCTGGGCTGGTGGAGCTCTCGGTTCTCTCCCTCGCCGTCGCATCCGCCTTCATGGTCAGGGTCCTTCCTGGGAGGTGGGGGCCGATCCTCAGCGAGTTCGACCCCTGGTGGCATTACACAGTCGCCAAGATGATAATCGATCGTGGTTGGTCAGGGTTCTTCGAGTTCAGGAACCTCGTAGACACGATGTCCTGGCATCCGACCGGGCTGAACGTAGGCTCCACCTTCTACCCCGGCGTCGCCTTCGCCATGGCCTTCATCTACCTCCTGCTGAGCAGCCTCGGGATCTCGGTCTCGCCGCTCGAGCTCGCAGCGATACTCCCCGTCTTCTACGGCATGGTGACGGTGGTCGTAATCTACCTCTTCGCCCGCTATGCGCTGGGAAGGGGACCGGCCCTCGCTGCGGCGTTACTCCTGGCCGTCAGCAACGCCCACATCTCCAGGACCCACTACGGATGGTTCGACGACGAGGCCCTCTCGATACCGCTGATGCACGCCGGCTTCCTCCTGTACTTGGTGGCGATCAACGAGAAGAGGTCGCTGAAGGGTGCGGCCGTCTACGGACTCCTGGCAGGCCTCGCGCTGGGAGGCGTCGTGGCCACATGGGGTGCCCACAGGTTGGCGATAGTGCTGATACCCGTTTTCACGGCCCTCCTCGTCTTCCTCGGCCGCTTCAGACCTAACCTCCTCGTCGCATACCTCCTCACCTTTGCGACCTATGCGGCGGTGGCCGTGAACGTCCCGAAGCTCGGACCGCGTTACCTCACGGAGCTCAGCATCGCCACAGGCTGGCTGACGATCCCCTACCTCGTTCTCGGATGGTACGCATACAAGAGGCTGGACGAGTTGAAGAGGCTCCTCGTGCTCCGCGGAGTTGTGATCGCAGGCGCCTTCCTCCTCTTGGCCCTCACTTTCCTCGGCTCCCTCAACCTTCCTGGCCTCAAGTTCTTCTCCGTGCTTGTTCCGACGCTGAGGGGCGCCCTCCCGATAGTCCAGTCGGTCGCCGAGAACCAGCTGGCGACGTGGGGCTCGCTCTTCCTCGACTTCGGGCCGACCCTGCCCTTCGCCCTCCTTGGGATCTACTTGCTGGTGAAGAGGGGGACAGACGAGGCCGTCTTCCTGATGCTTTACGCTGCCGCTGCGCTTTACGCCGCCGGTTCGATGGTGAGGCTTGCCCTCCCGACCTCTCCCCTCGTCGTGGTCCTCGCAGGCCTCGGCCTCTCGCACGTCCTCGAGAGCTCCTTCAGGTCAGCGTTCGCAGCCCATCTCAGGAGACCCTCGGTCCAGAGAAGGGCCTTCGTCGCCGTTCCGCTAGCCGTGCTGCTGGCCCTCTCGCTCTACTACCTCCCTAGCGGAGCTGGCAACCCTCTGCAGGTCTCGGGGATAGACGCGGCCAACGTACCTCCAACAGTGCTGACTAGCAGCGTACCGACGAGGCAACCCCTCCTCGACTGGGTGAAGGCCGCCGAGTGGATGAAGTACAATCTCCCTCCGACCGCTGTCGTGGCCTCCTGGTGGGACTACGGTAACTGGATCTCCCGCCTCGGAGAGCGGAAGAGCATCATAGACAACACAACCATCGACAGCAAGCGGATAGCGCTGATAGGATACGCCTTCATGTCGCCTCCCAACGTGAGCAAAGCGATCTTCAAGGAGCTCGGCGCGACGCACGTCCTGATCTTCGTCACCTTCGCGCCCTTCGTCGGAGGCACCACTGGAGGACAGCTGCTCTTCTTCGGTGACGAGTCGAAGTGGTACTGGATGCTCAAGATCGCCAACCAGGAGGCTAAAAACTTGGGACTCGAACCGATCGACGAGAACAGCCTCCTCGGACCGGGAGGGTCGCCGGTCAACGCCCAGCAGAAGTTCTGGGATGAGACGACCCTTGGCCTCATGATCCCGTACAAGCCCGTCAGGTCAGGGACCCAGACCTATTACGTCTACAACCCCAGCGAGATCCCAGGCTTCAGGCTCGTTTACGCCTCGAGTCCGCCCTACAGCATCAACACCTACGCCTACGTCTACATCTACGAGATCGTCGACTGAAAACTGGGTCCTCATTTGTATGGTGACGTGACGTCAGTAAACGTAAGCTCTACCCGATGTAAGTCGGCCGGCCCTCGCGCCTCTCCTCCTCTCCGAGCTCGCTGAAGGCCTCCTCCATCTGCTTGAGGAAGGCCTGCTGCCTCGCGATCTCCTCGTCGAGCTTCTTGGTGTCGATCTCGATCTTGAGGAGGGCTGAGAGGAACTGGGTCACCTTCTTCGCCGATCTGAAGTCGGGGAGAAGGCCCTCAGTGTCTGCCAGCACGAGGAGCGTCTTCACTCCGGACGTCATCGCCTTCCTCATCAGCGAGGAGGTGAGCCGGTCAACTGGGAGGTTCTCGACGGAAGAGAGGACCTTGGCTCCGCAGTCGACGGCCTTCCTCAGGAGCTGATAGTCGTTGGAGGCAGCGTAGACGTCGCCGGTTCCGGAGAACCTGCCGCTGGTGATCACGATCAACATATCGATCTCGTGCAACCCTATCCGCTCGATCACGCTCCTCGCCACCGCCTCACCGGCCTCGGTCGACTCGACGACGAAGTTCCGCGTCAGGACCACGACGTTGGTGCCGTCTGTCACTTGGTGGAGCTCCACGACAGGGAGGCTCGATACCCCCTCGTTGTCGATCAGAGATACCTGCGGGAAGTGCGGCGAGAAGACCCTAAGGACCCTCTCGCCTCTCCGGGACTCGATCAGGACGCTCGCGGTGACAAGCCCTACTGCACCGGGAGCAGGGCCCACATCGATCAGGACCTTTCTGCCCTGCACGATGGGCCCCTGCTCCTCTATCAGCTCGAAGACCAAGTGCCCACCCTCCGCCAAACCGTTCTCAGGTGTTAATATTGATGCGCCCAGGGCAACTTGCGGCATCCGGACGGATCAGCGTGATCTCGATTTTTCGATGTGGAGACTCAGCGTAGGGTGGAGGACATGAAAATGGTAGCCCGGGCCGGATTCGAACCGGCGTCTCCGGGGATCCCCTCCCGAGGGATCCAGAGCCCGGAATCCCTGATCCCACCTTCCGGCCAGGTGGTTTGACCGCTAGACGACCGGGCTGCCCACGCTTATACGATCTCCGGTGACATATAGTCCCATCGCCGAGGTGAAGCCGCAATCGGGAGAAGGAGTGCACACCTCTAGGGCACCCGGTTCAAAGGCCGACTCACTCGACCCACATGCTACGCCCAAATGATGTCGCCAGCACCGATAGGGCTTGGAGACCCAGAACGGAGGTAGGCGCTCGCAGGAGAGGAGATGGACCCTGCAGACGAGAGCGGGTTGAAAGCTCGCCCTTCATCAGGCAGGTACGATGTCGTCGGCCGAGAGATCGGGTGACCTCTTGAGCGCGCTGTCCGAGTTCCTCGGCGTCGAGACCTATCCCAAGGACAAGGTGCTCCAACAGGTCCAGAGGCTCCACCACATGATGCGGGCGATCGAGGAGGAGGTCGGGCTCGAGGACCCGATGCCTCTCCACGGGATGGTGTCGAGATATGAGAGGCCGTGAGCTGACGATAGCGGAGGCCGTCAGGCTGGTCAAAAGGGGCGAGCTAGACCCGGAGGAGATAGCGGCCTCTTGCCTCGACCTCATCAGGCGTTATGACGGCAGGTTCAGGGCCTTCATCACCGTCTTCGAGAAGCCGCTGAGGAAGGGAGGGAAGAGGGGGCCGCTGGCAGGCGCGGTGATCTCGGTCAAGGACCTGATCCACGTCAAGGGTTACCCAACCACTGCCGGATCGGTAGCTTTCAGGGACAACGTCGCCTCGGAGAACGCGACCGTCGTCGAGCGCCTCCTGAACGCGTCTGTCACGCTCATAGGCAAGAACAACCTCCACGAGCTGACCTTCGGCATCACGGGCTTCAATCCCCACTTCGGGACCGCCGTGAACCCCTGGAAGGAGGGCAGGTATCCTGGAGGCTCGACCAGCGGAGGGGCTGTGGCGGTGGCGACGGGGATGAGCTTGGGAGCCATCGGAACCGATACCGGAGGGTCCGTGAGGGTGCCAGCGGCCCTCTGCGGCCTGGTGGGCTACAAGCCGACCTACGGACTGATCAGCAGGCACGGCGTCATGCCCCTGAGCTGGACGATCGACACCGTTGGGGTGATAACTAGGACCGTGGAGGATGCGGCCCTCCTCGCTTCGTCCCTGATGGGCCCGGACGGGAAGGACCTGAGCGTCGCCGTCCGTAAGGCACCGAAGCTCTACCCTCTGAGGCCGAGGAGGTTGAGGGGAACCGTGCTGGGCGTGCCGAGGAAGCACTTCTGCGAGCTGCTGGAGGAGGACGTCAGGAGGTCCTTCGATGGGCTGCTCGGGAGGCTCGAGTCCGAGGGTGCCAGGATCGTCGAGGTGGAGGTGCCTGAGGTGAGGCTGATGAGGTTCGCGCGGAGTGTCATCTCCCACGTCGAGTTTGCCGCGGTTTACGGAAGGCTCCTGAGGGAGAGGCCGCAGGACGTCAGCGAGGAGCTGAGGGAGAGGGGGCTACAGGGCCTCCTCACACCAGGACCGGTGTACGTCAACGCGCTCCGCCTGATCCCGAAGCTCACCTCCGCCTTCAGGTCCCTTTTCAGCGAGGTCGACGCGCTCTTGATGCCGACGACGATCGTGACGGCACCGAAGGTGGATCAGCAGACGGTGAACGTGGACGGAGAGACCCTCGACGTCAGGTCCGCCCTCCTCAGGAACGTCGAGCCCTTCAACCTCGTCGGCGCTCCTGCCGTATCGGTGCCCTGCGGCCTCTCGAGGGAAGGCCTGCCGATAGGTGTCCAAGTCGTGGGAGACCTTTTCGACGACAGGACCGTGCTATCCGTCGCCATGGCAGTCGAGCGGCTGGTGGGCAGGATAGGTCTTCCTCCCCTTCCCTGACCGTCGAGCGAAAAAAGAGGGAATGGAAAGCGAGGGTTTGCTCCGCGAGCTGACGCGGTGTCACTTGGATTCGCCGCGCTTCAGCCTCCACAGGTATTCGGGCGTGATCGGCGTCCTCCTCGGCCTGACGCCTATGGCGTCGTAGATGGCGTTCGCAACCGCGGCAGCGGTAGGCACGGTCCCAGTCTCCCCGAGGCCTTTCGCGCCGAAGGGACCCTCGGGGTCGTCATCGCCCACGAAGACCGCCTGGATCTCCGGAGGAACCTCCATAGCCGTCGGCAGCAGGTAGTCCATCAGCGTCGAGTTGACGACCGCCCCCCTCTCCACCACGAGCTCCTCGAAGAGCGAGAGGCCTAAACCCATCGCCACGCCGCCGTGGACCTGTCCCTCGGCCGTCAGGGGGTTAAGGACCCTTCCGACGTCGTGGACCGATACGACCCTCTCCACGAAGACCTGCATCGTCTCCGGATCTACCCATACCTGGACCGCCTGGCAGCCGAAGGTGTAAGTGGCCGATATGTTGCCGTACCACCGGTCGTCCTGCATCTCGTTCGGAGGGTCGTAGAAGGCCGTCGCGAGGACCACGTTCCCCTTCTCCCTGAAGTGGATGCGCCTGATGAGCTTCGGTATCTCGATCCTCTTGCTGGGATCCCTCTTGGAGAAGGCGAAGCCGTCCTTCAGCTCGACGTCCTCCTCGTCGACCCCGAGGACCTCCGCCGCTCCCTTAACGAGGACCCTCCTCGCCTCCCTGGCGGCCATCAGCGCCGCGTTACCGGCGATGAAGGTGGCCCTGCTGGCATGCGTGCCGACGTCCCAAGGCCTGAAGGAGGTGTCCACGTCGTTCACGACCCTCACCCAGCCCACAGGAACGCCCAGGACCTCGGCTACGATCTGGGCAAGGGCCGTATCCGAACCGGTCCCGATGTCGGTCGATCCGGTGACTAGGGAGATCTGCCCGAAGTCGTCGGCCACGATTATCGCACCGCACCCGTCGGACCTGTAAATCCTCGCCCCTCCTCCCACGTGGAAGTAGCAGGCCATGCCGATACCTCTGTTCGGCCCCAGCGATCCCCTACCCCTCCACCCTATCAGCTCGGCCGCCTTCCTGATCGCCTCAGCCATGGCGCACGTAGTGATCCTGATCCCCTGAGGCGTGACGGTGTTGGGCCTGTTGGCGTTGAGGATCCTGAACTCGACCGGGTCGATCCCCAGCTCCTCCGCCAGCTCGTCCATCTGCTGCTCTATCGCGAACGTGATCTGCGGGTTCCCAGCTCCGCGTTGCGTCCCTGTGTAGGGGTTGTTGGTGTAGACGACCTTGGCGTCGAAGGCGACGTACGGCACGTTGTACATGCTGGTCGTTGTGACCATCATCACCCTCCCGTCGTAGGGACCCCACGAGACGTACGGCCCCGCGTCGAGGACGACCTTCGCCTCCCTCGCGAGTAGCCTCCCGTCCCTGTCCGCTGCGGTCCTCATCCTGACGATCACCGGCTGCCTCGGAGGCGCGTACATCAGCTCCTCTTGCCTCGTGTAGACCAGCCTGACCGGTGCTCTCGCCTTGATCGAGAGGAGGCACGCGATCACGTCCGGCGGGTAGAGGTCCATCCCCCTCCCGAAGGAGCCGCCGATCTCCGTCTGGACCACCCTTATCCTCATCGGGTCCATCTCCAGGACCCTCGCCAGGTCCCTCCTGTACAGGAAGGGAGCCTGCGTGTTCGTGTAGACCGTCAGGTAGCCGGCCGGGTCGTAGTGGGCCACGACGCCCATCGTCCCCAGAGGTGACGCGTTCGTGTATTGTGTCCTGAACTCTCCCTCTACGACGGCCCTCGCCCTCTCGAAGACCCCCTCGATCTCCTCAGGCTGGTGCGAGTAGAACGTGAACCTGATCGGCGCGACGTTGGTACCCAGCTCCTCGTGGACCAGCGGAGCCCCCTCACCCATCGCCTCGATCGGATCGAAGACCGCCGGAAGCTCCTCATACTCCACCGTTATCTCCTCGATGGCCCTCTCGGCAGTCTCTTCGTCGATCGCAGCTACCGCCGCCACTTCGTCCCTGACAGACCTAACCTTGTCGCCTTTCAAGGGCGGGTGGTCCTGAAGGATGCCGAGGCGACCGAGCTTGAAGTCGTACGCCGTAACGACCGCCACAACACCTGGCACCCTGAGGGCTCCAGAGACGTCAATCTTCCTGATGCGGGCGTGGGGGTAGGGGCTCCTCAGGACCTTCGCGTAAAGCATGTTCGGAAGCTTCACGTCGTCGACGTACCTTGCAGCGCCTGTCACCTTGATGTCGCCGTCCACCTTCGGGACGGGCTTGCCGATCACCGAGTACTCCGGCTTCCTCTCCAGAAGCAGCTCCGCCCTCGACATGACCTACCTCCTTCCGATCCTCGAGAGAATGTAGTCTGGCTTCAGGGGAGTATCGGTCACCTTCAGGCCGAGCTCGTGGAGGGCGTCCTCGACCGCGTTGGCGATCGCAGCCGGCGCACCTATCGCACCGCCTTCTCCCATACCCTTGAAGCCTCCTGGGTTCGGCGAAGGTGTCACGGTGTGGGTGAGCTCCACGTCGAACATCTCTAGGGCGCTCGGTATCAGGTACTCGGCGAAGTTGGAGGTGAGCAGCTGGCCGTCCTGGTTGTAGACGAGCTCCTCCATCACCGCACCTCCGAAGCCGTGGGCCAACGCTCCGTGGACCTGCCCCTCCACCAGCATCGGGTTCACCACAACGCCCGCGTCGTCCAGCACGTAGTACTTCAGCACCCTGAAGGCCCCGGTCTCCGGGTCTGCCTCGACGACCGCCATGTGGACGGCGTAGCTGCAGGTCGTGAAGGCCTTCGGCTCGTAGGTCATGGTCACCGTGAGCCCGGGCTCCTCACCGGGAGGAAGCTTCCCCGTGTCCCTGACGGCGACCTTGGCTACGTCTGCCAGCGTCACGTACCTCTCCGGAGCGTCCTTCACGTATATCCTGCTATCCTCGATCACAAGGTCCTCCGGCCTCGCCTCGAGCAGGTGGGCCGCTATCCTGAGGACCTTGGCCCTGAGCTGCTCGCAGGCCCTGATGATCGCACCTCCGATGACGACGGTGCTCCTGCTCGCCCACGCTCCGAGCCCCCATGGTGCCAGCTTGCTGTCGCCTTCTATCACCTCGACGTCCTCGAGCCTAGCTCCTAGCGCGTCGGCAGCTATCTGTGCGTAGACCGTGTAGTGGCCTTGGCCCTGGCTCGCTGTCCCTGTGAGGACGAGCACCTTCCCTGTCGGTTCGATCCTGACGGTCGCGGTGTCGTACCCTCCCACCTCCCATCCGAGGCCCTTCGAGAGCCTCTCGCTGCTCGGCGCTGTGTACTCGACGTACATCGCCAGCCCTATCCCTATGTATCTGCCCTGCTTCCTCAGTTCCCTCTGCTTCTTCCTCCATCCCTCGTAGTCCGCGAACTCGAGCAGCTTCCTGAGCGCCGTCGGGTAATCGCCGCTGTCGTAGACGACGTTGTGCGGGTTCTTGTACGGCATCTGCTCGGGCCTTATCAAATTCCTCATCCTGATCTCAGCCGGATCGATGCCCAACCTCCTCGCTGCGATGTCCATGATCCTCTCGATCACGAAAGCTGCCACCGGCCTCCCGAAGCCCCTGTGGGGCGAGTAGGGAGCCTTGTTGGTGACCACGCAGTAGACCTCGTACTCGTAGTTGGAGAAGTCGTAGGGACCTGGGATGGCGGCCATCGTCACCATGACCGGCTGAGTCTCCGTCCAGAACGCTCCGTAAACTCCCACGTCGCAGATCACCCTGTCCCTGATGCCGAGGAGCCTGCCGTCACGGGTGAAGGCGGCCTCGACGTAGTGGATCTGCTCCCTCTCGTGACCGCAGACCAACATGTGCTCCCTCCTCGTCTCGATCCACTTGACGGGCCTCCCGAGCTTGAGGGCCAGCTGGACGGCGGCCACCTCCTCCTGCCAGACGCTCGACTTCGGCCCGAACCCGCCTCCTACGTCAGGAGCTATCACACGGATCTTGCTCTCCGGATATCCGAGGACCTCCGAGAGGTAGGTCATCAGGACGTGCGGGAACTGTGTCGAGTCGTAGATCGTCAGCTCTCCGGTTACCGGGTTGGGGACGACCAGTATTCCCCTTCCCTCGATCGGCGTCGGCGCGTACCTCTGGTTCGTCAGGCGCTCCTTGACGATCAGGTCGGCTTTGGCGAAGGCGGCCTCCACGTCGCCGGTCTTGAAACGCGTGTGCATGATCACGTTGTCCCCCCACTCCTCGTAAAGCAGCGGAGCTCCGGGCTTCATCGCCTCCTCCGCGTTCACCACCGGCTTCAGGGGCTCGTACTCCACCTCGACCAGCTCGATTACGTCGTCGAGCGAGTACCTGCTCCTTGCAGCGACCGCGACCACCGGTTCGCCTACGAACCTCGCCTTCCCCCTTGCCAGCGAGTACCTCGGAGGGTGCCTGAGGCCAGGGTACTTCATCCAGGAGTGCATCGGAACTGCCTCGTCGGGCGTGAGGAAGCCCACCGCGTCCGGATGCTTCTCGGCCTTGCTCAGGTCGATCGACTTGATCCTGGCGTGGGCGTGTGGCGACCTCACGAACCCGACGTAAAGGACCCCCTCCACCTTGATGTCGTCGACGTACCTGCCCTTGCCCTGGATCAGCGGCAGGTCCTCCCTCCGCTTAATCGGTTGGCCGACGTACCTCCCCATGCTCACTCACCGTAAACGATCTGGAACCTCTTCCTGACCTCCTTCCTGTCCCTGTTGCAGACGTCGATCGCTGTGAGCGCGTAGACCTTGGTGCACCCGTAAAGCGCCGGTATGTACAGCGTCCCCCTCGTCTCCCTTCCCGGACCCCCTGAGGGGCCGTAGTTGACCGCTATCACGCCGTTCCTGATCAGGACGTTGGCGTCGGAGGACCAGCTGAAGACTACTCTCTGCAGCGGCTCCCTGAAGACCTGCATGTGGGCCCTGTCAAGCGCCTCGACGAGCGCGTTGTCCTCAGGGACCTCGGCCCACGCATCGCTCACGTAGATCTCCAGGTCGGCCTTTATCCCGTGCTCCCTCTCCACCTTCCTCAGGACGTTCTCGAGCTCCTCCTTCACGTCGACCGCCGACTTCCTTGGCGGGTACCTCACGTCGATGTAGAGGTTGCAGAACCAGGGCGTCCTCGAGCACCTCCAAGGCCATCCTCCCTCGATAGCTCCGATGTTGACGTTCGGCTTCACGCCCATGTATTGGAACCTGGCTTGGTAATCGGGCGCCCACTCCTCTATCGCCTTCACTATCTTGTACATCTGAAGGATCAGGTTCCCCTCCAACCCGGAGTGGGCGGTGTGGACCAGCTTGCCCTTCAGCGATATCTTGGCCCAGACGGAGCCGAAGTGGGCCAGCATCAGCCTCAACCCGGTTGGCTCACCCAGTATCGCGAAGTCCGTCAGGCCTCCGTGCGTGACGAGGTACGCGGTTCCGTACCCGTACCCCCTATACTGGGGCCCCCTGTAGTTGTCGACCTGGGACTTCTCTATCTCGCCCACCACGCCCGCAATCATTATGTCGCCCTTCAGCTCCACGCCCGCATCGAGGATCGCCTCGACGGCCGTCACGTAGGCCGCCAGCGCGCCCTTCATGTTGAACGCGCCCATCCCGTAGATCCAGTCGCCCTCCCTGTACCCCCAAGGCGGCTCTAACCGGTAGACCGGCGATATCGCCCTCAAGACCTCCGGGTCGTCGGTCGGGGAGAAGGACGTGTCTAGATGACCGTTGAACATCAGCGATGCTCCCCCTCCCTTCCCCCTCAGGACGCCCACCACGTTGTACCTCCCCGGTTCGACCTCCTGGTACGTCACCCTCATCCCGAGCTCCCTCAGCATCTCTCCGTAGACGTGTGCGACCTCACCCTCCTCTCCTGTCGGGCTCTTGACGTTGACGAGGTCGAGCGTTCTCTTCACAGCCTTCTCTCGGTCGACCTTGATGTCCTCGACCGAGACAGACGTCATGCAATTGACAAGATGCGATTGATATTATTCAACGTTACTACGGTTTGGAGAGGGTCGATGGTCTAAGGTCCCTTCACTCGCCCCTGACCTGAACGATCATGTTCCGGTTCATGATCCGCCAGTACTCGACCGTCGCGCCGGGCTCGAGCTTTGCCCTGAGGGCCTCATCCTTGGGAAGGGGCATCTCGACGATCTCGAGGGACTCGCTGTCCATGACGCTAACCGTCTCGCCGACCGACATGACCTGACCTGTCCGCTTCTCGATCACTGGCACCTCGATGTACTGGTCAGAGGGGCCGACGACGCTCCTCTTGACGCCGTCGAAGATCCCGATCGCCACGATCCTCACCTTGGCCGATCCGTGCTTCCCAGGCTTGCTCCGCTCCACCTCGACGACCCTGCAAGGCTCTCCGTCGATGACTACGTTCGACCCTTCCTTGATCTCGCCAAGCTCAGCCGGTCTGGTGCTCATCTCGGGGATGAGCTGACCGGGCTGTTGATAAACAGCACGGTAGGATCTGTGGGGAAGGGAACCAAGAAAAAAGGAGGAATTGGTTCAGGGATCGGCCGGATCGGTTCAGGTCAGGTCCATCACGGGGTCGAAGACCGGCGGCAACCTCCTCTCGACCTTCAGGATCGAGCCCTGCGCCGGTTTGATCTCGATCGAGAACTGGTCGTTCGGTTTGAGCGCGCTGAGCTGCGGTATCCCTATCACGATCTCCCAGACCTCCGTGTACTCGAGGGCCGTGTCGCCGTCACCGGTCAGCTGCCTCACCCTTACGCCCGTCACCGTGGTGCTCGTGTCGTTCGCGGTGTAGATGTTCGGGACGAAGCTGTACGGGTCCCTGTAAGAAATTACAAGGACCCCGCTCCTCATGTCGACAGGGTTCTTGCCGACCGCCGACTTGACGTAGATGGTGATGTTGCTGATCTGCCCGCTGGACGACCTCGCTATGACGGAACCGGCTATCTCCACCGAGCTGAGCGTCTCCTCGAGGCCTGCCTGCATCACCTCGCTCGACTTCTGCGTCGTGAAGAAGCCCATGTTCAGCACCGCGAAGGCGAAGGCGGCCGCCACCACGACGAACGCAATCAAGATTATCGCCGTCTCAAGCCCCGTCAGCGCCTTCCTCCTGCGTTTTGCATCATTCATTTTGAATGGTGTTTTCCCCATCGCAACCATTCATATTGAAAGCTACTATTTGGGTGTATTGTCATCTATTACCGAAAGGCTTTTCACCAAGAGCCGTTCGTTGCTCCTTCAATTTGCAGTATTGCAAAAAATGCATTCGCTTTCGCCATAGCGGGTTGTATTTCCTCGGTAATATGGAGACCTCGTCAGTCATGGCCAACCTGTTGTGACCCGTGCGACCCACACCTCAAAACCGGTTGAAGTTCCACTGATATAACTCACGAACGCGCAGTGTTGCCGTGCCGAGGTGCGACGTCTGCGGCGAGAAGCTGGACTGGGACGAGTGGGTGGCGGTGAGGTATGCGTGCCTGTCCACATGCGTTCCGGTACTGAGGGGGTCCCACCTGAAACACCGGCACCCCGAGATAGCAGAGAGGGCATCGAAGGTCGGTAAACCTCTGCTCTACGGTCTCATCTCCTCGGCCGCTGTTGCCGTGCTGGGACTTGTCATCTCGAGCCCCGTCATGACCGCAGGTGCGCTGCTAGTCGCAGCAGGCCTCTTGGTCGCAGGTACAACGGTCAGGATCAGAACGCTTAGGGCTTCAGCCCGCTTGAGGTCTCAGGAAGGGGCCTAGCAAGAACAGGAGGAGCACTGCCATCATGATCGCGTAGATCAAGAGCGTTATCGTCCTCGCCCTCCGCTCCCGCCTGAGGCGCTCCTCGTTCACAGCCCTGCAACCTTCGCTGCAGAACTCCGCATCGACCGGCATCGACCTCCCGCAAACCGGACAGTGCTTGTGCTCGGGTATCCTGAGCTTCTTCGGCATCGGACGTGTAGACATGGGCCCTGAAGTGCAGTGACGCGCCTGGTATTGGGCTTTCCGGACCTCACAGGACGGGCCTTCGGGCTGTGTGATGTCCTCCCATGCCCTTGAACCTCTCCTCGAGCCAGACGTTGCCGCGCTCGTGGTAGGCTCCGTTCTCAGGCCTCTCCCAGAAGCCGTCGACGTAGTAGGGCAAGAACTCGATCTCGGTCAGCCACTTGGCGCTCTTCCAGAGGTAAAGATGGGGGATGAAGGGCCTCGCGGGGAAGCCGTTCTCGAGGGGCAGGGGTTTGCCGTTCATGCGGAGCGCGATTATGGCGTCCTCGTGCAGGGCGTCCTCTATCGGGACCGGCGTCGAGTAACCCTCAAGTGAATAGAACATGACCCACCTCGCCTCGGGCTTGACGCCTGCCAGCTCAGCCAGGTGCCTGATCGGCACGCCCTCCCACTCCACGTCCTTCACCGACCACCTCGTGACGCAGTGCGCGTCCCTGACGTACCTCTTCATCGGAAGCCTCTGAAGCTCCTCGTACGTGAACTCGAGGGGCCGCTCGACAAGTCCTGTGACCCTGAGCCTGTAGGTCTCGAGGTTGACCTGCGGTATCCCGAGCGCCGCGTAGACGATGAACTTCCTGACGTACCTCTGACCGGGCGGCAGCGCCCTCTCGACGGCCTCTACCATCTGCGGCTTCACTCATCGCCCTGCTGTTAACGCTTTTGGAACAACGCTCTCCGCGCACCAACTCTCCACGCTCCCTACACCACCCGAGGTTTATCTCAAAGGCCGAGGGACAGGTCAGGAAAGGGGATGTCGCTGAGGACCTTCAAGTTCGACGTCGAGGGTGGCAAGGCTACCGCTGGGCCGCCCATAGGACCGGCCCTGACGCCGCTGGGGCTCAACGTCCTCGCCGTCGTCGAGAGGATCAACGAGCTGACGAAGGAGTTCAGGGGGATGCGGGTTCCCGTGAAGGTGGTCGTGGACGTAGAGACCAAGTCCTTCGAGGTGGAGGTGGGCGTTCCGACGGTCGCTGCGCTGATTGCCCGTGAGGCCGGGATCGAGAAGGGCTCAGGACAGGCGGGTTCGCAGGTGGCAGGCAATTTGACCTTCGAGCAGGTGGTGAAGATAGCGAGGTTGAAGATGCCTCACCTCAGGGTCAAGTCGCTGAAGGCCGCCGTCAAAACCGTGTTGGGGACCTGCGTGAGCATGGGCGTAACCGTCGACGGCAAGGACCCGAAGACCGTGCAAAGAGAAGTCGAAGAGGGACTATACGACCAATTCCTCTCGGAGGTCACTCGGACTCCCTGACCTTCAGCTCAACCGGCTCGCCCATCGACCTCTTGATGTAAGCCGACTTCACGTTGGCCCACCTCTTCGGCAGCTTCTCCACGACCCTGTTCAGGACCGCCATGGCGTTCTCCACCAGCTGGTCGAGGCCCATCTCCTCGGTCCCAATGATGCAGTTGGCCTGGGGGTTCTTCCTCACCCTCACGGTCACGCTCCTCTTGTACCTCGCCGCGAGGGCGTTGATGTCCGCACCTGCAGGGACAGGCACGGGGGCCTTTCCTATGTAACCGAGGGCCGCTCCGAGGGCCCTCGCCACCAGCGAGATCATCGAGGTGTCGACGAGGAAGTAGTCGAACTGCCTCGCCAGCTTCTTCGCCGCCTTCTTGTTCCCCGTCAGCACCTCGATCTCCTCGCGCTCGAAGACCCTGTCGACGTTCGGGGACTTGCGGGCCTCAACAGCTAGGGCGCCGCTCGCGATCACGGCCACCTTCCTCGCCTTCGAGCCCAGTCCATGGGGCAGCTCTATCACCTCGGTGAACCTGTTCTCGGGCTTCTTCAGGTCTATGTCCCTCAGGTTGATCACCAGCTCGACCGATTGCGTGAACTTCCTCGGCTTTCCCTTGGTCAGCGCCTCCTTCACCGCTTCCCTCACCGCCTCTACAGATGCCATCCCCAAGGGCAGGCGATCCGGGATTATTTAGTTTGAATCTGCCTAGAGTTGCTTCAGCGATGCCGCGGGCGGTAGGTAGACGGACGGATGTATCCGGGCGTCGGGACGACTTACACCAGTGGCGTTCGAGAGCTGCCTGGAAGTTCCGGACACTTCGCTCCGCTCTCAGTATGGCTGTCCTGTGCTGCGGGGTTGCTGAACCTGCTCGA
>JAVVHL010000015.1:0-17847 GCA_032249575.1 Candidatus Calditenuis sp. | reverse complement strand
GTGGGAAGGCGACTCACTCTCAACGACTTCCGAGCCTCTGACAGGGCTTGTTCTCCGATGGGTCAAGAGCACCAGCACGATACATCTCATCGCGAGTGACGTGGAGAAAGTGAGGTTGAAAGACGCCCGCTAGCTTATATGCAACCCGCCGCATTTTCTAACGATCAGGTTTGTCAGCTCAATTCGGGAAGGTGGTTGTGATAGGAGCGGGAACGATGGGCCACGGAATAGCCCAAGTCGCTGCGATGTCAGGATACAGCGTCACCATGGTCGACATCTCCGAAGAGATCCTCGGGAAGGCCCTGGAGAGGATAAGGTGGAGCCTTAGCAAGTTCGCAGAGCGCGGTAGGGTCAGACCTGATGACGTGGAGAGGGTCCTGAAGAGGATTAGCACGACCACCGATCTAGAGTCGGCCTGCTCGGACGCGGACGTGGTGATCGAGGCGGTCTTCGAGGACCTCAACGTCAAGCTCGACACCTGGAGGAGGGCCAGCAGGGCTGCGCGTGGGGCCAGGGTCCTCGGGACCAACACCAGCTCGATCCCCATAGACGAGCTCCAGGCCGCCGTCGAAGGCCCAGAGAGGTTCCTCGGAATCCACTTCTTCAACCCGCCTCAGCTAATGCAGCTGGTCGAGGTCATCGTCGGCAGCAGGACCAGCGAAGAGGCGAGGAGGCTCGCCACCGAGTTCGCCAGGTCGCTCGGAAAGACCGTAGTCACCGTCAAGCGGGACGTCCCCGGGTTCATAGTCAACAGGGTCCTCACGAGGTTCTTCGAGGCAGCGTGCCATCTGGTCGAGAAGGGAAGGTACACGCCGGTCCAGATCGATTCGGCCCTGAAGTACAGAGCTGGATTCCCGATGGGGGCCTTCGAGCTTGCGGACTACGTAGGCATCGACGTTGCCTACAGCGTCTCAAAGGTCATAGCGGAGCGCGACAGGACCTTCAGGCCCATAGAGCTCCTCAGGAGGTACGTGGAGAGGGGCGAGCTGGGCGCGAAGACGGGAAAGGGTTTCTACGAGTGGCCGGGTGGTGCACGGCCGACGATACCTCAGGACGTCGGGAAGGACGTCGACATCTGGTACTTGATAATCCCGGGAATGAACGAGGCGGCACGATTGGTCGAGCAGGGCATAGCTACACATGAGGACGTCGAGACCGCCATGAAGCTCGGCCTCAACCTCCCCCGCGGTGTGCTGGGATACGCAACCGAGCTGACTCCGGATAAGGTCAGGTCCGTCCTCTCGGATCTGAGGGCCGATCTCGGCGAGGGCTACGAACCTTCTCCCTACCTGCTCTCGCTCGTCGCGCAGCCCAGACCTGCAGCCGCCAAGTACGAGGAGATAGAGGTGAGGAAGGAGCCTCCGATAGGCTGGATCGTGCTGAACAGGCCTCACCGCCTCAACGCCATCTCTCCCAAGATGATCGAGGAGCTGGAGGACGCAGTAGACGAGCTTTCCGCAGACCGTTCCGTCAGGGTGATAGTGATCACTGGTTCAGGCGGTAGGGCGTTCTCGGCCGGTGCCGACATCACGGCCTTCTCCGAGATCCTGTCGACCGAGAGCAAGGTGCCGATGGCCCTGAAGTTCTCCCTCAAGTTCAACGACCTCCTCCGCAAGCTCGAGAGGACGCCTAAGCCGGTGGTTGCCGCGATAGACGGATACGCCCTAGGTGGTGGCCTTGAGCTGGCGCTCGCCTGCGACTTCAGGATCGCCTCCGACAGGTCGGAGGTCGGTCAGCCCGAGATCAGGCTCGGCCTCATCCCTGGAGGCGGCGCGACCCAACGCCTCACCAGGCTCATAGGTCCCTCAAGGGCTAAGCAGGTCATTTTCTTCGGCGACCGGATCAAGGCAGACGAAGCGCTCAGGTTGGGCATCCTCGACAAAGTGGTGCCTGCTGAGAGCTTCGAGCGCGAGGTGAGGGAGTTCGCTGCGAGGCTGGCCGAGTTGCCCCCGATAGCTCTGGCGGCCGCGAAGGAGGCCATCAACACGGCGCTCAACGTCTCGATCGACGACGGCCTGCGTTACGAGTCGAGCCTGTTCGCCCACCTCTTCTCGACGAAGGACCTGGCCGAGGGGATATCTGCATTCTTCTCGAAGAGGAAGCCGGAGTTCAAGGGCGAGTGAGGGTTCCACTCAAGCGACCGATGTTCTCCAAATCTGAAAGAAATAGAAGGGTACTGGTTTTGGAGGGAACTCAGGACTTCAGGAGCGACGCAGCCTCTTCCCTCAGCACCCTCCTCAGCACCTTGCCCGTCATGCTGACGGGTAGCTCTTCCTTGAAGAAGATCCTTTGAGGCACCTGGAACGGCGCGAGGTTCTGCTTGCACCACTCCATCAGGTCCTCTTCCTTCACCTTTCCCCTGTACTCAGGCTTCAGCACCACGAACATAACCACCCTCTCGCCGACCTCGACGTCAGGTACGCCTACCACGCCGACCGCCTGGACCGCCTCGTGCTTTAGCACGACGTTCTCGACCTCAGCGGGATAAATCGACCATCCCTTGTACTTGATCAGGTCTTTCTTCCGCTCTATGATGTAGAAGTACCCCTCCTCGTCGACCTTCGCTATGTCGCCGGTCCTGAACCAACGCCTCCCGAAGAGGGTGAAGAACGCGGCCCTATTGGCATCGGGGTCTTCGAGGTAGCCGTCCATGACCTGAGGCCCTGATATCGCGAGTTCTCCCTCCTGCCCCACGCCGACCGGTACGTTGGCGTCGAGCTTGAAGACCCAAGCCATTGTGCTCGGGACGGGCAGTCCTATCGATCCCAGCTTCACCTTCTTGGGCGGATTGAGGTGGGTGACAGGGCTCGTCTCGGTGAGGCCGTAACCTTCGGTTATCCTTATCCCGGTAGCGCTCTCGAACCGCTTGGCTATCTCCACGTGGAGCTTGTCGGCACCTGAGACGCAGAGCTTTACGTGAGAGAATATCTCCTTCCTGAAGCGCGGCGAGGAGATCATAGCGTTGTAAAGTGCAGGGACGCCGAAGATGATCGTGATCCTGTACCGTTCTATCAGGTCTAGGATCTCGTCGACGTTGGGCCTCGGTAACACGACCATCTTGAAGCCGAAGCTGAGGCTGATGCCCATGATCGCTGTCTGTCCGTAGATGTGGAAGAACGGGAGCACAGCAAGCACGGTCTCGTCTTCCGAAAGGACGGTCTTGGCGACCTCGTAGCTCTGGTGGATGTTCGCGACGAGGTTTCTGTGTGTGAGGACGGCTCCCTTCGGAAGGCCGGTGGTGCCGCTGGTGAAGCAGATCGCTGCAGGCGTCGAGGCCGGATCGACCCTCGCTACCTCGTCCTTCGATATCGGCCTGCTGGAGAGGACGCGCCTGTAGCTCTCGACCATGACGTCCCTCTTGACCGGTTTGGAAGGAACCTTCCTCAGGAGCTTCCCCAAGATCCTTTTAGCAGGCGGGAGGTGATCGGCGATGTTCGATACGATCACCTTCTCGACCGATGTGCCCTCCACGGCCTTCAGGACCTCGTCGTGGAAGAGGTCGAGCGTGAAGACCGCCTTCGCCCTGCTCTTCCCCAGCATGTAGCTGATCTCCCCTGCCTTGTACAGCGGGTTGATCGGTACGACCGCAGCTCCGGTCATCAGGGTGCCGAAGTAGGCGGCGATGAACTGCGGTGAGTTGGGCAGCACCAGCGAGACCCTGTCGCCCTCCCTCACACCTATCGACCTGAGGTACCCGGCGACCCGTAGTGCGCTGTCGAGGATCTGCCCGTAGGTGAACTCGGAACCGGCGAAGATCACGGCCACCTTGTTCGACCTCTTCTCTGCCGACTCGAGGAAGAGCTCGTGGTATCCCTTCTCTGGCACCTCTATTTCGGGCCTTACGTCTTCCGGATAGGACTTGATCCAGAACCTGTTGATGATGAGTTCATCTACTGTCGCCATCTCTCCTTGGCTACTCAGTATCAACGACCTGCTATAAGCGTTTTCGACGTGTAACGTCAAGCCAGGTTGTCCTTGTTCTCCCTCTATCCTCCGACGATCTCTAGGATCTGCTGCATGAGCCGGACGTTGCTCGCAGCGATCAAGGGGTAACGGTTCCTGGTGACGAGCTCCATCTCATCCGGGTCGGTGCCGCCAGCCCACAGCGGGCATCCCAGCCTTTTGAGGACGTACATCCCGGGGACTATGTCGAAGACCCTCATCTCCGGTGTCAGGCAGACATAGGCATCGAGCACTCCCAGCGCAATCTGCTCCAGCTCGACGAGCGACGAACCGAGGTTCCTGACGTGCTTGAGGTTCCGGAGTATCGCAAGATACCTTTCCAGGTCCTTCGGCCCCCTCTTGGCCGCCCTGTAATCGAGGGTCACCACAGACTCCTTGAGGTCCTCGACGCCAGAGGGTCCCTTCGCGCCCTCGGGTAGCTCCACGCCGTCGTCGGCCGCCAGCACAAGTTCCCCGCTGTAGAAGTCCAGCACACCTGCCGCGAATACGTCCCGGAACCTGGGAGAGGACGAGATGGCTATGCCGGCACCGAAGTGCCTGAGCTTCCGCCTCATGTTGGTGCTGCCGTCGACCGGATCGATCAGTACCACCAGCTCCTCCTGCTCCGCCCTGATTATGCCAGACTCCTCGGTGACGACCGTGCACCTTCGAAGGTCGATCGACTTCGCCAGCTCCCTCAATATGGCCTCTTCGCACATCAGATCGGCAACCATCGCCAAGTCGCCGAAGCTCCCTCGCCTGACCCTTTGGGTGGCGGTCCCCTTTCTCTCCAGCTCCCGGTAGACCTCCATAGCTCTCATCAACGCGGACCTGATCAGTTCACCCGGCTCCACCGGCTCTCGCCCTCCTCCTCACCCCCTTCGCCTCGAGTGCCCTTTTAACGTGCGAGAAGAGGATCGGGTACCTCTTCGCCAGCTCCGCCTCAACGAGCTTCGCTAGCTCGCTGCTGATGCTGAACCTCGGCTGGGTGTTCTTCAGGTAGTTAAGGACCGCAGCGGCGACCGGCGAGTAAAAGGCCAATCTCGGTTGAGAGACCGCCTGAGAGACGCTCACCAGGACCGCCTTCCTGTCGATCTGCGCCCTCGCCCCGGCTTCCGGGCCCCTCCCTTTCCCCCTGTCCGTCCGCTCAGCTGACCCCTTCTGCCGCTCACCTGACCCCCTCTGGGGTCTACTTGGCATGCGGCCCTAAGGCTTTGGCTAGTTTTAAGGTTAACCATCTACCGTAGAAGGTAAACCACCAAACAGCTGACATCCACCTAATTCGATCTGGACAGGTTTATCCATCCAGACACATTCCCCCAACCGATTCGCAATTGTGGGGGTGCGATCAGCCGCGATGAATCCCAAAACTTTAAATGAGGATTTGGCTTATTGAAGCCCTGTTTTCACGGTGAGACAGTTAACTCGCTTAAGACTGGATTATCGAATCTGAAAAACTTTTAAGTAATGAGGAGGATCGTCTAAAACAGATAGTTATGAATTAACTCGAACTTTCGGCAAGATGGGGACTCTCTATGCGTATGGCTTAAAGGTAAATCGTTAATGTTTTGATGTTTAAGATCAAACATCAAAGGTTTACCTTTGATGAACAAGTCAACCTAGAGGTTCCTGCGAGGAGACCCTAGTTGCGATAGGGGGCCAGGAAATGGCGGGGAAAGGCGGCAGAGGGGCTTAGGTCGCGAAGTGAGCTGAGAGGGCTGCACCTGAAAGGCTGTGACGTACAATTTATAAGAAAACTTCGCAGAGCACCGGTGACAAGGAAGAAGTTGGACAGGCTCAGTCCAGCAGGAACACAAAAGATGCTTAGGCATGACGTGGAACATATCGTAGGCAAACACGTCTACGGAAACCTCTACGGCTGCGACGCCGAGGCGCTGACCGACGAGCAACTCATTGTCCGAGTGGTCAGGGAGGCCGTGAAGGTGGCCAAAGCGACGCTGATGGAGGTCAAGAGCTGGAAGGTCGAGGGGGTGAAGGGAGGCGTCTCGGTGTTGGCGCTGATCACGGAGAGCCACATCGCCGTCCACACCTGGCCCATGTACAAGTACGCGGCTGTAGACGTCTTCACCTGCGGGGACCACAGCGACCCGAAGGCGGCCTTCGAGCACATCGTGAAGGCCCTCAAGCCGAAGTGGGTCGTCCAGCACTACGCCGACAGGTCGTCATTGATGACGTCCAGCTGGGAGCCGAGCGAGGGATCATACGAGGAAAGAGCTGGAGTATGACCTAAAGCGAGTGCCCCCGGAATACCCCTCCAATTTTTTACGTCAAAGCGCTCTCCTTTCCCACGACAGGCTATGATCCTCTCGGACTTCGACCTATGGAACTACATCAGGAGCGGAAGGCTCAGGGTCGAGCCGATTTTCGAGGACACGGTCAGGGAGAACGGACTAGACCTCAGGATCGGCAGCGAGATAGCGAGGCTCAGGAGCACTGATAAGGTCCTGGACACCATGGACGGGGACGTCTCGGAGTTCTACCAGATCGAGCGTGGCGACTCCTTCGTGATAAGACCCAGGGAGCACGTCCTCCTCCACACGATAGAGTACCTCTCGATGCCGAAGGACCTGATGGGGTTCGTGAACCTGAGGAGCACCTTCGCAAGGTTAGGCCTCTCGATACCGCCGACGATAATCGACGCCAACTTCGAGGGCCAGCTGACGATCGAGATGGTGGGAGGAGAGTTTCCGGTCAAACTCCATGCAGGGCAGAGGTTCCTCCACGTGGTCTTCGCGAAGCTGACATCAGAGGTCGAGAGGCCGTACCACGGAAGGTATCAGGGACAGAGAGGGGTGAGGCTACCGGAGCTGGTGAAAGGCTCGTGAACTGGGAGGAGGTGTCGCCTCAGTAGCCAGCCTCGGTCGCACACGTATCTCTAGGAGGTCATGGGCAATTATGACCCTCCCCTTGAAAGAGGGTCTGAGGGCAGCCACGATCTCGTGCTCCCTCCCTGTCCAGGCCGGGGAGAGGTGGGTGACCACGAGCTGCTTAGGTGCAGCCCTTGAAGCCACCTCAGCCAGCCCCTTCTCCGATGAGTGCTTTCCCATGAGCGCCTCAGAAGGAAAGGTGCACTCGTGGATCAGCAGGTCTGTTCCCGATGCGAGCTCGACGAGAGACGTGGTAGGTGCGGTGTCGCCGGAGTAAGTCACGGAGAGGTCTCCGATGTTAACCCTGACGGCGTAACCGTTCGGATGATCGACCTCGGCGAAGCGAAGCACAGCGTCCCCTATCCGGAGCTCCTTCTTGTCTCCGATCTCAACAGGTTCCACGAGCCTGAGAGCTCTGTTCCACTCGCCGACGTAGCTGTAATACGGGTTGCGATCTAAAACCGCCTCGAGGAATTGGACGAGTCCTGGAGGGCCGATGAGCGTGAGGGGCCTTTCTGGCCTCCTCGGGTAGCCCAGTTTGTCGGCGGCGAGCGACGAGATCAGGTCAGGAAGGTCTGAGGTGTGGTCGACATGGAAGTGAGAGAGGAAGACCGCGTCGAGCTCGGTCGCGTCGATTCCTGCGCTGAACAACTTCTGGACTATTGAGGGGCCGCAGTCCAACAGCAGCTTGAGCCCTCCGATTTCCAGGAGGACCCCAGCTCCGTACCTCCTTGGACCGGGCTTCAGGGTACCAGTCCCCAGCATCAGCACCCTGCCAGATGCCTCGTCACTCCTCAACCCCCTTCACCTTCCTCACGACCCTGACGCTGACCAGCTCCGTCACCGGATACTGACCGGCCTCGTCCTTCTCGTACTGCTTCACGGCGTCCCAGACGTTGAGTAGCGCTCCCGCAACGGCCATGAGGGCCTCCATCTCAACGCCCGTCTGCTCAACCGCCCTGACGGTGGCCCTCGCACGAACGAACGACCTCTCCTCATCGAGCGTGACCTCCACGTTGACCGACTCGAGCCTGATCGGGTGGCAAAGCGGCAGGATCCTCGGCGTCTCCTTAGCGGCGATTATCCCTCCCAACTGAGCCAGCTGGACAGGGTCACCCTTCTCGACCAGTCCCCTCTTGATCCTCTCGATCGTCTCGGGCCTGAGACGGAGGTAACCCTCGGCGACCGCCTCCCTCACGACGAAAGGCTTGTGAGATATGTCGACCTGCCTCATCGTTCCGCTAGCATCGGACGGCTTGATGTGGTATAAGGGTATCCCGGAGTGAGGAACGCGGCTGTGCGGTTCGGGTCACACCTTAACCCCTGATCAGCGCCCTCCTGAGGAGCTGGATAGCCAACGCCGGATCGACTCCCTTCGGACAGACCTGACTGCAGGAGCCAGCGAAGTGGCAACGCCAGATCCCTCTGGCTCTGTTGACGATCTCGAGCCTCTCTTTCCCTCCCTGATCCCTCGTATCGGCGTAGAACCTGTAAAGCCAAGCTAGAGCCTGAGGACCTGGGAAATCAGGGAGCGCGGTCACGACAGGGCAGGCTGAGTAGCAGAGACCGCAGGAGATGCAGTACGAGAACTGGATGTACCTTTCGAGCTCGGCGTCGCTCTGCAGGTACTGCCCAGTCGGGTTCTCCTGCTCCTCGACGTCCAGCCTGATCAGCCAGGGCTTCACCGACCTGTGCTTGGCGAAGAAGGTGCTGAAATCTGTGACCAGGTCCCTTACGAGTGGGTGGTTCGGCAACGGCTCCACCTTGATCGTCCTCCCGAGCTCGGAGACCTGGGTGAAGCAGGCAAGACGGGGCAGACCGTTGACCTTCATGCCGCAGGAACCACAGATCCCCATCCTGCAGGAGTACCTGATAGCGAGGGTGTGGTCGATCCGCTCCTTGATGTAAAGGAGGCCGTCGAGGACCGTCATGCCTCTCCTGTAGGGCACCTCGTAGGAGGCGTACCAGGGCTTCCCTCCAGCGGAGGGGTCGTGCCTGAAGACGGTGAAGACGACCTTCCCTTCCATCCCCGACTCACCTTATGCTGTAAGCTATGAGGATGGTCCTGGTGCCGTAAACCACGAGAAAGACGCCCAGCGCGATCAGCAGCCATTTGGCAGCCCTCATGACCCTCTCGTCCGGTATCAGCTCCATGATTATGACCCTGATGCCGTTCATCGCGTGGAACGTCGTGAAGACCAGGAGGAGCCAGAGCGTCGATGCGAGGAGCGCGTTCCTGTAAACGCTCAGTATCGCGAACGGGTGGTTGTCGAAGAGCATCGTCGTCTCCCATATCGTCTGGTCGAGCGGGACTGTGAAGAAGACGACCCAGATGTGGACCGCTCCGGTGATGAGGATGCCTAGGCCCGTGACGTAATGTAAAAGCATGAGCCTCCGCTCGCTCACCTCGCGAACACCCCCATCAAGGCGTTCAGGCTGTAGACGACCGCGAAGACGGCCAGAGCTATCGATAACCAGAAGATTGCCCTCTGAAGCGTCGAGAAAGACCTCGGCGGTGCCTCAGGCTCGACCCTGGATGGTCTGCCGAGTGTGATGCCGAAGTGGGCGAGCGTCAGCCGGAGACCGTTTATCGCGTGGAAGGCCACCATCCAGCCGATGACCACGAGCCCCACGTCGAATATGGGGTTGTGGAGGAACTCCTTGACGTGTTCGTAGTAGGCCTTGGCGAAGTCGTAAGGTGGCACGTACCAGACGGCGGGTCCGCCGATGAAGTTGCCGGTCTCTATGACGTGCAGAACGAAGTAGAGGGTGACGACGACACCTGTCACGCGCTGGAGCGTGTAGCTCCACCTCTCCACGGAGTACCTGACGGGAACGAGCATCGTCTTCAGAACCGTGACGGTCGAAGAGGGGCGTTGGATGCGCGAGTTCTGACCACTGCCCTGACGGCTCACGTGGTGAAGTACCGTCCCTCGCGGATATAGGTGTGACGAGTCCTGCGGCGGCTTGCGTCGTTGTCGACCGAGGGTCTGCAGCTTTCACGTCGGCCCACACTCAAAATTGAAAACGGACTGACTGCCTTCGCGGGGTGGCGGTGTTTCCCCTAATATACTGGCTAACGGAATTGTTGCACGTGGGGATCGAGGCTCCTGCCGAAAGGACTGTACGGGTCGTCGAGCAGAGGGGCCAGCTGATCTACCAATACCCCATGGTGATCACGGACATCATTCCGGAGACCGAGCTCGCTAAGACCTACATCTTCAAGAACGTCGGCGACAGGAGGATCTTCGACTACCACCCAGGGCAGGACGTGAAGCTCTATTTCGACACCCCGCTGAAGAAGGGCGACTTCAGGTTCTATTCCATAGCCGGATCGCCCACGAGGACCGACGGCTACTTCGAGCTGATGATAAAGAGCGAGGGCGGGACGTTCGCGCCCTACTTCCACCAGCTGGCGAAGGTGGGAGACCTCGTGATCGTCGAGGGGCCCTACGGAAGGTTCCTCAGGAAGGCGCTCAATATGATCGAAGAGGGCAGGCTGAAGACCGTGGTCTTCCTCGCGGCGTCGAGCGGCATAGTGCCGTTCAAGTGCTTCATCGAGTACGCGATCGACAAGAAGCTCAACACCTCTATCCACCTCTTTTACGTCAACAGGACGAGGAAGGACTTCATCTACAGGAGGCTGATGCCGAGGCTCTTGGACGAGTACAAGGACCTCCACCTGCTGGTGAACTTCACGAGGGAGCACGACGTCTCGAGGGAGGAGATAATCCAGGACCTCTTCGGAGGCGACGACAGGAACGGTAGGGTCGTCACTATTCTGGGTCGCCACGTCCTCTTCGACGACATAAGGGAGTTCGTTCCGGACTGGGATGGCGCGTACTACGGCATATGCGGCGGTGCGCGGTTCATAGCTGGCGACAGGGAGAAGGGCGTCGACGGGATGCTCCAGAAGCTCGAGAAGGGAGGCGTCAGCAGGACGATGGTCGAGATCGATTCCTTCGGCACAGGATGACCGTCGGCTCTAAGGCGCCGGCGCCGTGATGTCGGCTATGTCGATCTGGTCCTCAGCTATCCGCCTCAACTCGTTCACGATCGCGAGGAGCCTCTGATCGCCCTGAACGCCAGGAGTTACCTCCAGCTCGGCGAGCGACCTGATAATAGTGGAGATCTCGGCGATCACCTCCTCTGCCATCTGGACCTGGTACCCCATGAACGAGGCGAAGGCCCTGTTCTGGGTCGAGACCAGTTGCCTCGCTCTTTCGGAGACGTCCCTGAGGACGTCAGGACTCGGCTTCGGTAGGGCATTCGATACGATCAGCTCCGATATCCTCACTAGCCGGTCGCCGATGTCCTCGACGAACTTCGCAACCAGCCTCAGGTCGAGGAGCCTGACCGTTGGGAGGCGCCCTGACCTCGCGTAGGCCCTTATCGCCCTGACGAGGGTGAAGTAGTGGCGGTCGATCTCCTCGTCCATCATGATGGCGACCCTTGCCCTGTCGGCGCTCCACTCCGCTATCGCCTCGGCCACGATCTCGATGTTGTTGGCGACCAGCGCGTTCTGTCGACTCGCGACCTTCTCGGGCTCAACCGCTGACGTGTCGAGCAGGACCTGTATCTCGATCTCGTTGTTGCTCTCCGAGACGACCTCGGCCCCCGTCAGACCCCTCACGGTCCTCCTCACCACCTCCCTGTCGGTGCTCGAGAGAGGCTCCTCAGACCTCAGCACGATCCTGTCGTACCCAGCAAGGTACGCTGCCGTTATCTCCCTCCTGAGGGTCGCTCCGACCCCGATGACCTTGGTGGTCTGGACTGCGGCCCTCTGCCCCGAAATTACTGGCCTGAGGAGCAACGACCCGTCGCTCTGGACCTCGATCAGCACCGGATCCCCGGGCTCCAGCGAATTGCTCTTGGCCCACTCCTTCGGCAGGACGACCGCGAAAGACCTCCGGCCCACCGAGGTCAACGTCCTCCTGTAAACGGTCTTCATCCTCCCAGACTTTGGGACGCCCTCAATTGAGCGTTTGCCGGGCCCTTGACCTGATGGGAGCAACAACATAAATTTGCCGAAATGAGGTATGACGGAAGAGTTGCGATGCACAAGCTCGACGAGACGAAGCTGAAGCTCTTGGCCCTCGAGACGTTGAGGGCGCTGAGGCAGAGGTACCAGCTGAAGGAGCTGGCCGAGAGGCTGGGGATCCAGGTATCGGTCCTGAGCAGGTACGTCCACGGCAAGGTGATGCCGACCCGTGAAAGAGCGATGGCGATCATCGAAGTTGCAAGGCGTGACTACTTCCCCGAGTTCTTCGAGTCGCTCCTCAGGAGGACGCCGGAGGGGCTCTACGACCTCAGCCAGATTCTCCAGGACCAGAGGATCCTGAGGACGATCGGCCTCTACACCTCCCTCCTCTTCTCCGGATCCGCCGTCGAGAAGGTCCTGACGGTTGCGACCGACGGCGTTCCTCTGGCAGTCCACGTGGCCACCGAGCTGGGGGCCCAGCTCGTGATCGCGAAGCCCGTGAAGGACCCGGTTTACACCGATTTCGTCGAGGAGAGGATCGTGAGGTCTCCGCCTGTCGTCGAGTACATCTATCTGCCGAAGAGGACCATCAGGCGCTCCGAGAGGGTCCTGATAGTGGACGACTTCGTCAGGAGCGGGAAGACTGTCGAGGCCCTCCTCAGGTTCGTCGAGAGGTTCGGTGCCGAACCGGTCGGGGTCTTCGCGGTAGCGGTGCTGGACGAAACGGCGAGGGCCCTCAGGGAGAAGTTTTCCGGCATCACCCTCGAGTGTCTGGTCTCGCTCCCTCAGCCTTAGCGGACCTCAGCAGGGACAGCATCGCTCCCATCATGTCCCTCTCGGTCAGGATCCCCACGAGCCTATCGTTCTCCACGACCGGAAGCCTCCTCACCCTCTTCTCCAGCATCAGCGCCAACGCGTCGACGAGGTCCTCGTCGGGGCTGCACGTGATTACCGGCCTGCTCATCACGTTCTCTACCGGTACTGAGAGGAGCTCGACAATCCCCATGCCCCTGTCAACGAGGAGCCTCACCACGTCACTCTCCGTAAGGATCCCTACCGGCCTCTCGCCCTCTGCGATGACCACGGCCCCGATCCTCGTCGAGATCATCACCTGTAGTGCGTACCAGACTGCGTCTTTGGGCCCGACCGTCACAACGGGCCTACTCATCACTTCCCTTACCTTCACGTCCTTCCGACCGGTGCGTCTCGGATATAAGCACCTTCGCGAAAAAATGAGCGGTTTGGGGAGGAAGCAGGTCAGGGTCGGGATAGTACAGATGAGGATGGTAGAGGACGTGGCGGAGAACGTCAGGAGGGCGGTCGAGCTGGCGGGCGAGGCGGCATCGCAGGGAGCCGAGTTCGTCTGCCTCCCGGAGCTCTTCCCGTTCAGGTACTACCCGCAGGACCCGCATCCCGATCCCGGAGTTCTCGAGAGGAGCGCGTCGCTCTGGCAACGGGTCGTCGACGAACTCTCAAGCGTTGCGAGGAAGCACGGCGTCGTGCTGATAGGCGGATCGCTGATAGAGCGCGGAGAAAGGGGCTACTGGAACACGGCGCCGGTGATAGGGCCTGACGGAGGCCTCATCGGGACCTACAGGAAGACGCACATACCCGAGGACGAGTGCTACCACGAGTCCAAGTACTTCCTTCCGGGAGACGGCCCTATAAGGCCGTTCGAGGCGCTCGGCGTCAGGTTCGGCGTCCTCATATGCTTCGACCAGTGGTTCCCTGAGCCGGCCAGGTCCTTGGCCCTTCAGGGCGCCGAGATCGTCTTCTACCCCACTGCCATCGGATGGGTCGAGGGGGTCGAGCAGACCGAGGGGGACTGGAAGGAGGCGTGGGAGACGGTCCAGAGGGGTCACTCGATCGCCAACGGCCTCTCGGTCGTCGCCGTAAACCGGACAGGGACCGAGGGGAGGATAACCTTCTGGGGTTCCTCGTTCGTGACCGATGCCTTCGGGACCGTCCTCTGCAGGATGGGGTGCGACGAGGAGGGCGTTGCTGTCAGGCGCGTCGACCTCAGCAAGTCCGAAGCTGTGAGGGAGGGGTGGGGGTTTTTGAGGTGCAGGAGGCCGGAGCTGTACAGGTAGACGAAGGATGGGCTCGCTCTCCCGCCTCCAGCTTTACCCTTCAAAGCTCGGCCTCATGAAGCCGCCGGAGTTCTCGAAGCAGAGCGCCGTCTGGACCGTCTGGCCCACCAACGAGGGCACGTTCCCCGCAGAGATAATCGATAGGGTGAAGGAGGTCTTCGTCACCTTGATCGGCACCGTCCGCTCGTCGGAGGCTGTGAACGTGATAGTCTCAGGCCACGAGGCGCTCGCCGACGCAGAACGCAGGATCGGTGAGAACTACGGGACCAAGGGCGTGAGCTTCCACCGCATGCCGGTGACCGACGTCTGGATCAGGGACTACGGCCCCACTTTCCTGGTGGGAAGAAACACGCTGGCAGGCGTCAAATGGGTCTTCAACGCCTGGGGAGGGAAATACAAGGATTTGGAGCGGGACGACGCGATAGGCTTCAGGGTCCTCGAGTCCTCGACGGCCCTCGGTTTCTTCGCGAACGTCGTCCTGGAGGGAGGGATGGTGGAGGTGGGTGAGAGAGGGGAGGCCCTGATCACGAAGCAGGCGGCCCTCGACAAGAGGAGGAATCCCGGTTACAGCAGAGCCAGGATCGAATCGGTCCTCAGGAACTACCTCGGCGTCAGGAAGGTGATATGGCTCGAGAGGGGCGTTCAAGGTGACGACACCGACGGCCACGTGGACACCTTCGTCAGGTTCGCGCCGGGCGGTGTGCTGTTGGTCGCAGAGGAGAGGAGGAAAGAGAGTCCTAACTACGCGGTGCTGAAAGAGGTCCATGAGATCCTCAGCGCTTGGATCAGGGAAACGGGTCCGGACAGCTACAGCATGGTGAAGGTCCCGATGCCGTCACCGGTCAAGGTGCTCGGCGTCCAGGTCCCTGCCACATACCTCAACTTCTTGGTCACCAACAGGCACGTGATCGTCCCGGTCTTCGGACAGCCGGAGGACGAGGAGGCCGTCCAGAGGATAGCGGAGGCGTACGAGGGCAGGGAGGTCGTGACGGTCAGGTCGGACGAGCTGTTCTACGGGCTCGGCGGGATCCACTGCGTCACCCTCGAGGTCCCCGAGGCGTGATCTCCTGCGTGGTCGTGCAACGCTTATGCGAAGGCAGGTGCCGCTCCTGACGAAATGGCACGGATCGTGATCCACACCGCCAAGAGACCTCACAGGCACGTGACCGAGAAGGGCGAGGAGGTCTGGATCTGCATGTGCGGCCTCTCCGACACCTACCCGATCTGCTCCGGCAAGCACAGGCTCGTGGCAAGGGAAGATGACAGTACGCTCCACGTCTACGACCAGAACGGCAACGCGATCGGGACCGTCTCGGACTCGAACCTGCTGAAGCTGCTCGAGAACGTCAGGAGGGTCTGAGGGCACCTCTACTCCTCGAACCCCTTTCCCCTTTCTCCTTCTTCTCAGGTATAGTGTGCTTCTGGAGCGAGAGGCTCCCAACAAGTGCTGACAGGCTCCGGCCGTGCTCCTCCCACTTCCTCACGCACTCGATCAGGAGCTCCCTGTACTCCCTCAGCGACTCCTTCAGGAGCTCCCTCCAGTCGGCGACGCCCTTCTCGACCTGCGCCATCCTCTCCTCCACCCTCCTCCTCGTCTCAGGCGTCACGAGCCTCTCGTCCACCGACCGGAGCGCCTCCACAAGTGCCCTCCCGAGCTCCGTCGACCTGATGCTCTTCCCCGTCTTGACCGCGTATCCCCTTGAGACGATGAGCGAAGGGAAGGTGGCCCTTGTGGCGTCGGTCCCTATCCCATGGGCCTCCATCACGCCCAGCAGCTCCGACTCCGTCATCCTCGGAGGAGGACTCGTCTTCCCCTCCCTCAGCTTGACCTCCAGGACCCGCAACCTCTCACCGATCGCCATCCTCGGCAACGGGTCTTCTGCTACGTGCTGGTACGGGAAGACCTCGAGGAAGCCGCGCCTCAGGATCTTCTGGCCGCTGGTTGAGAACTCGACGCCTCCCAGGTCTATCAGGGCGCCCTGCTTGGTCACCAGCGCGTCGTCGAAGTAGGCGTTCGCTACGAACCTCCTCGCGATGTACTCCCATACCTCGGCCGGGATGCCGCGTCCTGTGAAGGGCCTGATCGGGTAGATCGGTGGATGGGCTCCGTCGTCGAGTTTGCCCTGCCTCGGATCCGGTCGCCTCGTCAAGACGTTCGGGGGCACCAGACCCGCTGCGACCACAGGCCTCGCCGCCCTCGCGAAGTTGAAGCCCTCTGGATAGCGGTTCGTATCGGTCCTCGGATAGGAGATGTAGCCCTCGGCGTAGAGCCGCTCGAGGACCTCCATCAGCTCCCTGGCCGTCCTTCCGGTGATCGAGACGAGGTCCCTGAGGACGTCGTCTGTCCTCGCCGGCAACGGCCTCCTCACCACCTCCTCATCCTCTTTCCAATCCCTCACGACCGCGAACTCCGACGACGTGGCCCTGCTCAGACGCTCAAGGGCCTCCGCCTTCTCCCAGAACCTCTCCGTCCTTGCGGTCAGGCGCTCTCCCCTGGAGGTCTCCAGGACCGCCTCGAGGTACCAGAAGGGGACGGGTTTGAAGTTCTCTATCTGCAGGTCTCGCTCGACGACGAAGTAGAGCGT
Source organism: Candidatus Calditenuis sp. (assembly GCA_032249575.1). Lineage (GTDB taxonomy): Archaea > Thermoproteota > Nitrososphaeria_A > Caldarchaeales > Calditenuaceae > Calditenuis. The sequence continues at coordinate 1,361 of JAVVHL010000015.1, read as the reverse complement.
GGGCGTCTGGCAGGACCCCCAGCTGAGCAGCCCGTCGAACCCTTTCTTCTCGGCAGAGAGCGTGAGGAACCTCGTGAAGGCAGCGCCCGTCAGCAGGTCGAAGGCCCTCCTGAACTCGGCCTTGTAGACCCACCTCCAGTTCAGGTCGGGCTCGAGGTTCCGCCAGGCCCTGAGGAGCTCCTCCTCGTCGACCGAGTTGAACCGCATCCTGAAGTACCTCGACCTATCGCCCCTGACTTTCCTGTAGACCATCAGGATCTCGGCCCCTATCAGCTCGCCCTCGTGGTCGTTGTCGGTCGCTATCACGAGCGGCGCCCTCTCCTTGAACACGCTCAGGAGGTTCCTGTAGGAATCGGAGTCCCTCACCACGTACCTCAGGTCAGAGAGGGCCAGCTCCAGTACCTCCACCGGGTCCCTCCCCTTCCAGTTCCTGAAGGCGATGGGGAGGTCGAGGTCCAGGAGGTGGCCTTTGACGCTCGTGACGAGGACGTCATCCTCTCCTATCGAGTTGAGGACCTTGGAGATGGCCTTTGCGACCGATGGCTTTTCGGCCACAACGACCGATCCCCTCATCGCTCACCTCCCCGCCTGTAGGCCGCGTTGACGGTGGCATAGATCGTCCTGATCGTCGACTCGGGTATGCTCCTCCCTCCGACCTTCACGGCCGAGAGCCTGGATTCAACAACAGGGTATGGGTTCGAGCGGACGAAGCAGATCAGGTCTCCGAGCGTGCCGAAGTGCTCGAGGAGCGCCATCGCCGTCTTGTGGCCGCACATACCCTCGAGCGTGTAGAGGGCCCTCTCCTCAGGCGTCATCTCCCTCCTCGCGACCCTCAGGGGGTACTCCCTCGGCTCCCTGACCTCTCCGAGCCTCCTGTGCTTCCAGAGGAGGTAGGCCGCCGTTCCCCTCTCGTCCGGTGTCGGGACTATCGGAATCCCCATCTCGACCGCTATCTTGTCGATCATCGCCAGTACCGCCGTCTCGTTCCATCCGGTCCTTCTGTAGAAGCCGACGTTCCCCTCGAGGATCAGGACCTTGGTCCCCTCGAAGGACCTGATGCGCTCGAGCTGGTCCCAGAGCCTCCCCTTCAGGCTGCTCAGGAAGTCGGGGACCCTCTTCCTCTCGACCAGGACCGACCCGAACTGGCCCGTGAGTAGGTAGTCGCCGGCCTCCAGCTGCCTTACTGCCACCTCAGCGCCTGTCCTGAGGATCTCCGCGATCGTCGGAGCCTCCGCCGCCTCGTTGCTGTCGATGACTATCATCCCTCTTCCGGTCGGGCCCGACGACCCAAAAACGTTCGATTTGGTTCCTCATTGGGTCAAGTTCTATTGAGAAGTTGTGGGCGTCTCTTCTCCGGGCGG
>JAVVHL010000014.1:0-18514 GCA_032249575.1 Candidatus Calditenuis sp. | reverse complement strand
TTCAGGCAGTGCTCGCAACAGAAGTAGTAGGTCTTGCCGCCGTACTCGTACCTGAACTTCGCCGTCTTCTCGTTTACCTCCATCCCGCAGACAGGATCCTTCACCATCGCCTGCTCAATCTCGGACCTAGTAATATGCCTCTCTTCAAAGTGAAGAAGCCGATTACATTGCCACTCTGCTCTGTTGAGAGAGTTCGCGAGTGGTGACGGAGATCGCTGACCTGAGTTCAGCTTCCGAATCTCTTCTCGACAATAGAACGGACATTGACGTCGTTGACCTTGAAGCCGAGCGCCCTCAGCGTTCCGGCCAGAGCCTCCAACGTCCTCGAGACCCTCTCTGGCGTCACCATGCCCATGTTCCCGATCCTGAAGATCTTCCCCTTCGTCTTCCCCATGCCCCCTGCTATGTGCACGCCGTACCTCTCCTTCATCGTCTTCGTGAGGTCCGCGTCCGTTATCCCGTCGGGCAACACACCGGCTATCAGCGTTCTCGACCTGAACTCGGGTGCAGGGAAGATCTCGATCCCCATCCTCTCCAGGCCCTCGTAGAAGGCGGCGGCGCCCGATGCGTGGTTCGCGAACCACCTCTCCAGGCCGACCGTCTCAGTGATGTAACGGAGCGATGCGTGGAGTGCGAAGAAGAGCGAAACGGCCGGAGTGAAGGGCGTCTCCCATTTCTTCATGAACTCCTTGTGGGCGATGAGGTCGAAGTAGTGGGGCCTCCTCTGCTTCCTCCTGACCCTCTCCCATCCCTCATCGCTGATGTAGAGGATCGCGAGGCCAGGCGGCGCTGCGAGGCACTTCTGGGTCCCGCCGACGAAACACGTCACGCCCCACCTGCTCAGCTCCAGCGGGTAACCCCCGATCGATGTGACGCCGTCGACGATCAGCGCTATCCCGTTACGCCTGCAGTAATCCGCAATCGCTGGGACCTCGCTGCAGTAGGCCCCCGTCGAGGTCTCGTTGTGGACCAAGAGGACCGCGTCAGCACCTTTGCTCTCCACCTCGCTCCTCACCTTCTCGAGCGTCGGCGCGGTGCCTAGTGGGAGCTCGATCGCCTCAACGCGGTCCGAGTAGTACCTCGCGGCCTCGGTCATCCTCTCGGCGAAGAGGCCGTTGACGAAGGAGAGGACCCTGTCGTTTCGGTCGAGGAGGTTCGCCACGGCCGCCTCTATCCCGCCAGTCGAGGAGCAGGTGAGGACGAAGACGTCACCCGAATCGGCCCCTATCACCTTCCTGACCATCGAGAGGGTCTCGCGGTGGAGCTGCCTGAAGTCTTCGTCCCTGTGGTTGATCATCCTCGAGGTCATAGCCCGATAAGTCACGTCAGGGATGTCGGTGGGGCCTGGCAACATGAGGATCCTATCGTTCTGGTCCACAACTGAAGATGCGCTCAGCATCTATTGAACCGATCTCGTCGCGTCCTCGCGGAACTTATGCGATTCACCCGCCAGTCGTCCAATCTGCTTAGCCTATTAGGTCCCTGAGGTGCTGGGGATAGTATCTGCGAAGCTCAGGACCGTGGACGATCACCTTCACTTCCTCCTCGTAGGTCCTGTCGACGGTGCTGCCCGGCGGAAGCGTCAGGACCCTCAGCCCGCCGAGATGTCTCAGATACGACTCAGCAGCGCCCTCATCCTCGGACAGAAGGACCTCAAGCGGGACCATCGCAAAGAGCACCCTTCCCCTGACAACGTGCCTGCTCGACTTAGGAGGGAACCTCACCCCCTTCAGGGCTGACTCGATCACCTCCTCCTTTCTGATAGGCCTCGAGGCTATGACGATCCTCCTCTCTTTCCTCTCAAGCCTCGCTAAGGCGATGTCTTCCGTCTCATACGAAAGTTCGAAAGGTGCCAGCGCCCGATCGATTTCGGCCATCATCGCGTACGCCCTGTAAGTCGGCACCGGTGACGCGGACCTCAGCAAGAAGGCCGAGCCGTTCTGGTCGAGAACGGAGGCGATCACCCTCACGTCGCTCTCCAAGGACTCAATCGATTCCTCGCGTCCGGTGCGGACTACCTCGACGTTCAGCATTCCGGCTACTCTCTCAAGCAGCTCCTCGACCTCCACATTCCCGCTTACAGTCCTGAACCACCTCTTCACGGCCACCTCGTCGGAGTAGTAGTCAATTTGGTACGCGAGCACCCTCCTGGCGCCGATCCTCCTCAGCGCCTCGACCCTGTGGTTACCGTCGAGAACGACGTGGTGCTGGCTCGAGACGACTACAGGGTGGATCAGCATCCCAGCAGCGCGGAGCTCCGAGACGACCGAATCGAGGAGGGAGGGGATGATCTCCTCATGAGGTATCAGCTCGTCGATCTCTACGAATGTCAGCGAACCCATCCGACACCGTTTCCGTTTCATCACGATTTTACGGTGACAGACCACGTGAGCAAGCCGTCCACTTTATCTCGTGCGAGGAGGGACACAGGCCGTGCGGAGGCTCAGGCCCCTATCGGATTCGGTCCTCGATGCAATAGGCAACACGCCGCTCGTCAAGCTGAACAAGATCCCCCAGTCGATGGGCCTGAAGGAGGTCGAGGTCCTCGTGAAGATGGAGTCGCTGAACCCCTCCGGCAGCCTCAAGGACAGGATATACCGGGAGATGATCACAAGGGCCGAGGAGGAGGGCGAGCTGAGGGAAGGGATGGAGATCCTCGAGGTCTCGACGGGGAACGCCGGGATAGCGTGCAGCTTCGTCGGAACGGTCCTCGGATACAAGGTGACCGTAGTGATGCCTGAGGGCGTCAGCGTCGAGAGGAGGGAGCTGATCAGGGCCTACGGCGGCAACGTCCTCCTGACGCCAGGAGGTGAGTCGGACGTCGACATCTCTATGGAGAAAGTCAGGTCGATGATCGCCGCCAACCCCGGGAAGTACTGGTTCCCCAACCAGTTCGAGAACCCGAACAACCCGAGGGCCCATTACAGGACGACCGGCCCTGAGATCTGGGAGCAGACGAAGGGGAAGATTGACGCCTTCGTGATGTCCTACGGCTCCGGCGGCCTCATCTCGGGCGTAGGGAAGTACCTCAAGGAAAGGGACCCGAAGATAGCGATCTACGCGGCCGAGCCCTCGGAGTGTCCTGTCATCGCGGAGGGCAGGTGGGGCAGGCACAAGATCGAGGGCGTCGGTGACGGCTTCATCCCGAGGAACATGGACATGTCGCTGGTCGACGGGGTAGTCATGGTCAGCTCCGAGGAGGCAATTGAGATGGCGCGGAGGCTCACCAGGGAGGAGGGGATCTTCTGCGGCATCTCCTCAGGCGCCAACGTGGCCGCTGCCCTCAAGCTGGCCAAGGCCGTCCCTGACCTCAGGAGGGTAGTGACGGTAATCTGCGATTCAGGCGACAGGTACCTCTCGACGGAGGTCTTCGGACATCACAGGGAGCTGCCGGTGGTGGAGAGGGAGGTGAAGCTCGACCAGTACACTCTCGAGCAGAGGTCCAAGCACATCTCGAGACTCAAGGTCATCCGCTGAGCATTCCCTCGCAGAAAGGACGGTTTATTCGTGAGCAAGTCACACAATTTGTTGAATGTTGCTCTTTGGTCGTCTCGGGCTTCCCCGCTTCGCCGTGTCGCGGCCCACCTCGCTTCGTGAGGCTTGGGAAAGGATCGCTTCCGGTGAGGGGATCCATCCCATAGCAGGAGGCACATCGGTCATACCGCTGATCAAGACTGGGCTGTTGGAGGTGAGGGAGCTGGTGGACCTCTCAGGGGTAAGCGAGCTCAGGACGGTCCGCAGGGAAGGAGATGGTCTCTCCGTCGGTGCCATGGTCACCCACGTGGAGCTGGTGGAACTGGCACCGTATCCGATCGCAAAGCTCCTAGAAGGTTTCTCGAGGAACCACACCTCGCCCCACATCATGAACCTCGCAACTGTCGGCGGGGCGGTGGCCAGCTCTACCTCGTCCGAGGACCTCCTCCCGATACTGATGGTCCTCGACGCAAAAGTCACGCTCTACGAGGGCGACGGTCCGTCAGAGGTTCCCCTGTCGGATTACGTGGCGCGCAGGGACTCCTTCAAGGTCGCGCTGGTCAGGAGCGTAGAGGTCAGGACCTCTTGGGACGGATGGAGGTTCTCGTTCGATAAGCTCTCCTTCTCCACGCTGCGGTTGCCGGCCTTCTGTGTGGTCGTCGGTGCCAAGCTATCAGATCGGAGGGTCGAGGACTGCAGGATCGCTGTGAGCTTCGCCGACGGCCTGAGGCCTGGAAGGCTGGGAGCCGTCGAGGACACGGTCAGGGGGAGGTCCGTTGACGAGTTCAGTCCCTCTGAGGTCTCCGAGCTCGTGAGGGGAGCCGTCAGGCCGGCAGGCGACGTCCACTTCCCCGCCGATTACAGGAGGCTCGTGACGTCCCGCGTCGTGGCGCTGAAGCTCAAGGAGGTGATAGGGGCGTGATGGTCTCCCTCAAGGTCAACGGCAAGCCCTACACGCTCGAAGTCGCCGAGAACGAGACGCTGGTGGAGGTCCTCCGTTACAGGCTCGGTTTCATGGGCGTAAAAGAAGGGTGCGGTGAGGGGGACTGCGGCCTCTGCATCGTCCTCATGAACGGCCGACCGGTCCACTCCTGTCTAGTCTTGGCGTGGAGGGCCGACGGCGCTGAGATCGTCACGGTAGAGGGCATAGGAACCGAGTCCTCGCTCCACCCGGTCCAGAGGGCCTTCATCGATGAGGGTGCGGTCCAGTGTGGGTTCTGCATACCCGCTGCGGTCCTGATAGGTAAGTGGGCGCTCGACAAGGGGCTGGCGAAGGACAGGGAAAAGATACGCTGGGCCTACAGAGGGTTGCTCTGCCGTTGCGGCAGCTACATCAGGTTCGAGGAATCGGTCGTCAGGGCAGCTGGGGGTGAGTAGATGGACGAGGAGACCATAAGGAGGTTCGAGGAGATCCTCAAGGCCAGGGAGTTCTACGTCGTCGGCAAGAAGGTCGCTCGGGTCGATGCGCTCGATGCGGTCCTCGGCCGGCCGATCTACACGACCGACCTGCTCTCAGACAGGGTCCTCTACGTCAGGGCCGTCAGGTCTCCGCACCCGCACGCCCTGATCAGGTCGATCGATTCCTCAGCCACGAGGGCTGTGAGGGGAGTTGTGGACGTGATAACGCATCGGGAGATACCGGGCGTCAACGACGCCGGATCCCTGACTTCAGACAGGCCGCTCCTCGCGGTCGACAGGGTCAGGCACTACGGGGAGGCGGTGGCCCTCGTTGTGGGTGAGGATGAGGTCGCGGTCGACGAGGGCATTGCGGCCTTCAGGGTCGAGTACGAACCGCTGCCGGCCGTCTTCGATCCGGTAGAGGCCCTGAGGCCCGACGCGCCGAGGATCCAGGAGCAGGGGAACCTGATCAACCACGTCAAGATACGGAAGGGCAACGTCGAGGAGGGCTTCGCTTCGTCAGACGTCGTGATCAAGAACGAGTTCAGGACGCCTTTCATGGACGGCCTCCCGATGGAGATCGAGGTGGCTTACGCGTATCCCGAGCCCGACGGGACCATAACGTGCATAGCCTCGATGCAGAACCCCTTCGACGTCTACAACAAGGTCCTGAAGGTCCTCGGCCTGCCGCCTGAGAAGGTAAGGGTGATCCAAGCGGCTACTGGAGGTGGGTTCGGCCCGAAGTCCGACGAGTCGCCTATCGACGTGGCCGCCTACGCTGCCCTCGCCGCCTATAGGAACCGGAGACCGGCGCTGGCGACGTTCACGAGGGAGGAGGCGATGGCCGTCCAGACGAAGCGCCACAGCTTCAGGATCGTCAACGAGACCGGTGCCACATCGGACGGAAAGCTCCTCGCCTGGAGGTCGACGCTCTACCTGACCAACGGCCCCTACTACTCGAAGGGCCACCTCGTCATCCAGAGGGCCACCTTCCACTGCACCGGACCCTACGAGGTGCCGAACGTCTGGGCCGACGGGTATGCCGTGCTGACCAACAACACGCTCGCCGGATCGACGAGGGGCTTCGGTGCGCCGGAGGCCCACTTCGCGGCCGAGGTCCAGATGGACGTTCTGGCAAAGAAGCTGGGAATGGACCCGCTGGAGCTGAGGATGAAGAACGTGCTGAGGCCCGGTTCGCTGACGGCCACTTCGCAGCGGATCGACGACAACGGCCTCGTCATGTGCGTGGAAGCCGCGGCAAGGCTCTCGAGGTGGAAAGAGAGGAGGCAGGATTACGAGCGGTTCAACAGACTCAACGGAAGGTACAGGAGGGGCATGGGGATAGCGTTGCTTTACCACGGCAACACGCTGGGGCCGGAAGGCGACGACTTCGCGGTCGTCCACCTCTCAGTCGATCAGAGCGGCAAGGTCAAGCTCCAAACCGGCCTCACCGAGTACGGGACTGGTGCGCTTACGTCCCTCGCGATCCTCGTGGCCGAGGCTTTGGGGATCGATGTGAAGGACGTTGAGCTCCTGAGGCCCGATACGCGGGCCGTGAGGAACCCTGGTCCGACCGTCGCTTCGAGGACCACGGTCATCGGAGGAAGGGCAGCTCTCGATGCGGCCGCTAAGCTCAGGGCCGTCCTCGACCCGCTGGCGGCTGAGATCCTTGGTTGTAAGCAGGAGGAGCTCGTTTACAGGGAAGGGAGGGTCATGGTCGCAGGCGATCCCACGAGGTCGATCCCGTTCAGGGAGCTTGTCAGGCGGGCGATCGAGATGGGCCTGGAACTCAAGGTGGAGGGTTACTACAAGGCGCCCGATACGAGGTGGGACAGGGAGACCGGCCAGGGCGCTCCCTACAACCAGTACACCTTCGGCGCCCTCGTCTCGGAGGTGGAGGTCGATTTGCTGACGGGCATGGTCAGGGTCCTCAGGATGACGGCGGTCTACGACGTCGGGAAGGCGATCAACCCGCTCGGTCTGAGGGCAGTGATCGAGGGAGGGTCCATCATGGGCATGGGCCACGCCCTCTTCGAGGAATTCATCCTCGAAAACGGAGTACCCGTGACGCTCGGCCTCCAGGGGTACAGCATACCCGCATCGACTGAGGCGCCGCTCGAGATAGTCCAACAAGTCGTCGAGTCTGAGGGGAAGATAGGAGCACTAGGAGCCAAGGCTATGGGCGAGATACCGGTGGTCTTGCCGATGGCATCGATAACGAACGCCGTTGCCCACGCGATCGGTTACCACATCAGGGAGACGCCCTTGAAGCCGAGCAGGGTCCTCGAGGCCCTTGAGGAGCTTGGAATCGCGTACAGACCTTGAAGCGAACCTGTCCTCAGCAATGAAAGGTAGAAAAGCGCACTTTTTGTGCCGTCACGGTTGAGTGAGGTGGGACGATGGCAGGCGAGCTGGTTGTGGTTGCACTGGGAGGGAACGCGCTGCTCCAAAGGGGGCAGAGGGGGACCTTCGAGGAGCAGTACGCCAACGTCCAGGAGACGTCCCGGTACCTCGCTGACCTGGTGGAGAGGGGTTACAGGCTCGTGATAACCCACGGCAACGGCCCTCAGGTTGGGGCCACGATGCTCCGGCACGACGCCGGTCTGAAGCTCTACAACGTTCCGCCGTTCCCGATGGACGTCTGCGGCGCCGAGACCCAGGGCTTCATCGGCTACATGATCCAGCAGGCCCTCAGGACTGAGCTGAAGCGAAGGGGGATCGACAAGTACGTGATTACCGTGATAACGAGGGTGATAGTCGACGAGAACGACCCCGCCTTCAAGAACCCCACCAAGCCAGTCGGTCCCTTCTACACGAAGGAGGAGATGGAGAAGCTGAAGGCCGAGCACCCGGAGTACGTCTTCAAGGAGGACAAGGCGAGGGGAGGTTGGAGGAGGGTCGTCCCCTCACCCGATCCAAAGATTATAGCCGAGAGGCACGCCATCAGGACGCTCGTCGACGCGGGCTTCATCGTCGTAGCCTGCGGAGGCGGCGGCATACCCATCGTCGAGAGGGACGGGTGGAGGGCTGAGGGCGTCGAGGCGGTGATCGACAAGGACCTGGCCAGCGAGAGGCTCGCGACGCTGATCAGGGCCGACTACCTGGTCATTTTGACCGACGTCGACGGCGCCTACGTCGACTTCGGCAAGCCCACGCAGAGGAAGCTGGGCGTCGTCAAGGTCAGCGAGCTGAAGAGGTACTACGAGGAGGGGCACTTCGGAGAGGGGAGCATGGGCCCGAAGGTCCTCGCAGCGATCCGCTTCATCGAGAACGGAGGGAAACGGGCCGTCATAGCCGAGAGGTCGAGGGTCCTCGCAGCGTTGGAGGGAAAGGAGGGCACGCAGGTCTATCCCGATTGATTTGGAAAAATTTGGGACTTCGTCCTTCAGTTCCTGTGTGCTGACTTGCTCTCTTTTGGTCAGAGCCTGTTGCCGGCGACCAGCGCCAGCACCGCTGCCCTCACGTAGACGAGGTTCTCGGCCTGGTCGTAGATCACGCTCCTCGGGCCGTCCATCACCTCGTCGTCGGCCTCCTGCCCCCTGAAGACCGGGAGGACGTGGGTCACTATGCCCTTCCTGTCCATGAGCTCGACGAGGTCCTTAGTCAGCCTCCAATCGACGTACTTCCTGTGGAGCTCCAGCTCCCTCTCCCTTCCGAAGCGGTTGAGGCCCTCCATCACGCAGGCGTGGCTGGCCCAGCTCCTCGGGAAGACGACGTGGGCCCCGCTCAGCGCCTCCTTCAGGTCGTGCGTTATCTCCAGCGATCCGCCAGAGTCACGGGCGTTCTCACGGGCCTGTGCGACGAGCCGCTCGTCCAAGTCGAAGCCCGGCGGATACGCTAGGACGACGTCCATCCCGTACCTCGTCGCTATAAGCATCTCGTCCTGCACGCTCCCCCAGCTCCTTATCCTGTCGCTGTAAGCCCACATGATCACGTACTTCTTGCCCTCGACCTTGCCCCCGAACTTCTCAGCGATCGTGTAAAGGTCGGTGATGGCCTGCGTCGGATGGTACATGTCGTCGGCCATGTTTATGACAGGAATCCTGGCGTGCTCGGCGTACTCCCTGATCACGGCGTTGCCCCTGCCGTAGACGTAGTCGACAGCGGATTCGAGGATCCTCACGCCCAGCGCGTGGCCGAAACGCTCGTACATCTTCGCCATGTCCTTGACAGACTCTCCCTCTGCTCCCCTAGTCGTCGCGAAGTCGATGAACTGCGCGTGCCCTCCGAGCAGGGTGGCGGCGGCCTCGAAGCTTGCCCTAGTCCTTGTCGAGGTGTTGTAGAAGAGCATGAAGAAGGTCCTGTTCTTGAAGAGCTCAGGGACGTGCCCTGCGTAGCGCCAGAGCTTGATCTGCCTCGCTAGGTCCATCACCATGTTGATCTCCTCTACCTCCCACTCCTGCGTCGAGATCAGGTCCTTACCATAGACGTCGACCATCTCGTAGCATCGTTCACCGCCCGTCTTTAGTAACTTTCCAGCGCCGTCCGCGGAATTGTCACCGTGGAATGTGAATCAGGAGTCAGCGAAGTGCCTCTGAGTCTCGCAATCTGTCCCCGGTTCACAATCCCCGCGTCACAATCTTCAAATTACGAGTCAGCGATTAACACTATAGGCTTGAAGTTTCCCGGCTATGCAAAGTTGAGGGAGATCAGGTTTTACCTGAACGGCAAGGAGACCGCCGTTGAAGTCCCGCCCGCCTACACGCTGCTCGAGACGCTCAGGTACGTCCTGAGGCTCACGGGGACGAAGGAGGGCTGTGCGAGGGGTGACTGCGGTGAGTGCACCGTTTTGCTCGACGGGGTCCCGGTCCACGCATGCCTGACGCTGATGTCCCAGGTTGAGGGGAGGAGCGTGGTCACGGTCGAGGGGATCGAGAGGGATCACAGGCTGATCAGGGCCTTCGTCGAGGAGGGGGCAGTCCAGTGCGGTCACTGCACTCCCGGGATCGTCGTGGCAGCCTACCACCTGCTGAAGGAGGTCCCGAGGCCGACAGAGGAGGTAGTCAGGGAGGCTTTGAGGGGAAACCTCTGCAGGTGCACAGGGTACGTGAAGATCGTGAGGGCCGTTTTGAAGGCGGCGGGTGAGTGACCTTGCAACACCTCGCCGACGTCGAGGTCCACTCGGTCAGGTCCCTCCGCGAGGCCCTTGAGCTCATCTCAACGGGTAAGAGGTTCAAGGTCTTAGCAGGCGGAACCGACCTGATAGTCCAGCTGAGGACCGGTGCTTTGCCGAAGACCGACCTCCTCGACATCTCTCGGGTCGACGAGCTGAGGTACATCCGTTTCGACGACGGGGTCTTGAGGATAGGGGCGCTGACGACCTTCATGGAGATCTACAAGTCGGACCTTGTGAGGAGGTACGCTCCGGTCCTCTCTGAAGCGGCCTTCACCGTCGGTTCCTTCCAGATCATGAACAAGGGGACGATAGGCGGGAACATCGTCAACGCCTCCCCGGCCGCCGACTCGCTGCCGCCCCTCTATGTGCTAGATGCGGAGCTCGTGATCGTAGGTCCCAGAGGTGAGAGGGTGGTTGGCATCAGGGACTTCTACAGAGGGTACAAGAGGCTGGATTTGCGGGAGGACGAGCTGGTGGCCGAAATCAGGATAAGACCGCCCGGCGACGGATACATCGGCCACTTCTTCAAGCACGGCCTGAGGAGGGGTGACGCGATAGCTGTCGTGAACGGAGCGGTCCTCGTCGACATAAACCGCGACGGTATGGTCAGGGACGCGAGGATCGCTTTGGGTGCTGTGGCGCCGACCGTAGTGAGGTCTCCTAACGCAGAGCGCGTCCTGATCGGCTCGAGGCTCACGAAGGAGGTCATGTGGAGGGCCGCTGAGGCGGTTTTGAAGGACATCTCGCCGATAGACGACATTAGGGGGAGCGCCGCCTACAGGAGGGAGCTCTCGGTCAACTACGTCTTCATGACGCTCTACAGGATCGCGAGGGAGGCGGGGGTGGACGTGTGACGGTCCAGAGGGCTGTCGGAGCTCCGGTTGCGAGGAAAGACGCCTTCGAGAAGGCGACGGGTGCGGCGAAGTACGCTTCCGACCTCTTCCCCGACGACTTCCTTTGGGTGGCGGTGCTGAGGAGCAAGTACCCCCACGCGAGGATCTTGAGGATAGACACCTCGAAGGCCCAGGCCCACCCCAACGTAGTGGCGGTCTTCACCCACAAGGACGTCCCCGTCAACAGGTACGGCGTCTTCAAGAAGGACAGGCCTGTGCTCTGCGACGACAAGGTCAGGTACATCGGAGATCCTGTGGCGCTGGTGGCGGCAGAGACGAGGGAGGACGCGCTGGAGGCGATGAAGCTGATCGAGGTCGAGTACGAGCCTCTTCCCGCTGTGACCGACCCGCTGGAGGCGATGAAACCTGATGCGCCGAAGGTCCACGAGGACGGCAACATCTGCAGGGAGGTGCATCTGAAGTTCGGGGACGTCGAGGGGGCCTTCGCCAGGGCCGACGTCGTCGTCGAGAACACCTACAGGACTGGCGTCCAGATCCACGCTTACCTCGAGACCGAGGCCGGAATCTCCTACATGGAGGACGGGAAGATCGTCGTCGTAGCCGGTGGTCAGTCGCCATATCGTGACAGGGCGGAGATAGCGCACGCCCTGAACCTCCCTCCCGAGATGATCAGGGTGGTCACGCCCTACGTCGGGGGCGCCTTCGGAGGGAAGGACGACATCACGGTCCAGATACACCTGGCGCTCGTCACTTGGAAGACGGGGAGGCCGGCGAGGCTCGTGTGGACCAGGGAGGAGTCGATGATCGCAGGCACGAAGAGGCATCCGGCCGTCATCAGGGTCAAGACGGCCGCCTCGAGGGACGGGAGGATACTCGCCAACAAGATCGAGATCGTCTACGACAAGGGCGCCTACACGGCCCTGGGTCCGGCTGTGCTCGACGTGGCGGTTGAGAACTGCAACGGGCCTTACAGGGTGGAGGCGACCCAGATCGACGCCTACTCGGTCTACACCAACAACATGGTCTCCTCGGCCTTCAGGGGCTTCGGAGCTCCCCAGGTGATCTTCGCGATCGAGAGGCAGATGGACCTGGTTGCCAAGAGGCTGGGCATGGACCCGTTAGAGCTCAGGCTGAGGAACGCGCTCAGGAAAGGCGACCGTTACGTCTTCGGTAACGTCCTTCAGGGGAGCGTCGGGATAGCCCAGTGCCTCGAGGTGGCGAGGTCCCACCCGCTCTGGAGGAACAGGAACAGCGAGAGGGTCGGAGAGTGGCCGTGGCTCAGGAGGGGCATAGGGGTCGCTGCGGCAATGAAGGGTTACACGATAGGGGCCCTACCCGACAAAGGCGTGATAGCCCTTGAGCTGCTGAGGGACGGCAAGGTCCTCGTCAAGGGAAGCTTCACCGAGATAGGCCAGGGCGTCGTCCAAGCGGTGGCTCAAATGGCTGCGGATCTGCTCGGCGTGACGATCGATGACGTCGAGGTCGTCTTCGCCGACACGGAGGTCACACCTGACACCAGCGTCACCTCGGCCTCCAGGCAGGTCTTCCTCGCCGGCAACGCGCTGAGGAAGGCTGTCGAGGCGCTGAAGGAGAGGGTTGCGGAGCTGGAGGAGAGGTTGAGGGGCCGGAGGCCTGCCGACGTCCAGTTCTCAGGAGGCTGGGTCCTGGTCGACTCGGAGAGGAGGTACACGATCGGGGAGTTGGCGAGGCTCCTCGATTCGTTCGGCCTCGGGAGGCAGGTCACGGGCGTTTACGAAGTCCCGCGGGTCGAGCCGATCCCCGGAACGCTGGAGATCCCTCATCTCTTCTACATGTTCGGCGTCACGCTGGCCGAGGTCATCGTCAACGTCCTCACCGGTGAGGTCAAAGTCTCCAAGGTCGTCTCGATCGTCGACGCGGGCAAGGTGATCAACCCTGTCACGTTCACGGGCCAGGTCGAGGGCGCGGTCGCTCAGGGCATAGGTTATGCGCTGATGGAGGAGGCGAAGATCGAGGGCGGCTACCTCCTGACGAGGGACCTCTCGACCTACCTCATACCGAGCTCCAAGGACGTCCCCGAGATAGAGGTGATACCTGTCGAGTCCGAGGAGCCTGAGGGGCCGTTCGGCGCCAAGGGGATAGGCGAGATAGGGATCATCTCGGTGGCCCCTGCAATACTCAACGCGGTGGCCGACGCAACGGGCGTCGAGCCCAACACCATACCGCTCACCCACGAGAGGCTCTACTGGCTTCTGAAGGAGCACGGACTTGTCGAGGAGCTGAGGGGTTCGGGGAGCTGATGGGGATGCGGGTTTTGATCAGGGCCAAGGCGGTCATACCGATGGACAGGAAAGGGAGGGTGATCAGAGAGGGCGCTGTTCTGATTGAGGACGGCGAAGTAACTTCAGTCGGCCCGAGGGAAGAGGTCAGGGTTCCGGGAGCCAAGGACGACCTCGTGATCGACGAGCCTTACGGCGTCGTGATCCCAGGGCTCATCGACCTGCACGTCCACCTGGCTCAGGCGCTGATCAGGGGCGTGGTGCCCGACGACGTCACGCTCATCCCCTGGCTCAGGGACTGGGTCTGGAGGCTTCAGGGCGTCTACGACGCCGAGGACGGTAGGGCGAGCGCGGAGCTCTGCGTCCTCGAGATGCTCAGGACAGGAACGACCTGCTTCCTCGAGGCAGGCCTTCACAGGCGATACGGGCTCGACGGGATAGCGGAGGCCGTCCTGAGGTCGGGCATCAGGGCTTTCCTCTCGAAGAAGGTGATGGATTTGAAGGGCTACGCCACGGTCGAGAACGCCCTACCTGAGGGCATGATAGAGGACGGCGAGCAGTGCATCAAGGACTTCCTCGAGATGAGGAGGAAGTGGGCAGGTGCTGGTGAGGGGAGGATCGACGTCTGGATAGGCCTCAGGACCCCTGGTGCAGTCTCCGACGAGATGTTCAGGAGGGCTGCGGAGCTCGCGGACGAGTTGGGTGCTGGCATCACGATGCACCTAGCCGAGGTCGAGGAGGACATCAAGTACTTCGCCTCGAGGGGCCACACGCCTTCCAGCTTCCTCAAGGGGTTCGGTCTCCTCGGCAGGAGGAGGGTCTACGCCCACTGCGTCTGGCTCGGCGATCAGGACATCGAGGCCTTCGCTTCGACGGGCACGTCGGTCGCCCATTGCCCCTCATCGAACCTCAAGCTCGGATCCGGCATCGCACCTGTCGTCAGGATGCTGAGGAAAGGTGTGACGGTGGGGCTGGGATGTGACGGCGGGCCCAGCAACGACGCCTACGACATGGTGAGGGAGATGAAGACGGCCGCGCTCCTCCAGAAGGTCTTCAACGGCCCCCAGGCCTTCACCTGTTGGGACGCACTAGAGATGGCCACCGTCATGGGTGCGAGGGCCCTCGGTCTGGAGAATCAGTTGGGAACACTAGAGCCCGGAAAGAAGGCCGACCTCATCGTCTTCCGTTTCGACCATCCCTCGGTCAGGCCCTTCACCGACCCGGCATCGCTCGTCGTCTACTCCGCCACCGGAAGGGACGTGGCCCACGTCTTCGTCGACGGGAGCCCAGTGGTCCTCGACGGAAAGGTTAGGACGATGGACGAGGAGCGCGTCCTCAAGGAGGCCGAGAAGAGGCTCGAGGCGGTGCTCCGCAAGGCCGGTCGCTGATCCTTCCGCACCCAACCCCTCAACCTCCGAACCTTTTTGACGATCGGTTAAAGAGCCACTGGTCAGCCTCGGTTAACGAGAGATGTCGGGGCCTTCGCAGAAGAGGAGGAACGTGCTCAGGGCTCTGCTCTCGGTAGCGGTCCTAGCGGTGCTCGCGCCTTTCTCGGGCTTGGCCAGGTACTTCTACCGGGAGAACGCGGGCCAGTCGCAGAGACAGAAGATCGCCAACATCAAGGACCTCTCCCCCGGCACAGCGATATTCTTCTCGTATCCGAAGACGGGGGACCCGAAGATCGATGGCGACCCCTTCAGGCAGTACGTCCTCCTGATGACGAGGGACGGCAAGATCAGGGCCTACAGCAGGGTATGCGTCCACCTCTGGTGTCTGCCGACCTACGCCCCCGACAGGGGCGAGCTGGTCTGTCCGTGCCACGGCTCCATCTACCGCGATGAGGACGGTGTGGCCGTCGAGGGGCCCGCCTCCCTCCAGCCTTATCCGTACAACGCCCTCCCGATGGTCAAGCTCGAGATCGATGGGAACGGAGACATCTACGCGGTCGGGATCGACGGCCGCATAGGCCTGGGAAGGGAGTGGCGCAACAGGTCTCCCGACGAGAACGTGGTGAGGGTGTAACCATGTCGAAGGAGTACCGCACCTTCAGGGAAGCCATCGATGCCCTGGTCAAGTGGACTGTGGAGAGGCTGGAGAGGACGCCGTTCGCCGCCTTCAAGTTCACCTTCCCCAAGCAATACATATCGCCCTTCGGATACCTCGGCACCCTGACCGCCATCGTCTTCCTCATCCTCGGGATAACGGGCGCAATACTGATGTTCTATTACACGCCGTCGATCGAGACCGCCTATGCCAGCGTCAAAGAGATCCAGGATTCGGTCCCGTTCGGCTTCGTGATGAGGCAGATCCACTACCACGCCTCGAACTTCATGGTTCTGCTGGCTGTCATGCACCTTTACTACCAGTACT
The DNA here is from genome assembly GCA_032249575.1 of Candidatus Calditenuis sp. GTDB lineage: Archaea > Thermoproteota > Nitrososphaeria_A > Caldarchaeales > Calditenuaceae > Calditenuis. Next base: position 3,044 of record JAVVHL010000014.1, on the reverse strand, counting down.
TCTCGGGGAGGTACAAGATCAAGAACGAGGTCCTCTGGGTCACCGGAATCATACTGGGTATCCTGACGGTCCTCGAGGCCTACATGGGGTACAACCTGATCCTCAACCAGAGGGCGATGCTCGCCATCAACATCGGCATGGGCCTGACCTTCTCAGCTCCGGTCCTTGGCCCCTCGGTCGCACCGATACTCATGGGAGGGGGATACTTCGACCTGGTCGTCCGTTTCTACGCCCTCCACGTCTTCATCATACCGCTGCTGATGATGCTGCTCCTGGCCGTCCACATACCGAGGGCCCTGATCATAGACATGCCGATGATCCTCGGAGTCATAGGCACCATTTTCGTGGTCGCCGGCATGTTCCCCGCCGAGCTCGGCCTCAGGTTCGACCCGACTAAGGGATCGGTCGAGGTTCCCGAGTGGTACCTGACTGCGATCTACGCCTTCCTCAGGACAGGGTCCGAGAGGTTCTGGGCGGGCGCACTATTGCCACTGCTCTTTGCGATCTTCTTCCTGATCGTCCCCTTCGTCGACAAGTCGAAGAAGCTCTCGTGGAGGGACAGGCCCTTCTTCGCCGCGATGGGCATCGCCTCGATACTGATGATCATCGTGACCACTGTATGGGGCTTCTACGTCGACTTCTCGAAGCTGTCCGTCTTCGAGCAGCTTTACGTCGAGCCCGTCATCTACTACAGCTCGTTCGGGATCATGACGCTGATCAGCTTCTTCGTCACGTACAGGTTCCTGACGAAGCCCCGCGGAAGGCCCACACCCGCTAAGCCCCTCGTCCTCTCGCCGAGGGCCGGAACCGCAGGCGTCGTCTTGACGTTGATTCTAGTGTTGTTGTTCAGCTGGCTCGCAGTCCTCACCTACCTCGAGAACCGTCCCAACATCTCGATGTTCAACATGGGCATGTCGATGATAATGCTGGGGATGATGCTCCACATCTACCGTCACACGGTCTTCGCCACCGCGAGGACGTAGCCCTCAGAAGAGCCTCACCAGCTCCGCCTTCGCCTCATTACCCGTTATCTCCAGCAGCGCAGCGTTGCCGCCCTTAGCAGGTCCTGCGTTAACCACCAATGTCCTCCCCAATTTCGAGACGCTCCTCGCCTCGTGGATGTGACCGCACGAGACAGCTATGGGCTCCGCCTTGAGGCAGTACTCCCTGACCGCGACGCTCCCCACGTGCCTCCCTCCCAAGTAGTCGGCACCCGATCCGTGGGGCGGGGTGTGGGAGACGAGCAGGTCCACCTTCCCCAAGGAATCAATCACTTCCCGTATCTCCTCCTCGGTCAGGTCGATCCAGCTCCTCGGGCCTCCTGCCAACCCTCCTCCGATCCCACCCACCCTGATCCCTCCGATCGAGACTGTTCGACCGTGGACGTTCACCACCTTCTCGAGGCCGACGTCGTTCCTCAGCAGCTCCGGCGGGTCGCAGTTACCGGGGACGTAGACGAGCTGGACGCCCGACGACGAAAGGGCCTTCAGGATCTCAGCGACCTCTTTGACGGTTCCGAAGGTCGTCACGTCTCCCGCCAGGACGATCAGGTCCACGCCTTCCCTCCTCGCGAGCTCGGCAGCTGAAGAGGTGGCTCTTTTGCTTCCGTGGAGGTCGCTGAGCTGCAGGATCCTCATCGGACCCGCAATCGCACAACCCTTCGATAAATTTGGCCGGTCAGGCGGGCAGGCCAAGGGACCTGAGGAGCTGGATGTGGAGGTCCGACTTAACGGGGTAGTAGGCGAAGAACCAGAAGGCCGTGACGGCAAGAAGGAGGTAAAGCACCTTCCGCTCGAACCAACCGTGGAGGAGCAGGCGGACCGCTCCGATCGCGAGGAGAGGCATGACTTGGAAGAAGTAGAACGGGTAGACCCACCGGTGCAACAGGTACGCCAGCGGGAAGTAGACCAGGTAGTTCATGACGAACCAGCACGCCAGAAGCAGGTCCAACCGGTGTTCCGTCGAGACCGCTTCTCCAAGTCCTGATAGCTGCCTCCAGACCACAGCTATGCCTCTAATCAAGAAGTAGACCATCACGACCCAGCTGGTCCACCAGAGGGGAGCAGCCATCCCGTAGTAGGCGATCGGCCGGTAGGAGCTGCCGTCGACGGAGACCGTGACTACGTAGAAGCCCATCGGCTGGAAGGTCACGCCCGGCAAAGTCCAGCTGAGGGGGAGGTCCACAGTCACGTTAGAGCCGTCCTGGTTGACGTGGATGCAGGCGAAGGGCGTCATCCCACCGAGGCAGTTGAAGGTGAGCGAGGAGTGGTAGCTGAGGATGAAGTCCAGGTGGGCGAAGGGGTTCGGGAACGCGTTGTAGGCGGCGTCGTAGACCGCGAGGCCCGAGAGCATGACAGCGGCGCCGACTATCAGCAGCACATAAGACCTCACCACGCCGTTGTAAAGCCTCTCAGCCCAGTCGGATCCCATCGCCGACCTCAGCAGCTCGAAAAGCAGCAGGGCTCCGACTCCGAAGACGGCCGAGGCCTTCGTCAGCAGGGCGAGGCCCATCGTGATCCCTGCCAGCAGCCTCTTCTCCCTCAGGAGGAGGTAGGCGCTGAGGAGCAGGAAGAGGTTAGCGGGCGGATCGAGGACCGCGATCGAGCTGAGGTTGAAGGAGGTCACGTCGGCTGCGTAGAGGAATGCCGCCGCTAGCCCGGCCCATCCTGAGCCCAAAAGGAGCGTTGCCAGCCGATAGAGGACGTAGACGCTCAGGGTTCCGGTGATCACGGAGCTTATCCGCCAGCCGTAGGGGTTGTCGCCTAACAGCGACATCCCCAGCATCATCAGCCACTTCGAGAGCGGAGGGTGCTCGTTGTTGGCCGGCCTCCCGGCTATCATCTCCCTCACAGCAGGAACGTAATGGGCCTCGTCGAAGACGAAGGCGCACTTCTCCTTCGTGACCTTGCAAGCCTCCAGGTCCTCGGGCCAAGGTGTTCCGATAATCGTGAGGTGCAGGACTAGGAAGAAGAGGGTCATGGCGATGGCTATCAGATGGGGGTCTGCCGACCGGAGCAGGTCGATTGCACGCCTTGTCACGCGGT
>JAVVHL010000013.1:0-18545 GCA_032249575.1 Candidatus Calditenuis sp. | reverse complement strand
CTGATGCGGGATGACCGCTGTCACCCAGAGGCCGCCTTGGCTGAAGGTAAGGCTACCAGTCGGGCCGACGTACGAGAGGGTAAGAGAGGTGGTGAGGAGGTACAGGCTCCACACCGTCTGCCAATCGGCCCTCTGCCCCAACATAGGGGAGTGCTGGGGTTCAGGCACGGCGACCTTCATGATCCTCGGCGACGTGTGCACGAGGGGCTGCAGGTTCTGTGCCGTGACCCACGGCAACCCGAGAGGGCTCGTCGACCTCACGGAGCCAGAGAGGGTTGCGGAGGCGGTGGCAGAGCTGGGGCTCACCTACGTCGTCCTGACGTCCGTCTGCAGGGACGATCTGCCCGACGGAGGAGCATCGGTCTTCGCGGAGACGGTGAGGGCCATCAAACGCCTCGATCCCTCGATCCTCGTCGAGACGCTGATCCCTGACTTCGGAGGGGACCCTGAGGCAGTCGCTGAGGTGGTGAGGGCAGGGCCGGACGTAGTAGGACACAACGTCGAGACGGTCCGACGCCTTACTCCGCTAGTCAGGGACAGGAGGGCCTCCTTCGACAGGTCGCTTCGAGTGCTGAGGACGGTGAAGGAGATCAGGAAAGACGTGCTGACGAAGTCCTCGCTGATGCTAGGGCTCGGCGAGACGGACGAGGAGGTGGTCTCCGCGCTGAAGGAGCTGAGGTCGGTCGGGGTCGATATCGTCACGATGGGCCAATACCTGAGGCCGCTCGACGCTCCGATGTACCTGCCTGTGGTCGAATACGTGACGCCGGAGAGGTTCGGGAGGCTCGAGGAGGCCGCTTACCGGCTCGGCTTCCTCTACGTCGCTTCTGGCCCCCTCGTTAGGAGCTCTTACCTCGCAGGCGAAGCCTACGTCAGAGCGATGCTGAGGAGGAGGGCCCATGCCGATGCGTGAGCTGAACTTCTGGTGGCTCGGAAGGACCGAGTACCTCACAGCCCACAGGCTGATGCTCGAGCTGGTCGAGGAGAGGATCGCTGGGAGGGCCGAGGACGTGGTGCTGATGACGGAGCACGAGGACGTCTACACTCTCGGCCGGAACTCGAGGCCGGAGCACCTCCTGAACCCACAGCACCCAGTCCATCAGGTCGAGAGGGCCGGAGGGCCCACCTATCACGGACCAGGACAGCTGGTCGCCTATCCGGTGCTCGCCCTCTCAGGGTGGGGGCTCGACGCGAGGAAGCTGGTCACGGCGCTCGAGGAGGCAACGATCAGGGCCCTCTCACGCTTCGGCCTCCGCGCTGGAAGAATGGAAGGGAAGCCAGGCGTCTGGGTATCAGGGAGGAAGATCGCCTCGATCGGCCTCGCCATAAGGGGTGGTGTGAGCTTCCACGGGATAGCGGTGAACCTCACGACCGACCTCAGGAAGTTCTGTGCGATCATGCCCTGCGGGATGCCTTCGGACGTGATGACTTCACTCAAGAGGGAGGTCGGAGTTGAAGTGGGCGTGAAGGAGTTCGGTGTGGTCTTTGCTGAGGAGTTCGCAGAGCTCCTCGGAGCGAGGGCGGTCGTCAAGGAGATGCCGCCGGCCTCGATCAGGAGGCCCGTTTTCTGACGGCTATGTGAAGCGGCCTCCCAAGCGCCAGCTCCACGGCCTCGGCCAGAGCCTCGGAGAAGGTCGGATGGGGCCTGACCCCCCTCAGGAAGTCCTCAAGCGTCATCAGGTTCTCGAGCGCAAGAGAGGCCTCTGCTATCAGCTCCGACGCGTGGGGTCCAACGACGTGCAGGCCGAGCATCTCGCCGGTCCCCTCCTCGACGATCACCTTGACGAAGCCTTCAGTCTCGTCTACGGTCAGGGCCCTTCCCAGCGCTGAGTGGGGGAAGACGAAGGACCTGAACCTCTTCCCTGCCCTCTCCGCCTCCTCCTCCGTCATCCCGACCGATGCGACCTCGGGATCGGTGAAGACCGCGATCGGGTAGAACTTCGGAGCCCATGTGCTCACTTCACCCGCGATCGACTCGGCCGCTATCAGGCCCTGCCTGTAGGCCCTGTGGGCGAGGAAGGGAGGTCCTGTCACGTCGCCAGCCGCCCACATCCAGCCGACGCTGGTCCGCATCGACTCGTCGACCTTTACGAAGCCCCTCTGGTCCCTCTCGAGCGCCAGAGAGCCCTCGACGGGGAGCTCGGGCGCCCTCTTCCCCACCGCCACCAGGGCCCTCTCGAACTCCTCGACCCTCTCTCCTTCAGGAGTTGAAATCCGGACCCTGACCGAGTCGCCCTTCGCCTCAGAGGACGTGACGGTAGACCTGACGAGCACCCTGATCCCCGCCCTCTCGAGGCTCCTCTGGACAGCCCTCGATACCGAGCGGTCCATAGCAGGAAGGACGCGGTCCATCAGCTCCACAACGGTCACCTCAGAGCCGAGCTTCCTGAAGGCGAAGGCCATCTCGAGCCCGATCGCACCTCCCCCGACCACCAACAGCTTAGAGGGGACCTCGTCCAGCGAGAGGACCTCCTTGAAGCCGATGACGCGTTTGCCGTCGAACGGTATCTGGGGAAGGGCGATCGGAACGGAGCCGACTGCCAGCAGGACCGCGCCCGCCTCCACCTCAGTCCTCCCTTCGGAGCCGAGGACCTCGACCCTCCTGTCGGACCTGACCCTTCCCTCTCCCCTGAGCAGCGTGACGCCGTAGTGGTTGAAGAGGGCCTCGATCCCCTTGACGAGCCTCTCGACGACGGAGTCCTTCCACCTGACCACATCGCGAAGGGAGATGCGCTGGACCGAGAGCTCAACACCGACCGCGCCGAGCCTCCTGGCCCTCTCCAAAGCGTCAGCGACCTCGATCAGCGCCTTGCTCGGTATGCATCCCCAGTTCAGGCACTCTCCACCGACCCGGTCCCTCTCGACGACAGCGACCGACCTGCCCAGCTGGGCCAGCCTCAGGGCCGCGAGGTAACCCGCAGGACCTGCACCTATGACGACCGCGTCGAACCTCGCCAAAGGACGCACCTCTCGTCCAGCTCCGTGAGGTCGTAGCAAAATGCCTATCGCTGAGCCTGCTGTTGGAACCTCGTTGGCAAAGGAGAGGGTGCTTCTGGCCCTTGAGGCCTGGAAGGAGACGTGGGCGCTGAGAATGCTCGGAAGGTGCTACAGGATGTGCATCCTCCTCTTCACCGAGAAGAGGTTCATCGAGCTCGAGACCGACGTCCTGAAAGATAGGGTGCCGGTGTACACGATGCCCTACGGCACGATGACCGAGATAAGAGACCCGCTCGACATGCCTTGGAATCTGCTGCAGAACGTGCTGTTGGACGTGGTGGTGGAGAAGACCGGCATCAGGGACAGGAAGAGGGAGAGGGAGGAAGCCATGAAGGCGGTCTCCGGAGACGACTTGGACGAGGTCCTCAGGTTCATCAGGGGTTACCTGGCGCCGAGGATGAAGATAGGAGAGATGAGGGAGGGGCTGGTGGCACACTACGCCGAGTTGGACGGGGTCGAGGTGAAGCGGAGCAGCTGGGGCGCAGGCAGCGTCTTTAGGATTGAGGTCGCGAAGGGCGGAAGGAAGCTCCGCTACGAGATTTCCTTCTCTGGCGAGGAGTCAGCACGCCTCGTCAAGGAGAGGTTAAGTGCGCTGGGCCTTCTGAACCTCGAGGTCCGGTGATCGGTTCAGGAGCCTTGAGGCTGGAGCCTGTAAAGCTCCGTCGGCGCAAAGATCCCCTTCTCCGTGATTATGCCCTTGACGAGGTTAGGAGGTGTCACGTCGAAGGCGTAGTTGATCGCCCTCACCCCCTTAGGAGCTATCCTCCTGCCCATCACCTCCAGGACCTCCCTCTCGTCCCTCTCCTCGATCCTCACTTCGCTGAGGGTACGCCTGAAGTCGATGGTGCTGATCGGAGCTGCGACGTAGAAGGGGACGTTGAAGTGGTTGGCGGCTATGGCGAGCGAGAGCGTCCCTATCTTGTTGATGACGTGGCCTGAAGAGGCCAGTATCCTGTCGGCACCTACCACCACGAGGTCCACCTCTCCCTTGCTCATCAGAAAGGCGGCCGTGTTGTCGGGGATCACCCTGTGCTCAATCCCTTCCATCTTCAGCTCGAAGGAAGTGAGCCTCGCGCCCTGCAGCTTCGGCCTGGTCTCGGGGACGTAGACGAAGACCCTCTTGCCCTGCTCGACGGCGGCCCTGATCACTCCCAAGGCTGTACCGTAGCCTACGGTGGCCAGCGCACCCGCGTTGCAGTAGGTCATCACCCTCGCTCCGTCCTTTATCAGCTGGGCGCCGTGCATCCCGATAGCCCTGTTCACCTTGACGTCCTCCTCAGCTATCGCGTGGGCCTCCTCGAGGACCGCACCCGCTATGTCCTCTCCGTTCCTCGCAGCAGCCTCCGCCCTCGCCATCACCCTCTCTATGGCCCAGAAGAGGTTGACGGCCGTCGGCCTCGTGGACCTGAGGGCGTCAGCGGCCTTCTGGAGCCTCTCGAGGACCTTCTGCGGGTCTTTTCCCTTCGCGCTAAGGGCTGCGAGGGCCAGACCGTAGGCAGCTGCTACACCGATCGCGGGAGCTCCCCTCACCGTCATGTCCTTGATCGCCTTCGCCACCTGCCTGTAATCGGTAAGGGCGACGTACCGGAGCTTGTGGGGAAGGGCCTTCTGGTCTATCAGGTACAGCCTCGAGCCCTTCCAGTAGAGCGTCCTGAGCTCCCTCACCATGCCCCACCGAACTCCCAGGTCGATAATCAACGTTCTGACGCACTCGGGTCTGATGTGGTTGCCCTCTCACAGGACACCTGCGTCCATCAGGGCCCTGATGATGCGGGCCGTGAGGCCCCAGATCAGGACGTCGCCGGTGACGAAGGCCTCCACGTCCCTCGGACCGAAGGAGGTCATCACCCTCCTGAGCTCGACGCCCATCGACCTCACGTCGACCCACCGGTAATCGGTCAGCTCTTCGCCCAGCTTCACCTCGGGCCTCGAATCCATGCTGACAGCCAGGACGCTCACCTTCAGCTCCGGCCGGTTGGAGGGCGAGAAGGGCCCGAACCATCCTATTGGTGTGGCGGAACCGATGTCTATCCCGGTCTCCTCCAGCACCTCCCTCCTCAGCGTAGCTCCGAGGTCCTCATCGCCCTCCTGCCACCTTCCGCCGGGAAGGGCCCAGTGGCCTGACCAGGGATCGCCCTCCTTCTCCGACCTCTTCACGACGAGGAGCCTGCGGTTAAGGTCTGTTATGGCCGCGACCGCCGCTGTGTTGGGCCCGCCTTCCGGTGGCGCGATGTTGCGACTCAAGCCCTCAGTAACGCTCCGCCAGCTCCAGCAAATCCTCCCTCAAGAGCTCGTAGGAGGAGGCCAGCTCCTTGGTGACGGTCATCCTCCGCTCGATGCGGGTGAGTGCGGCCTTTGCGGCGAGCGCAAGCGACCATCCCTCGCCGACAGCTGCGACCTTCCACCTGTCCGTGTTCAGCCTTGCCCTGCAGTGGATCAGGTGAACGTCTCCGTGCTTCTCCCTGTGCTCCTTGAAGTGGAGCGTGATGGTCCCGACGCCCAGCGTCTCGCGGTACCTCTTGACGAAACCCCTCACGGCCTCCATTAGGTCCTCCTTGTCCCTCTCCGAGACGTTCGTGAGCTTGTACGTCACCTGCACCGAGATCCCCTCCTCCTCTTTCGCGTCAAGGGCCGCAAGGGGCTCGAGGACATCGGTCCTTGACAAGATCCCCACGACCCTCTCGCCGTCGACGACCACGAGGCATGATATGTCGTGGTGGGCCATCCTCCTCACGGCCTCGATCAGGGGCTCCTCGCTCCGCGCCGTTATCACGGGAGAGTGCATCAGCTCCCTGACCCTGTTGCCGAGCGTGTAGATCTTCTCCCCCGCTATCTCTCCGAAGGTGGCCCTCACCCTCGGCCCGAGGACCTTGACGATCACGTCGTGGAGCGTCAGGATCCCAACCAGACGGCCGTCCTGCACGACAGGCAGCCTCGATATCCCTTCGTCCCTCATCAGCGCGATCGCCCTGCCGATGGAGTCGTCGGCGTTGACCGTTATCGGGTCGGCCGTCATCACGTCCTTCACCTTCAGCTTGGAGAAGACTTCGGGGACAGAGGTGACCAGGTCCATCACGCTCACCACACCTACTGGCTCGCCGTTCTCGTTCACGACCGGTGCGGCCTTGAGGTTGTTCTCCATCATCAGCCTCGCGGCCCTCGTCACAGGGTCGTCCGGAGTTATCCTTGGAGAGGGGAAGGCGAAGCTCCTGCACTTGGTCTGGACCAGGTTGACCCTCGGCCTGAGCAGCGCCCTCTCGGTCAGAACGCCGAGGACTTTGCCGCCGGAGAGGACGATCAGGACGTCCGCATCTGTCTCCGAGAAGAGGCTCGCGGCCTTGATCAGCGGCTCGTCGGCGTCGATCGTAACGAAATCCCTCCGCATCACCTCAACGACCTTGGGGACGGCAGATGCAACCAACCCGTTCCCACAACGCCGTAGCCTGATATCAACCTCCTTTCGTCGCTGATCGAAGGTCTGCGGTCACGACGAGCCGCGTCTGCCCGACCGTGCGAGCTTAGTGGAACGGATTGGACGGTCAGGCTTGCCGTGCCTTCAGAAACGATTCCGGACAGGAGAGCGTTAGCCCAAGAGGCAGGGTCACGGAAGCGTCGCGAGGCCCTTCAACATCAGGTACACGGCGGCAGCGACCGGCATCCTCACCTCCACAGGCCCCTCTAACGCATCGAACTCCTCGCCTCCGAGCCTGAACTTGGGCGAGAAGAGAACCCTCACCTTCACCGGTGGCCCCTTCAGGACGACCGCCTCCTCGAAGGGATCGAAGTCCTCGACCCTGTCGAGCGGGATGCGCGCAGCGGCGAGCCCCGTCTTACCGTTCAAAGACCAAGGAAGCCTCACGAGCCTGTGGACGTCCTGCGTCACGACCGGGTCTATCCTCACCTTCTCCTCGGCGATAGCCTTGGAGATCAGTTCCCTCCAATAGGACGGCTTGGCTGCTGACCAGTCGGGGTCTTCGAGCCATCCGGCCATTTCACCGGAACGGGCCAGCTGCCTCGCAACAGCCCTCACTATCCTCCCCCTCCACCCTGGGTCCTCGAGCGATGGTCTCCTGAGGCCCTTAGTCTTCCGGCCCTTCCAAGGAAGACCAAGGATCGAAGGATCTATCCCCTCGCAGGTCAGATACATCACGATCTCCCTCCTCGCCATCTGGTCGAGCTGCCTGAGGGCATCGCTGTAGACCACCACGTGGAAGCCCCTGTTGCCGGAGAACCCGACCTCTATCTCGGACTCAGATATTCCGAAGTCGTCCATCAGGACGTTCAGCAATTTGACCAGCTCGGCCCTCGCGCCCTCGATGCACCTCTCGCAGACCCACTCGACCTCGATCAGGTCCGAACCGCACTCGGCGCACTTCCCCTCCAGCACCTCGGCGAGTCCGTGGACAGGGCAGACCCTGTACTGGTGCTCCTGAACGCAGGTCAGGTCCAGGTGGTCCGCGTCGATGTCGAAGACAAGGTCAGCGCCTTCCCATCCCTTCTCCTCCATCGGAGCGGCGGGATACCTGAAGTAGGCTGAAGACCGGTAGGCGTGGAGAGGAACGACTTCGGCAAGTTTCTTCATCAGCTCCCCGACCGACTGGAAGGCGAGGTGCCTCGTCATCACCTGCTTCCCGAACTCCCAGTAGGCGAACTCCCTCCGCTCCGGCTCTGTTACCTCGATGGGAGGAGGTGGATCGGACCTGTAGTAGCGTGCGAAGACCGACCTCACGAACCTCAGCTTCCTCTCCTGCTCCGCCTGTAGTGCCTGCCTCACCGATAAGTCTGGGGACGAGGCGGGTATTGAACGGGAACCTTCCATCAGAAGCTAGGATGTGGTCGGAACTTGGCCAGTATGCGTTCAGGTATCAGCGGACTATGACTGTCCCCTCTCCGGCCTCGGCCAGCGCCAGCGGGTCCTCCGCAAGGCCGTTGCATATGACAGCCCTTCCGACGCCGGCCTTTACCGACTCGGCGGCCAGCATCACCTTCCTGTTCATCCCGGGGCCGATCGATGGCAGCAGCGAGAGCGCCTCCTCGGCCGTCAACCTACTCACGAGGCCTCCGTTAAGCATCAGGCCGTCGACGTCCGATAGGAAGACCAGTTCCTCAGCACCTAGGGCTCTGGCGATCGAGGCGGCGGCCTGGTCGCCGTCGACGTTCAGCAGCTCCCCCTCAGCGCTTACGGCAATCGGTGCGACCACGACGATCAGGCCACGCTCGAGGAGGCCCCTCACCAGATCGGCGTTCACCTCCTTGATCTGTCCCGTGTAGCCTCCGTCCATGACCCTCTTCCTCCCCCTCTCGTCGACCACCACGATCTTCTTCTTCCTCTCGGCGACCAGAACGTTTCCGTCTGCTCCCGAGATCCCGACTGCTCGGCCTCCGTGCTTGACTGCCTCCGCAACAAGAGATTTGTTGATCTTTCCGGCCATCACCATGACGTAGACCTCCAGCTCCTTCTCGTCGGTGTAGCGGCTCCTGATGCCCTGCGGCGAGACGACGAACTTCGGCTCTATCCCAAGGGCCTTGCAGTACTCCGTCACCACGTCACCGCCTCCGTGGACGAGGACGACGGGCCTCTTCGAAGAGACCCTGACGACGCTCCTCACGATGTTAGAGGCGTTGGCGACTATCGCCCTTCCGCCTGCCTTGACTACCAGCATCCCTTCGAGGGACGCGGGGCGACTCACAATATTGAGGTATCCCGGTCAGAGGGAGGAGCGGAAGGACCTGACGAACTCTCCCCACCACGGAGACCTTCCGTCGAAGGGTGCGGAGATGCAGACGCTCTCGAGGAGGCCCCTGTACCTCCTCACGATCTCCTGCGCCACCTCCGAAGGTCTTCCGGCGACCGAGAACTCGCGCAACATCTCGTCGCTGACGAGCTTCGCCATCTCGTCCCATCTCCTATCACGGGCTAGCCCGCTCAGCTCCTCACCGACCTGCTCCCAACCGTAAAAGGCGAGGACTCCCCTGTAAGCTGGGGTGGAGGCGTAGAACGCGATCATCCTCCTGACAGTCTCCTGGTTCCTCTCGATCTCTTCCTGATCGAGGCCGACAGCGGCGAAGACCGTCGCCGAGAACTTGACCTGGTCCGGCGACCTTCCAGCCCGCTCCGCACCCTCCCTGACGGCAGGCAACATCACCTCCCTGATGTACTTCGGCGAGTTAAGCGGGTGGACGTGGACGCCGTCGCAGACCTCACCCGCCAACCTGCACATGCCTCTGTTGACTGCGGCCACGTACACGGGTATCTCGGGGTTCTCGATCGGCCCTGGTTCGAAGTACCAGCTGCTCAGGTCGATCCGGTAGTGCTTGCCCCTGAAGTTCGGAGAACGCCCGGCCTGCCACGCGCTCCACACCTCTTTGAGGGCCGTCACGAACTCGCGCATCCTCGATATCGGGCTCGACCAGGTCATGCCGAAGCGCCGCTCGATGTGGGCCCTGACCTGCGTTCCGAGGCCGAGGGCGAACCTCCCTCCTGAGAGCGACTGGACGTCCCACGATGCGTATGCCACGACCGTAGGGCTCCTCGCGAAGGCGACGACGATCGAGGTCCCCAACCTCACGCGCTTTGTGACAGTCGCTGCGAGGGAGAGCATGACGAAAGGGTCGTGCTTCGTCTCCCTGAAGAGAACTCCGTCGAAGCCCAAACGCTCGGCCTCAGCAGCGAGGTGAGGGACCTCGGAGACCCTATCCGGCTCGATCGATGCCTCCAGCTTCACACCAGAGCACCTCAAGACCGGTATATTGGCGGTTGGGCGTAGCAACTTTATCAGCTCGGCGAAGGACGGCGACGGAGGTGGGAGGTTGGGGAAGATCAGGACGGCCAAGGTGAAGAGGGTCGCGAGGGAGATAATGGAGAGGTACGGGAACCAGGTCTCTACGTCGTTCGAGGAGAACAAGGTCCTCGTCAGGCAGGTCCTCACCGGACAGGTCTCGAAGAAGTTCGCCAACAAGGTGGCCGGGTACCTGACGAGGCTGGCGAAGCTGGCGCAGAGGAAGGCCGCACAGGAGCAGGTCCAGGCAGAGCAGGGCTGAGACGCTTTTGGGGAGCGATGTTGTCAGGAGGAAGGCGGACCACATCAGGATAGCGCTGGAGGGCGACGTCGAGTACAGGAAGACCAACTGGCTCGAGTACGTCGAGCTGGTCCACCGGGCCCTCCCCGAGCTCTCGCTCGAATCGGTCGATACCACTGCGACCTTCCTAGGCAGGGAGTTCAGGATGCCGCTACTGATAGAAGGAATGACGGGAGGTACAGAAGAGGCGATGAAGATCAACGAGGCCCTCGCAAGGGCCGCATCGAGGCTCGGCATACCGATGGGCGTTGGAAGCCAGAGGGCCGGGATCGTCAACCGCGAGGTCAGGAGGACCTACACGATAGCTAGGGAGGTAGCACCAGACGCCTTTCTGATCGCGAACATAGGGGCCGCGCAGCTGGTCAAGGGAGGTGTGGAGATGGCGAAGGAGGCCGTCGAGATGCTCGATGCCGACGCTTTGGCCGTTCACCTGAACGTCCTCCAGGAGCTCGTCCAGCCAGGCGGCGACACGGACTTCAGAGGAGTCGCTGACGCGATCAGGAGGGTGACCGAGTCCCTGAAGGTCCCGGTGATAGTGAAGGAGGTGGGGTGCGGGATATCGTACGAGGACGCCGTCGTCCTCAAAGAGGCCGGCGTGAGGGCGATCGACGTCTCAGGGTCAGGCGGCACCAACTGGACCGAGATAGAGAGGCAGAGGGCTTTGGCTGCGGGCGACCTCGACAAGGCCTCGCTGGCCGAGGTCTTCAGGGAGTGGGGGATACCGACCGCGGCTGCCGTCATGGAGGTCTCAAGGGTGGAGGGCGTGGAGGTCGTCGGCTCAGGCGGCATAAGGACCGGCCTCGAGGTCGCCAAGGTCCTGGCTCTCGGTGCGTCGATGGCCGGGATGGCAAGGCCCTTCCTCTCCGCAGCGGTCGAGGGACCTGAAGCGGTGATGCGGCTGGCTAGCAAGATAGAGAGGGAGCTGAGGGCAGCGATGGTCCTTACGGGCTCTAGGAGGATAGCCGACCTCCGTTCCGCTCCAAGGGTGATCCTCGGGCCCCTCAAAGACTGGTGCGAGCAGAGGGGAGTTCTTCGCTGAGGTCGCAAAACAAAATCACGGAAGGGCAGTTGTGGTACCCTCAGAGTCTGAAAGCTGCGAGGGATTCAGTAGCCGATACCGACGGTGTTTCCGATGCCAGCGACGATGACGACGCCCCTCTCCGGCACGTATTTCCTTATGATCTCCTTGACCTTCTCGAGCGCCTGTTCGGTCGCCTTCGAGATCGACTCTCTCATCGGCGTTATAGCCTCGGCGATCGACTGGAAGATGGCGATGGCGTAGAGAGAGACGTTCTTCTCTTTTGCTATCGTCTCGATCTTGAACTTGTCGACTCCGGGGCCGCCGATCGCGACACCCGCACCCTCTGCGATCTTCCCCGTCTCCTCGCCCTCGAGCTTGAGGGCCGCGTCTATCGTTATCACCGTGTCCACCCTCCCCTCCATCTCGATCACCTTCTTCACGGCCTCACCCGGCCTCCCGACGGTCCCACCAGGTCCCCTAGCCCTGATGATGTAGACCTTCCTACCCTCCCACTCTCCGAGCATGACGGTCGTGTCCTTGATGGACTCGTCGACCGTCACAGCCTTGATCTCCCGGGCCAGCTTGGCAGCCACGAGAACGCCCGCACCGTCACCGATCGGCTGGCCGTTGTAGAACGCGAATGACGCCTGCCTGTAGGCCTCCGCCAGCTCTAGGATCATCGGCATCATCATCTGTACCTGGATGGCGAGGAAGTAGTTGGAGGTCTTCCTTCCGAGGAGGTAGTAGTGCCTGACGATCCGGTAGATCAGGTTCATCGCCCTCGCCACCTCAACCAAGTTCGTCAGCGTCTTGACGCGGTGCAGGTCATCGGTCTTGACGAGGGCCGCGACCTGGTCCTCGAACCTGTTCTCCCCAATCTCGAGGATGTGCTCGAGCTTGTAGACGACGCCCGCCGGGTCCATCGATTCAGGCGGGATGTAGAAGTAATCTAGTATGGCGTCGAGCCTCTTCTCGAGCTCCTCATCTGTCAGGTCGGTCCCTGCCTGCTTCAGAGCGGAGATAGTCCTCTGCCTCACGTCGTCCCTCATCAGCTTGAGTCTGAAGAGCTTCCGGTCGATGTCGCGGAGGACGTTGATCAGCTGCAGCCTCTGCCCGAAGATCGGATAGAAGAAGAACGAGAGGAGAAGGAAGGCGAACCAGAACAGCATCAGTAGCGTCGAGTCCTCAGTAGGAGCGGTGGCCGCAGCGCCCAACACCTCACCCGGTAATACATCCTGCACCTTGTTCCCCACCACCCATCAGAGCACTCGATATTAGGTTCTTCCCGCAGGCCCGACTTCGGCGTCTTCGTTCGGGCCAGCCTGGTCCTGACCTGACGGAGGAGGTGACCCGCTGGAGTCGCCTCGATCGGAGCCGCGCTCCCTCTCGACGAGGCCGGAGATGACCCTCTTGATCTTAGCGACGGAGCCCTCCACGCCGAGCAGCATGGCGAAGAGCTGGGAGGTCCTCAGGACCTTCGACCGGCCCTTCCGCTCGACCTCGACGAGTCCCAGCTCCTCGAGCTCCCTCACGTGGACGTACGCCCTCGAACCCCTGACCGCAGCTACGGCAGACATCTCGATCGGCTGGTGGTAGGCGATGAAAGAGAGCGTCCTGAGTGTTCCTGGGGAGAGGAGGGAGCGGCGCTGGTACCTCCTCACGATCGGCAAAAGCTCGTTCCTCAGGTGCATCAGGTAGCGCTCTCCCGGTAGCTCGGAGACGGTGAAGGCCCTCCCCTGCTCGTCGTACTCCCGCTTCAGCTCCTCCAAAAGCCTGACCAGCTCCCTCTTGCTCCTCCAACCCGTCGCCCTCATCAGCGTCCTGAGCTCTACGGGCCTGTTGGAGGCGAAGAGCATCGCTTCCACCAACAGCTTGGCCTCGCTCTCCCCGAGCCGCTCACGCCGCAACAGCGTTCACCGCCCTCACGATCACTTTTCCCGTGAGCTCGTCCTGAAGGACGTCGACGTATCCCCTCGACGCTGCGAAGAGGAGCAGGATTATACGCTTCACGGCTTCGAGCCTGCTGAGACCTCTGATCAGCTCCTCCAGCGGGAACTCGGGCGAAGAGGAGAGCAGAGCCATCAGCTCCTCCAGGAACTCCCCGAACTCCTCCTCGATCTTGACGAGGTAATCGTCGAGCTTGATGTCGACGTTGATCTGCTCGAACTTCCCGCTCTGAGGCCCGCCTGACATCTTCTCCAAAACGCCCATCAACTCCCTGACCACGTCCAGAAGCGTCAGCGTCAACACATCTCCTCTCAGAGGTATCTCGATCGGCGGGGGCACGAAGAGGTCAGGCCTCTCGAACCTCCTCGTTTGCTCCTGCTCGTCGATCCGCTCGCTCTTCTCCCTGTGGATGACGGCGGCCGTGTAGATCGCAACGCCCGCCTGGCTCAAGGTGATCGAGAGGCCCCTGACGACCTCTGCCAGCTGCCTGAGGAGGGGGATTAGCTTGACGCTCCAAGGCCTGAACCTCCTCAGCTCCGCGGGGTTGAGGAGGAGGCGCCAATCCGTGACGGCCCTCTCAGCCCTGCTTCCCCTGCTCATTCACCAGCTCACCCAGCTTCAGCGTGACTACGTTGGAAGCGCCGTTCCTGCTGTAGACGCCGATCAGGAGGTCAGCCTTCTCAGCGACGATGTCCTTCAGGCTTACGACGACGATCTGGACCTTCTTCGACATCTCCTTCAGAAGGTTCGCGAGGTTCGCCGAGTAGCTCGCGTCGAGGTGAGCGTCTACCTCGTCCAGCACAAGGAAGTCTGCAGGTGTGAGGGACTGTAGAGCCAGTATCAGGGCCACAGCCGACACGGACTTCTCCCCTCCGCTGACGCCCCTCGCGGACCTCGGAGCCTTCCCCGGGAACCTCACGACCATCTCGATCCCC
Organism: Candidatus Calditenuis sp.; assembly: GCA_032249575.1. Lineage (GTDB taxonomy): Archaea > Thermoproteota > Nitrososphaeria_A > Caldarchaeales > Calditenuaceae > Calditenuis. The sequence goes on along the minus strand of JAVVHL010000013.1, from coordinate 4,565 downwards.
GATTCGAGGGGCTTTCCGGGATCTGTGAACTCGAGCCAAGCGTCCCCTCCTGTGAGGGCCCTGAAGTACTCGCCGAAGCTCTCGGAGACCCTCTTCACCGTCGACTCGAGGACCTTCATCTTCTCCCGGTCTATCTCGTCGATCAGCTTCAGGAGCTCGTTCCTCTCGGCCTCGAGCTCCGCAATCCTCTCGGACCTCTGCTTGTAACCCGAGACCACCTCAGCGTACTGCATGGGCGCGAGCTGGTTGACGAGCTGGAGCTCACCCATCTCAGCCTCCATCGCGGACCTGATCCTGTTCCTCAGATCGTCCGGAAGCGAGGCCAGCAGGCTCCTGGGACCGGTTTTCATCTCGGCGAGCCTCTCCTCCAACCCCCTCCTCCTCACGGTCAGCTCGACCTCTGAGACCCTCAGCGCCTCGAGGCGCGACTCGAGTCCCTTCACCTCCGCTGATAGCTGGTCCCTCACCTCCCTCAGCGACCTCAGCCTTGAGGCGACCTCCGATGCTTGCGACCTGACCTCCGAGAGCTCCCTCCGCACCGCCTCGAGCTCCGAGTTAAGGTCCCTCAGCTGCCGGAACCCCTCTGCGTACTTGGCAGCGACGACCCTTATCCCCTCCAGCGCCTCGCGCCTCGACCTCTCCGACTCCCGAAGGTAACGCTCACCCTCGGCCCTCTCCCGCTCGATCCTCGCGACCTCAGCAACCAGCGTTTCCCGCTCCCTCCTCAACTGGGCGAGCTCGGACCTCAGCTCCGCAGCCCTCGCGGTCAGCTCCCTCTGCCTCTCCCTCAGTTTGCTCAGCTCCTCCCTCTCAGCGGTCGGCTCAGGCGGCGCGACCGTCCTCTCGATCTGGCGTTGCAACCCCTCGTACTCGGCCACGAGCCTTCTCTCAGCCTCAGCAAGCCTGGCCAGCTCCTCGACGATCCTCTGCCGCTCGACGGAGAGCTGATCTATCCTCCTGCTCGCCGATTCCCTCTCCCTCAGAAGAGAGGTGATCTCCGACTCCATAGAACGCAGGTCCCCCTCGCGCTCGGAGAGGACGGACCTGAGGGAGGAGATGCGCGACTCCAGCGCCTCGGCCTCAGCGGAGAGAGAAGCGACCCTCTCCTCGAGCATCGGGATCAGGGTTTTGAGGGCTTCGAGCTCCCGCCTCACCTCGCCCTCGGTCACCACCTCGCCCAGCGACTCGAAGACGCCGCCCCTCCTCCGCAGGGCCCCGGAGACCGTGACTGAGGTCCTCGAGACGGGGAACGAATCGTCGTCGAGGAGGACCGCTTCCTCGAGCGCTATGTGGAGTGCGGCCGATGCCTCCCTCGAGCCGGTCCGGGAGAGGCAGGCGAGGCATCCGTTGCCCCTGTTGTTGCACCCCTTCCATCCCTCGACGCTGATGACCTTGACCCTGATGCCAAGGGAGCTGGCAGCCACAGCGATCGCCGCCGCGTCTGCGTCCCGTCTCACGACGATTGCGTCCAGTGACTCGCCGAGCATGTTGAGGACGAGAGGCTCGAGGCCCTCTGGAGGGGTGAAGAGGTCCCGGAGGGTTCCTATCGATCGGACGCCGAGCACCTCCAACAGCGCCCTCTGGAGGGCACCAGTGACAGAAGACGTCAGGGAGCTCTCTATCGCCTTCACTTCCGTCTCGACGGAGGCCTTCAGCTCGCCGGCCGACCTCGCAGCCTTCCTCAAACCCTCGAGCCTCCTTTCCAGATCCGCGACCTCTGCCCTCAGCTTCCCGATCTCCGAGACCGTTGCCTCCTTCTTGGACGAGAGCTCCTCGATCCGCGTTTTGAGCTCTGTCCGTACAGCATCGAGCCTCGAGACCTCCTCATCGATCGAGGTGAGCCTCGCCTGGAGCGAAGAGGCCTTTCCCCTGAGCTCGGTCAGCTGGCGCTCGACGGCGCTCAACCTCCTCTGCAACGCCTCACGCTCGGAGCTTGAGGAAGACGCCCTCCTCTCCCACTCCCTGACGACCGCCTCGAGCTCCCTGATCCTCGCAGCGACGTCGTTCAGCTCCGCCTCGACCTCTCCGAGCTCCCTCCCTACGTTTGCCGCTGAAGCGTCGACCTCCTCTAACCTCCTCATCAGCATCGAAAGGTGCTCCTGAGAGGACCTGAACGAATCGACGACCCCTCTCATCCTCCTCCAAGTCTCGGCGTACCTCCTCCCCCTGTCCCTGATCTCGGCCTGGAGCCTCGAGAGCTCTTTCCTCGCGTTGTCCAGCGACGCCGATAGCGCGGCCTCCCTCGCCTCGAGCTCAGAGGACCTCGACCTGAGTTGCTCCCCGAGGCGCTCCAGCTCCGCAACCTCCGCATCCGTCTCGGCAAGCCTCCTCCTGAGCTCCCCGATATTCTCCTCTAGCCCCGACTTCTCCGATCTAATCCTGCTAAGCTCTGCGTCGATCCTCTTCAGCTCCGCGGCTATCTCCTCGCGGCGAAGCGCCTCGAGCTCCGCCTCGATGAACCTCCTCCTGCTCAGGTCGAACCACTCCACCTCAAGTTGCTTGATCCTCTTCCTGACCTCAGACGCAGCCGCCTTCGCCACAGCGACGTTCCTCTCAGCCTTCTCCAGCTCCCTCATCGCCTCCTCCCTCCGCCTGTCGTACTCGCCGGTCCCGGCGACGTCCTCGATCAGCTGCCTGAGGTCGTCCGGCCCCATCTCAGCTATGCCCAGCACAGCTCCCTGCGAGACGATGTTGAAGCCCGATGGCCTGACGTTGGCGGTCGCGAGAAGGCTCAGCAGGTCGGCCCTGCTAACCGATCTGTTGCCGATGAGGTACTGGCTCTCTCCGTTGGGGAAGAGCTTCCTCGTTATCGAAACCTCGTCCTCATCCACCGGTATCGCCCTGTCGGAGTTGTCGAGCACCACAGTGACCCTCGCCATGGGCGCGCTCCCTCCCTCAGGGGACTGGTGGATCAGCTCCGAGAACCTCGAGACCCTAAGGGCGTGGGGACTCAGCTCGCCGAAGGCGAACTTGATCGCGTCTAGGATGTTGCTCTTCCCGCTGCCGTTGGGCCCAGCGACCACCACCATCCCCTTGGGCAGATCGATGACCTGCCTCTTGGGAGGGAAGGACTTGAAGCCCTGGACTGTGATCCTCTTGATGTGGACCACGGCCGCCACCTACGGCTCGAAGTCCCATAAAATCAATCCGGGCCGGTATCACGCGGAGGATTCCGGAGTAACTCCTAAGGTCACCTGACGGGGTTCGCAGGAGCCCGATGACGGACCCTCTCCTCGATGGTCCTGATCAGCTCGTCCGTGACGTCGGGCCTCCTCTCGAGGAAATCGATGAGCGCTGAGAGGATCTCGAGCGTTGAGGAGCTAAGGCCGTGCTCGATGAACTCGGCCTCCTCCTCCGCCGTCTCCGGAGGCACCCCGAGCTTCTCGAGGAACCTCACCAGCACCTCATGCCTCCTCAACACGTCCGCCGCCACCTCCCTTCCCGTCTCGGTCAGGACGAAGCCCCTGTACTGCTCGTAATCGATGTAGCCGAGCTGCCGGAGCCGCCTGAGCATCTTGGTGACGGCCGACGGTCTGACGTTGAGGTGCCTGGCCACGTCCTTCGAGGTGGCGAAACCCCTCACCTTCTCCAACGCGTAGATCACCTCGAGGTAGTCCTCGACCTCCGGCATCGCCCTCCTGCCCTTCCTGCTCCTCACCCTCTTCACCTGCTGCAGGATCTGCTCCTCCCTGCTCGCCATCCCCTCACCATGACCTGAACCGGTGCTATTTCTGTAGATCCCTCAGACTTCAGACGAGGATTCCGAGGATGAAGAGTGCAAGGGCGGGCAGGAAGTGCTTCAGCCACTCGGACCTGCTGTAGGCCAGGACCTTCAGGCCGTCAAGGGGCCCGAACGGGAGGAGGTTGAAGAAGGCAAGCAGCGCGTTGATCCTCGCCACCGTGAAGCTGAGGTGGGTGAGCTGGATGTCAGCCTTGAACGCCGTCAAAGCGAAAGCGATGGCGTAAAAGGCCGCCGAGATCACCGTGTTGGTCAGCGGACCGACCGCCGCTACCCTCGCATAGGCCCTGTAGTTCGGTGAGCCGTAGATGTTGACCGCACCTGGCGCTATCACCTTCAGCGGGGACAGTATCGAGATCGCCGTTATGAGTGCTCCTATCGGCGAGATCCTGAAGGCCGCGATGTACCCGTAACCGATGGCGACGAACTTGTGGGCGAGCTCGTGGACCAGGAATGAAGCCACGAAGGCGACGACGGCCGCTGCAGCGTAAACGGGACCGAGGAGGTTGACGTTGAAGAGCGTAGCTCCGACGCCTGCCACCAACAAGGCTCCCACGGAAAGGTGAAGGGCCTCGGAGGCGGTGATCCTAACGGAGAGGACCGAGGACAGCTTCTTGGCGGCCGCTTCCTGGGCCCTCTCCTCCATCGCCTTGATCTCGACCGGCGATCGGGCCTGATGCAGGAACTCGCAGTCGTGGGCCTCCGGGAGCCTGTGCTCGGCGCAGTGATATCGGCCGCAATAGGCGCACTTGAAGGGAAGTACCTCCTCCCTACCGCACCTCTCGCACCTCATATCTCGCCCTCTCCCCTTCCGTCGGGTTTACGG